>CAUSQL010000020.1:0-29542 GCA_963533935.1 uncultured Cardiobacteriaceae bacterium
CTTCCCCTGTATGTAAATAATGCTTTTAATATGCGGGAAAAGCACTGCACGAAGGCGAAGAAACCGCCCGGCTTAACTTGAGTGCAAAGGAATTAAAGTTCCGGCTGGCCTTCCCGCAGGACCTCGTCGAGGCCGGGAATGTCCGGCAGGCTGTTGAGGTCGACGCCGGTGGTGTAGACCAACACTTCCCCGTCGGCGATTTTGGAGAACTTCTCCCGCTGGAGAATTTCGTAGTGGCGGAAGTTCTGCACGGATTTCAGGCTTTCCGTCTCCCGGCGAATGCCGTCGTTGAACTTCTTAATGGATTGGTTGTAGCTGCGGTTTTTGTCGTTCTGGCTGGCGATTTCCGCCACCACCGCCTCGTTGCTGTCGCCGCGCTGGCGCAGAATCAAAAAGAGAAAAATCAGTGCCCCTGTCAGAAACAGGAGCACGGTTTTCATAAAGATGTTTTGCATTATTTGATTTTGCCGAGCAGGGCCTTTTTACCGCCGTAGACCGCCTTGCTGCCCAGCTGGGATTCAATGGTCAAGAGGCGGTTGTACTTGGCCACCCGGTCGGAACGGCACAGGGAGCCGGTCTTAATCTGGGTGGCGGTGGTGGCCACGGCAATGTCGGCGATGGTGGTGTCTTCGGTTTCGCCGGAACGGTGGGAGACGATGGCCGCGTACTTGGCCTTGTCCGCCATATCAATGGCCTGGAGGGTTTCGCTGAGGGAGCCAATTTGGTTCGGCTTAATCAGAATGGCGTTGGCAATGCCCTTGTCGATGCCTTCCTTGAAGATTTTCGGGTTGGTTACGTATAAATCGTCGCCCACCAGCTGCACCTGGCCGCCCAGCTTGTCGGTGAGAATTTTCCAGCCGTCCCAGTCGCTTTCGTCCAGGCCGTCCTCAATGGAAACGATGGGGTAACGGGCCACCAGGCCGGCCAGATAGTCCACGAACTCCGCCGAGGTGAAGGTTTTATTCTCAGAGGCCAGATTGTATTTGCCGTTCTCGTACAGCTCGGAGGCGGCCACGTCCAGGGCCAGGAAGATTTGCTCGCCGGCCTTGTAGCCCGCCTTCTGGATTGCTTCCATGATTACTTGTAGGGCTTCTTCGTTGGACGCCAGGTTCGGGGCAAAGCCGCCCTCGTCGCCCACGCCGGTGGCCAGGCCCTTGTCGTTCAGCACTTTTTTCAAAGTGTGGAAAATTTCCGCGCCGGCGCGCAGCGCTTCGCTGAAGCTGTTGAAGCCGGCGGGCATAATCATGAATTCCTGGATGTCCACCGAGTTATCGGCGTGCTCGCCGCCGTTGATGATGTTCATCATTGGCACCGGCAGCTGGTAGCTGTCCTGATCCTTGATGTAGCGGTACAGGGGCAGGCCCTTGCTGTTGGCGCCGGCGTGGGCCAGGGCCAGGGAAACGCCCAAAATGGCGTTGGCGCCGAGGTTTTTCTTAAAGTCGTCGCCGTCCAGTTCCAGCATCAGCTTGTCCAGCTTTTCCTGGCAGCCCATGCAGTTCAATTCCTTGCCCACCAGCGCCTGTTTCAATTTCCCATTGACATTGTCCACGGCCTTCTTCACGCCCTTGCCGCCGTAGCGGGCCTTGTCCCCATCGCGCAGTTCCAGAGCCTCGCGGGAACCGGTGGACGCACCCGAGGGCACGCAGGCGGTACCCTTAACCCCGTTGTCCAGAGTTACCGTTACCTGCACCGTGGGATTGCCGCGGGAGTCAAGGATTTCAATGGCTTCTACATTTGCAATGGTTGTCATGGTTAATTTCCTTAATTGACGTTGAAAACATTTTTATAGCGCATTCACCGGCGCCACTTAATTAACAGTCTTTAAGTACCTTGTCTAAGGCCTGGAGCCGTTCCAGCAGCTCGGCCATGGCCGCCAGCGGCACCGCGTTGGGGCCGTCGGACAGGGCCTTATCCGGGTCCGGGTGGGTTTCCATGAAGACGCCGGCCACGCCCACCGCCACCGCCGCCCGGGCCAGGGCCGGCACGAACTGCCGCTGGCCGCCGGAGCTGGTGCCGAGGCCGCCGGGCTGCTGCACCGAATGGGTGGCATCGTAGACCACCGGCAGATTAAAGCCCTTCATCACCTCCAGGCTGCGCATGTCCGACACCAGATTGTTATAGCCGAAGCTGGCGCCCCGTTCGCAGAGGAGAATCTGCCGGTTGCCGGTGGCCAGCGCCTTCTTCGCCACCTGCTCCATGTCCCAGGGGGCGAGGAATTGGCCCTTCTTAATGTTCACCGGCCGGCCCTGGCTGCACACCCGCTGAATGAAGTTGGTCTGGCGGCAGAGGAAGGCCGGCGTTTGCAGCACGTCTACCACGCTGGCCACCTCGTCTAAAGGCGTGTCCTCGTGCACGTCGGTGATGATGGGCAGGGCCAGCTCCTCCTTCACCTTGCGCAGTATCTTTAAACCGAATTCCAGGCCGTGGCCGCGGAAGCTGTCCAGGGACGAGCGGTTGGCCTTGTCGAAGGAGGATTTGTAAATCAGCTTAATGCCAAGGCGGCCGCAGATTTCCTTCAGGGTCTCCGCCGTGTGCATGGTCGTCGCCTCGTCCTCGATGACGCAGTTGCCGGCGATGAGGAAGAAGGGTTGGTCGTTGCCAACGGTAAAGCCGCAGAGGTTCATGGCTGCTCCTGGCAGGCGGCGATGAAGGACTGGAACAGCGGGTGGCCGCGCCGCGGCGTGGAATGGAATTCCGGGTGCGCCTGGCAGGCGATGAACCAGCGGTGCTGCGGCAGTTCCACCGCTTCTACCAGGCCGCTGTCGGCGGAGCGGCCGGAAATGACCAGGCCACCCGCTTCCAGGGCCGCCTCGTAGTTCTGATTCACCTCATAGCGGTGGCGGTGGCGCTCGCTGATGGAGTCGCTGCCGTAGATGGTGGCGATGCGGGAACCGGCCTTTAACTTAATGTTTAGGGCCCCCAGCCGCATGGTGCCGCCCAGGTCGCTGCCACTGTCGCGCACTTCCCGGGTGCCGTCGCCGCTGGTCCACTGGGCCATGAGGGCGATGACCGGCTCCAGGGGCCGACCGCGCAGCTGTTCGTTTAAATCCCGGTCCTCCTGCCATTCGGTGGAGCCGGCGTCGATGTTCAGCACGTTGCGGGCGTACTCGATGACCGCCAGCTGCATGCCCAGACAGATGCCGAGGAAGGGCACGTTATTTTCCCGGGCGTAGCGGATAGCCATCATTTTGCCCATGACGCCGCGGTGGCCGAAGCCGCCGGGCACCAGAATGCCGTGCACGTCGGCCAGCAGCCCCGGCCCCTCGTTTTCCAGATGGTTGGAGTCGATGTAGCGGATTTTCAGCTTGACCCCTTGATGGGTGCTGGCGGTCTGTAGCGCCTCATTTAGGGATTTATAGGCGTCGGGCAAATCCACGTACTTGCCGACCATGGCGATGGTGATGGTGTCGCTGGCCCGGTTCATCTGGTCGATGAGCCACTGCCACTGGCTGAGGTCGGCGGCTTCTAGGTTGTTTAGGCCGAAGTGGCGCAGAATGATGTCATCGACGCCCTGGCGCTGGTAGAGGGCGGGAATTTCGTAGATATTGGCCACGTCCGGCGCCTTGATGACCGATTCATAGGGCACGTTGGTGAAGAGGGAAATCTTCCGCCGCTCGCCGTCGGGAATATTGCGTTCGGTGCGGCAGATGAGCATGTCCGGACGAATGCCGATGGCGCCCAGTTCCTTAACGCTGTGCTGGGTGGGCTTGGTCTTCAGCTCCTTGGCCGAGGCCAGATAGGGAATTAAGGTCAGGTGGATAAACATGGCGCTGTGGCTGCCCAGCTCCAGGCCCATTTGGCGAATGGCCTCCAGGAACGGCAGCGATTCAATGTCGCCGATGGTGCCGCCCACTTCCACCAGGGCGATATCCTTGCCGGCAGCGGCCTGTTTAATGTGATTTTTAATGGCGTCGGTGATGTGGGGAATGACCTGCACGGTCTTGCCGAGGTACTCGCCGCGCCGTTCCCGCTTGATTACCTCCGAATAGATGCGGCCGGTGGTGCAGTTATTGAAGCGGTTGGCCTGCATATTGACGAAGCGTTCATAGTGGCCCAGGTCCAAATCCGTTTCGGCGCCGTCCTCGGTTACGAAGACTTCGCCGTGCTGGTAGGGGCTCATGGTGCCCGGGTCCACGTTGATGTAGGGGTCTAATTTAATGAGAGTTACCACCAGGCCGCGCCCCTCCAGTAGAGCGCCGATGGACGCGGCGGATATGCCCTTGCCCAGCGAGGAAACCACGCCGCCGGTTACGAAGATAAATTTTGTGGTCATGAAATTTTAAGCCTTAAGTTGAATCCAGAATTCTAACTGAAAAGCTCGCTATTTTCCGGCGCCCCCTGCCAGAACACCTGCAATTCCGGGTAGTTTTTGTGGTTGCCGCAGCCGCCAATCCACAGGCATTCATTACCGGCCACCAGCAGCGGCCGCCGGCGGCGGTCGATGGGGTTAATTCCTTGATTTTGAAAGAAATTTTTCAAATTACTTGCATAGCGCTGGCCGGGCCGCTGGAAGTTGGCCCGCAGCGGATAGAGGCCCCAGCGCAGCTCGCGGTCGGCCGGGGCCTGTTCCACCCGTAAAGTCCCCAGCCCCGGCCAGTGAGTTAGCGGGCGAAAGGGCGGCGGCGGCGCCGGCTCTGCCTGGTCATAAACGTGGATAATCCCTTGATAATAAAGAATAATTTTCCCGGCCTGGGCCAGCTGCGGCAGGCCGGCGCCGCCCAAACTGGCAAGGAAAGCCGCCAGCCGCTGTTCCCCGAGAATCAGCTGGCGCCGTTGCAGCCAGCGGCGCAGCAGGGCCTTGGCCACTAGCCCGTTCTCCCGCGCCTGAATTTCGTCCCAGGGGAAGACGGCGCCGGGCAGCAGCCGGTCGAGGAAGTATTGCTGTAATTGCAGCGCCTCGCCGAGGTGGGCCACGGTGCGGTCGAGGGCGCGGTCGAAATGGCCGTAGTGCTGCGCCAGCGCCGGCAACACGGTCAGCCGCAGCCGGTTGCGGGCGTAGCGTTCGCTATCGTTGCTCGGGTCGTCGATGTAGGCCAGGCCGTGCTCTAGGCAGTAGGCGCTGATGGCCTCCCGGCTACAGGGCAGCAGCGGCCGCCAGTGTTCGCCGGCGCCGAAGGGTTTGCGCAGCGGCATGGCCGCCAGCCCGTCCAGGCCGGCACCGCGCAGCAGCTGGAGGAAGAAGGTTTCCCGCTGGTCGTCCCGCTGGTGGCCGGTGAGGAGGATTTCCCCCGGTCGCAGTAGGCGGGCTAAGGCGCCGTAGCGGCCGGCGCGGGCCTCGGCTTCGCTGTTTTTACCGCTGGGGGGCGGCAGAATTTCCTCAATGAATTCAATGGCATGGCCGGCGCAGAGCCGGCGGCAGAAGTCCGTCCACTGCTTGGCCTGGCCGCTCCATTGGTGATTGACATGGCAGGCGCGGAAATTCAGCCGGTGGCTTAGCAGGTGATGGAAGAGGGCCACGCTGTCGCGGCCGCCGGAGAGGGCGAGGAGGAAGTTTTTACCCCGGTAAAGCTGGGGATTTTGCTGCAGGTCGCTGTTTAACATGGCCTAAGCATACGCCGCTTTGGGGCTTTAAAAAACATACAGGAGAAGCGCCCGAGCGTCAGCAAGGAAGCGTGAGGCCGTTAGGCCGAACAACCGCCCGGCTGTCGGTAAATGGCCGTTTACATGCAACGGGGCGCTTCAGCTGTTTGTATTTGGTGCATTAATTACATACATGAGAAGTGCCCCATTGTTTGTAAATAAGGTTTTACAGACAGCGGGGCGCTTTAGCTGTTTGTATTTTCCCCCTTAATTACATACATGTAAAGCGCCCGGCCGTCGGTAAATTAACGATTAAGGCGAGAAATTAGTGCGAGGATTCGTGCCCTTAGGCGGGTTCTAGTAAAACCGTTGCGGTTAAGGCGTCTATATTGCGGACTGGGCCAACAATGCGGCCTTAAGCCCGCGCCGGTTTGAATATTAAGGTTACGCCACTCAAGGCAACATTCAGCGAGCCGAGGGCGTGTGATTTTCCAGCTTAAAAACATACAGGGGAAGCGCCCTGTTGTTTGTAAATAAGGTTTTTATCGACAGTAGGGCGCTTTAGCTGTTTGTATCTGTTACTTTAATTACATACATATAAAGCGCCTGTCCGTCTGTAAATGGGCTTATACAAACGGACGGCCGCTTAGGTTGTCGGTAAATTAACCGCTATTTAAAGCTGAAGCCGGTGGCGGCGTCGTAGTCGCAGTGAATCACCGTGTGCGGCACGAACTTGCCGGCGAGGATTTCCTCGGCCAGCGGGTTTTCCAGGTACTGCTGGATTGCCCGTTTCAGCGGCCGCGCCCCGAAGATTGGGTCGTAGCCCAGCTCGATTAGCTGATTCATGGCGCTGTCGCTCAGCTCCAATTTCAGCTCGCGGCTCTGGAGCCGCTGGTTGAGCCGTTGCAGCTGCAGCTCCGCAATGGCGCGCATGTGCTGTTTCTCCAGCCGGTGGAAAACCACGTTTTCATCAATGCGGTTAATGAATTCCGGCCGGAAGTGCTGGCTGACCACTTCCATCACCGCCGTCTTCATGGCCTCGTAGTCCGAGGCGCTCAATTCCTGAATCAAGCTGGCGCCCAGGTTGGAAGTCATGATGATGATGGTGTTACGGAAGTCCACGGTGCGGCCCTGGCCGTCGGTCAGGCGGCCGTCGTCCAGCACCTGGAGTAGCACGTTAAACACATCGCCGTGGGCCTTTTCCACCTCGTCAAAGAGCACCACGCTGTAGGGCTTGCGGCGCACCGCTTCGGTGAGGTAGCCGCCCTCGTCGTAGCCCACGTAGCCGGGAGGCGCACCGATGAGCCGCGCCACGCTGTGTTTCTCCATGAACTCGGACATGTCAATGCGCACGATGGCGTCCTCGCTGTCGAAGAGCAGCTGGGCTAGGGCCTTGCACAGCTCGGTTTTACCCACCCCGGTGGGGCCGAGGAACAGGAAGGAACCGATGGGCCGGTTCGGGTCGGACAGGCCGGCGCGGGAGCGGCGAATGGCGTCGGCCACCGCCTTAATGGCCGTTTGCTGCCCCACCACCCGCTTATTCAGAATTTCTTCCAAATGCAGCAGTTTTTCCTTCTCGCTCTCCAGCATTTTCGCCACGGGAATACCGGTCCAGCGGGAGACGATTTCCGCGATTTCCTCCTCGGTAACCTGATTTTTCAGCAGGTGATTGCCGCTCTCCTCGCGCAGCTCGCTCTCCTTCAACTGCTTCTGCAGCTGGGGAATGATGCCGTACTGGATTTCGCTCATCTTGGTGTAATCGCCCTGGCGCCGCGCCGTTTCCAGCGCCTGCTCCTGCTCGGCCAGCTGGTTGCGCAGGTCGCCCACCGCATTGACCGCCGCCTTTTCCCCCTTCCAGATTTCTTCCAACGAAGCGTATTCCTGGGACAGCTTGGCGATTTCTTCTTTTAAGTCCTTCAGCCGCTGCTGGGACGCCGCGTCCTTCTCCTTCTCCAGGGCTAGCTCTTCCATCTTCAGCTGAATCAGGCGCCGGTCGATTTTGTCCATCTGCTCCGGCTTGCTGTCCAGCTGCATGCGAATGCGCGCCGCCGCCTCGTCGATGAGGTCGATGGCCTTGTCCGGTAGCTGGCGGTTGGTGATGTAGCGGTGGGAAAGCACCGCCGCCGCCACCAGCGCCGGGTCGGTGATGTCGATGTTGTGGTGGGTTTCGTAGCGGTTTTGCAGGCCGCGCAGAATGGCGATGGTGTCCTCCACCGACGGTTCATCAACGATGACCATCTGGAAGCGCCGCTCCAGGGCCGAATCCTTCTCGATGTACTTGCGGTACTCGTCCAGGGTGGTGGCGCCGATGCAGTGCAGTTCGCCGCGGGCCAGGGCCGGCTTCAGCATATTGCCCGCGTCCATGGAACCCTCGCTTTTGCCGGCGCCCACCATCATGTGGATTTCGTCGATGAAGAGAATGATTTGCCCGTTGGATTTCTCAATCTCCTTTAATACCGCCTTGAGCCGTTCCTCGAATTCACCGCGGTACTTGGTGCCGGCCAGCAGCCCGGCCAAATCCAGGGCCAGCAGCCGCTTGTGCCGTAGAGTTTCCGGCACTTCCCCATTGACGATGCGCTGGGCCAGACCCTCAACGATGGCCGTTTTACCCACGCCCGGTTCGCCGATGATGACCGGATTATTCTTGTTGCGGCGCTGAAGAATCTGCATGGCGCGGCGGATTTCGTCGTCGCGGCCGATGACCGGGTCAATCTTGCCCTGCTCGGCGCGGGCGGTGATGTCGATGGTGTATTTCTTCAATGCCTCCCGCTTGTCCTCGGCCTGGGCGTCCTGGACGCTCTCGCCGGCGCGGTGCTCGCGAATGACCTGTTCCAGCCGCCCCTTGCCCACGCCCTGGAACAGCTTCGCCAATTTGCTGTCCTCCTGGGCGGCGAGCAGGAATACTTCCGCGGCCACAAAGCTGTCGCCCTGGGCCTGGGCGATTTTTTCGCAGCTGTTCAGCAATTTGACCGATTCCTGCGACAGGTTGGCCTCGCCCACCTGCTTAACCTGGGGCAAATCGGCCAGCTGCCGCTGCACCTCCTGGCGCAGCTGCGGCAGATTCAGACCGGCGCGGGTGAGCAGCATGGGGTAAACGCTGCCCTCCTGATGCAACAGGGCGCTGAAGATGTGAATGGGTTCCACATAGTTATTATTGTGCTCCGTGGCCAGGCTGAGGCTGTCTTCCAGGGCGCTTTTAAAGCGGTCGGTGTACTTATTAATATTCATAGAAATCTCCAGAAAGATGTTTAATGTTTAGTTAAACCAATTAATGGGGCGGGCATTTCCGAATTCAAGGAATTTTTTCGTGGCGGAGATACCACAAACGGCCCGGTTTATTTGCGTTATATTGCCCCGTTAATTTTTTTCAGAGAGTTAAGCAATGCGGCCATCGGGCAGAAATAACGACCAATTACGCACCATCACCATTGAACGCCAGGTAAATTGCCACGCCGAGGGTTCCGCCCTCATCAAATGCGGCAATACCCACGTGCTCTGCACCGCCAGCGTGGAAGAGCGGGTGCCGCCCTTTTTAAAGGGTAAGAATCAGGGCTGGCTGACGGCGGAATATTCCATGTTGCCCCGCGCCACCCTGGAACGTTCCGTGCGCGAGGCGGCCCGCGGCAAGCAGCAGGGCCGCACCCAGGAAATTCAACGGCTCATCAGCCGGGCCCTGCGCGCCGTGGTCGATTTAAACGCGCTGAACGGCTATTCCATCACTTTGGACTGCGACGTGCTCCAGGCCGACGGCGGCACCCGCACCACTGCCATCAGCGGCGCCTTCGTTGCCCTGGCCGATGCCATTAAGACCATGATTCAGCAGAAAAAAATTAAGACCAATCCAATCCACGGCCAGCTGGCGGCGGTGTCCGTGGGCATTTACCGCGGCCACCCCATACTGGATTTGGAATATCTGGAGGATTCCGAGGCGGAAACGGACATGAACATCGTCATGAACGACGCCGGCGCCTTCATTGAAATTCAGGGCACCGCCGAGGGTCACGCCTTCCGCCGCGACGAAATGGACGCCATGCTGGCCCTGGCCGACAAGGGTATTCGGGAAATTATGGAACTGCAGCGGCAGGCTCTGGGCCTATGAGGCAAATACTGCTGGCCAGCGCCAATGCGGGGAAAATCGCCGAGTTCGGCGCCCTGCTGGCGCCGCTGGGCCTGGAAATCATTGGCCAGGACTATGAGGCGCCGGAGGAAACCGGCCTGAGCTTTCTCGAAAACGCCCTGGCCAAGGCCCGCTACGGCTGTGAAAGGCGCGGTCTACCCACCCTGGCCGACGATTCCGGCCTGTGTGTGCCGGCGCTAAATTACGGCCCGGGCATTCATTCGGCCCGCTACTCCGGCGCCGGCGACCGGGGCAATAATGAGAAGCTGCTGGCGGAGATGACAGGTCAGGAAGACCGGCGCGCCTTTTACGTCTGCGTGCTGGTGCTAATGCGCCACGCCGCCGACCCGCTGCCGCTCATTGCCCAGGGCCGCTGGGCCGGAGTTATCGGCTGGGAACCGCGGGGCAGCAACGGCTTCGGCTACGACCCGCTGTTCTTTCTGCCGCCATTAAATAAAACCGCCGCCGAGCTGGATTCCGCCGAAAAAAATCGCCTTTCCCACCGGGGCCAGGCCCTCGCCCAATTAATTTCACAACTTGAAGTGGAGAAACTATGAACAAGTCCCTATTTCTCATCGGTTTAATACTGGCCCAGGCTTCCTGGGCGCAAGATAGACAAATTCGTAACCCGGACGTGCACAACCAGGACGACCGCAGCCAGCAGCAAATCCGCCGCGAGGAGGAGGAAAACATTCGCCGCGCCAGCCTGCAGCGGGAGAATTTAAGCAGCGCCCAGGCGCCCATCAGCACCCGCTACAGCGATGCGGAACTGGTGAAGAATCCGCAGCTGCTGGAGCAGCACTTCGCCCAGGCCCTGCAAAATCTGGACAAGGAGAAATTGCCGAAGCTGGTCAAGCTCTATAAACAGGTGCCGAACCGCGATGAATCGCTGGTGGAATGGGCCAATGCCATCATGCTGACGGATACGAACATGAACCAGTCAGTGGCCGCCTACCGCAAGCTGGCCGCCAACTTCCCGGACAACGACATCATTCGCTTCCAGCTGGCCAGCGTGCTGTTCTACAACCAGGAGTACGAGGCTTCCAAGGGGCAATTTGAGAAGCTGCGCAGCTCTAAGGGGGTTACTGCCAACGACCAGAAGGTCATTAACCGCTACATCGAGGCCATCGACAATAAGGACCGCTGGAATTTCTCCTTTAACGGCAGCTTCCTACACGACCCGAACCTGGGCAACGCGGCCAAGCAGGGCACCACCATGCAGCTGCCCAACGGTTCGTCCATTACCATGAGTTCGCCGCGGCAGCGGGGCACGGGCGTTGGGGCGGGCGTTGGTGCCAATAAGCAGTGGTCCCTGGGCGGCGGCCGCCACATCAATTTGGAAAGTAGTCTGAACGGCAAGTATTACTGGAACAATAAGAAATTTAACGACCTGAACTTCTCCACCGGCCTGGGCTTCGGCTACAGCAATCCCATCTACGGGGTGGACGTAACCCCCTATTACGCCAAGCGCCTCTATGGCGGCGGCACCAGCGGTACCAGCAAGTTGAAGAGCTACACGGACACCTTCGGCGGTTCCGTGGCCGCCAACGCCTGGCTTAATCCGCAGTGGAAATACAACTTCTACTATGACGCCAGCTACACCCGCTACAACGAGGAGGGCTACGCCAAGCAGTACAACGGCCTCAGCCAGACGGTCAGCAACGGGGTGATGTACTTCCCGAACCCGCGGCAATTCTGGTCGGCGGGGGTGGACTACACCCACAGCGGTGCCAAATCTAAAACCAACGCCTACGACCGGGTGGGCGGCCGCGTCGGCTGGGGCCAGGAATGGCCGCTGGGCATCAGCAGCCGCACGTCGCTGGGCTACGGCGTGCGCAACTACAAGGCGGTGGACTACCACGGCAAGAAGGAGCGCAAGGAGGAATTCACCGGCAGCCTGTCCCTGTGGCACAAGGCCATTCACTACCAGGGCTTTACGCCGCGGCTCACCCTCAGCTACCAGAGCACGGACAGCAACGTGCCCATTTCCAAGTTCGATAAATTCCAGGGCTTTGTGGAGCTGAATAAGAATTTCTAGGGCTTTACCGACGGACGGGCGGTTCTTCGCCTCCTGCGTCGGCTCAGGCACCCACCTGTTTTACAAACAGACGGGCGCTTTATATGTATGTATCTAGGCTTAAAAATACATACATATAAAGCGCCCGTCTGTTTGTATAAAGCCCCCATAGCCTATAATCCGCTGGGAGTTTGGCAGTTGGCCCGGCCGCTCGTTGGGGCCCCGTCAGTGGCTACATGGAACTGAAATATTCAGGCCGGTTTCCTAAGGCATAGGGCAATTCACACGGTTTAACGCTACGGCTCCCGGAGCGACCTATGCGCTTTTACCGACGGACGGGCGGTTCTTCGCCTCCTGCGTCGGCTCAGGCGCCCACCTGTTTTACAAACAGACGGGCGCTTCTCCTGTATGTATTTAGGCCTTTAATTACGTACAGCTAAAGCGCCCGTCTGTTTGTAAAACAAGAACGCTCGGGCGCCATGTGTGCATATCCCGCCCAATGGGCCAGGCCGGCCTAAAATAGGGGCTTTTGGATTTTAAGCATGGAAAAACATCGCGTTCTAACCGGCATCACCACCACCGGCATTCCCCACCTCGGCAACTACGTGGGCGCCATTCGCCCGGCCATTGCGGAGTGCAATGGGGCGGCCACCGACAGCTTCCTGTTCCTCGCCGACTACCACGGCATCATCAAGTGCCACGACCCGGCGCAGATTCACGGCTCCACCCTGGCCGTGGCCGCCACCTGGCTGGCCTGCGGCCTGGACACGGAGAAAACCACCTTCTACCGCCAGTCGGACATTCCGGAAATCCTCGAACTGTCCTGGATTCTCCAGTGCGTCTGCGCGAAAGGCCTAATGAACCGCGCCCACGCCTACAAGGCCGCCGTCGATGCCAACCAGGCAGAGGGCAACACGGACCCGGACCACGGCATTTCCATGGGCCTGTTCTCCTACCCGGTGCTGATGGCGGCTGACATTCTCATGTTTAACGCCAGCCACATTCCCGTGGGTAAAGACCAGATTCAGCACGTGGAAATGGCGCGGGACATCGCCGGCCGCTTTAATCACCGCTACGGCGAAATCTTCACCCTGCCCCAGGCGGTGGTGAGCGAGGACACACCGCTGCTGACGGGGCTGGACGGCCGCAAGATGAGCAAGAGCTACGGCAATACCATCGCCCTGTTCGAGGGGGAAAAGCCGCTGCGCAAGCAGATTATGCGCATTCAGACCAATTCCCAGCCGCCAGAAGAACCGAAGAATCCCGATGAATCCACGGTGTTCGAGATTTACCGCGCCTTCGCCAACGGCGAGGAACAGGCGGCCATGCGCGCCCATTACCAGCGGGGCATCGGCTGGGGCGAAGCTAAACAGGCGCTCTTTGAAAAGATTAACGGCGAGCTGGCCCCCTATCGTGAGAAGTACCAGGAATTAATGGGGCAACCGGCGCGGATTGGGGAAAGATTAAGCGGCGGCGCGGAGAAAGCCCGCCGCGAGGCCAAGGCACGGCTTCTGCAAGTGCGGGAAGCGGTGGGAATTTTCCCCTTAACTAACCAGTGAGGACTTATGCAAAAAATTTTATTACTGGCCCTGGCGGCGGCGGTGGCCGGCTGCAAAGGCAATCCCTTCAGCAGCGCCAGCAAAGAACCCCAGGCCAAGGCCGGCGGCGCGGTCAGCAGCGGCAACCCGGCGGCCATTTACTGTGAACGCACCGGCGGCCAGCCGGACACCCTCAAGGATAAAGATGGCAATGAATACGGCATCTGCCGCCTGCCCGACGGGCAAATCATGGACGAATGGCGCTATCTGCGTGAACACGGCGATTAGGAGGAATTATGCAAACTAGAAGTGAACGGAAAAATTTAAGTCATCTGGACGGCTGGACGGCCCTAATGGTGGGGCTGGCCCTCGCGGTGGCGCTGGCCCTGTTCGGCCGCGGGCCGGTGGGGCTGGGTCTGGCCGCACTCATTGGCGCCCTTACCCTAAGCGGCTTCCGCATTGTCCAGCCGAACACGGCGCTGGTGGCCACCCTCTTCGGCAACTACGCGGGCATTCTCACCAGGGCCGGCTTCTTTTGGATTCTGCCCTTCTACCACACCCGGCGCGTGTCCCTGCGCACCCAGAATTATCTGACCACCACCCTGAAGGTTAATGACTCCTCAGGCACGCCCATTGAAATCGCCGCGGCCATCGTTTACCACGTGGATAATCCGGCGGCGGCGGTGCTGGACGTGGAGAACGTCCACGAATTCCTGCAGGTGCAGAGTGAAAGCGCCCTGCGCACCCTGGCCAGCCATCACCCCTACAACGGCCACGACGGGCAGGAAAGCCTCAGCCGCCACAGCGAGGGCCTGCTGAAGCAGCTGCAGCAAATGGTGCAGGAGCGGGTGGTCCAGACGGGCATTGCCATCGACGAGGCCCGCTTCACCCACCTCACCTACGCGCCGGAAATCGCCCAGGCCATGCTGCGGCGCCAGCAGGCGGAGGCGGTGATTCTCGCCCGTCAGGCGCTGGTGCGCGGTGCCATCGAAATGATTGAACACACGGTGGCGGAGCTCAGCGAGCGGCAGATTGTCAATCTGAACGACGCGGACAAGGCCAAGCTCATCACCAGCATGATGACGGTGCTGCTGTCGGAAGAGAGCGCGGCACCGGTGCTAAATGTGGATTAGCCGGTAATTTACCGACGGACGGGCGCTCTCCCTGTATGTAAATAATGCCATATTTACATACAGGGAGAGCGCCCGTCCGTTTGTAAAAACCCGTAAATGTGAACGCAGTGAACCACCGCCCGGCCGTTTCTCAACGGGGGCAAATTAATCTGAAAAACCAACAAAAAAACAACGGCGCTCCCCCTTTACCCGTCCGATTATTGGCGCTATATTTTCCGTGAAGCGTTTCTGCCCGCTGCGTGGTTCCTCGAACCCCTTGTTCCTAAATTTACTCCACAGGACATCGGACGCAATTAGCTGTGCAGGCCCATCGTGAATGGGAAGCCGAAAGATTGCTGAGATGGCCGCCTTGAACCTTGCCGGTTCAAGGGTGCAGGATAACGGGCGGTGCGGTGCGCTTCCCATCTTTCTTCCCCATACGAGGTATAAATCCCCCATGAATGACATTTCCATTGAAGCCTGTCTAAAGGGCGAAAATAACCGTTTCCGCCTGGTACTGGCCGCCGCCCGCCGCGCCCGTCAGCTGGCCCAGGGCCATCACCCCCTGGTGCCCGATGACGGTAGCAGCAAGGCCACAATCCTAGCCCTGGCGGAAATTCAGGCCGGCGAAAATTCCATTGAAAATATTTTGAGCCGCAGCAGTTATTAAGCCATGAACCCCCCACAGGGGAATCCCTTCCAGGGCTGCCAGGGCGCCGAGCTAATCTGGCAAAGCTGGCAGGCATTAGCCGCCCAACTGGATTACCTCAGCCCTAACATTCGGGATACCCTTTTAAAAACCACCGTTTATGCCGCCCGCGCCCACGATGGTCAGGTGCGCAAGGCCGACGGCGCCCCCTACATCACCCACCCGCTGGCGGTGGCGAAAATCCTTGCCCAGCTGCACTACGGCGCCACGGTGCTCCAGGGCGCCCTGCTCCATGACGTTCTGGAAGATACGGCCATTTCCAGTGAGGAAATGGCCAAGGCCATCAGCCCGGAAGTTACCTACATCGTCCAGGGCGTTAGCAAGATTCAGAAAATTAAGGAAAGCGACCCGAAACGCAACCAGGCGGGCAGCTTTCTGAACATGCTGGAGGCGCTCATTCAAGACCCGCGGGTGCTGCTGGTGAAGCTGGCGGACCGGCTGCACAATTTGCAGACCTTGGACGCCTTTCCCCCGGAAAAACAAAAACGCATTGCCCGGGAAACGGTGGAAGTTTACGTGCACCTGTCCCAGCAGCTGGGCATGTTCTACTTCGCCTCCCAGCTGGAGGATTTGGCCTTCCAATATCTTTATCCGTGGCGGGCAAAAATCATTAAGCACCACTACGAAAAGAATTTCGCCAATGACCAGCTGGTGCAGGAAATTGACGGGGAGCTGCAACGGGCCTTCGCCGCCGTAAACCTGGAGAACGTGAAGGTCATCAAGCGCCGCCGTTACCTCTACGGAATTTACGACCGCATGCGCCGCAAGGGTTCCTTTGCCGCCGCCATTAAAACCGCCACCCTGCGCATCATCACCACCAGCGAGGACGACTGCTATCGGGCGTTGGGTCGGGTACATCACCTTTACCGACCCATCGACGATAAATTCCGCGACTACATTGCCCTGGCCAAAAAGAACGGCTATCAGGCCCTGCACAGCAGCGTACTGCGCCACGATAAAAACGGGGAACGGGTGCTAAATGTGCAGATTTGCACGGAAACCATGGATAAATTGGCCGAACTGGGCCTGATTGCCAGCTTCTACAACGAGAACAATTTTGCCCTGGATAAGGGCTTCGCTGACCAAGCCCGCCACCAACTGACCGGCTGGCTCAGTAAGCTGAGGGAAATAGGCTCGGACGGGGTTAATCCGCTGGTGGCCTATGAAACCATTAAGGAAGAAATCGGCCAGCGTCAAACCATTAATCTGTTCACCCCCCGCAATGACCGGCTGGAACTGCCGCTGGGCGCTACGGCCCTGGACTTTGCCTACAACATTCACAGCGAAATTGGCAACCACTGCCGCGCTGCCCGGGTGAATGGCCGGGATTTCGCCATTTATCATCCGCTGCCCAATGGCGCCACCGTGGAAATTCTCTGCGACCCGCAGGCGCAGCCGTCGCCAGATTGGCTGAAGTACGTGGTTAGTCCCCAGGCCAGACAGGCCATCAACCGCTATCTGCACCGGCAGGACGACCGACAGGCCTTGAAGCTGGGACGGGAATTGCTGGTTAACCGGCTAGAGAGTCAGGGTTATCAGCTGGAACAGGTGCAGCCAGAGCTGGACAATTTGTTAAAGCAGGAGAAAATTAGTGCCGAGGCCCTATTCATGGCCATTGGCCGCGGTAGACGTTCGGTTAATTCCCTCATGCTGGCCCTATTAAAGGGCCAAGAACTGGCCGGCGGCGATAGTCTCATCGTGCGCCGCGCCACGGCAGATGGCATTTACTGTGCCGACTGCTGCACGCCACTGCCCTATGAACCCATAGTTGGCCGCCTAACCGCCCAGGGCTGTGCTGTGCACCGGAAAAATTGTGAGCTGGCGGTAATGGACCAGCAGGACCCACTGGTGCAGTGCCGCTGGGCAGAACCAACCGTTGGCCTCTTCATTGGACAAATTTGCATTGAGGCGGCCAACCGTCCTGGCCTGCTCTTCGACGTCAGCGCCGTATTGAAGAAATATCACATTAATATTCAAAACATGCTGCTGGACGAGCAACCGCTCCAGGCCAGCGACCGCAGCACCCTGCTGCTCTGGCTAGAACTGCGAGATTTGCAGCAGCTGCAGGACATTAAGGGGGAAATGCGTAAGATTGACGGGGTGGCCAATGTGTACCGCGTCATGCCCCAAGCCCGCGACCCATTTTCAAAAAACCACGAGGTATTTCATGAGTAAGGAAATCATCAATAGCCCCCAGGCACCTAAAGCTATCGGCACCTATTCCCAGGCCGTGGCCCACGGCGACCTGATTTTTCTCTCCGGCCAAATCGGCCTTAATCCGGAAACCATGACATTAGAAGATGGATTCACCGCGCAAGCTAATCGGGTATTTTCAAATCTCAAGGCAGTCTGTGAGGCCGGCGGCAGTGATTTACAGAAGGCCATTAAGCTGAACATCTATCTGGCCGACCTGGCCGATTTCGCCGAGCTTAATAGCATCATGGAAAAATGGTTCACCGCCCCCTATCCGGCCCGGGCCGCCCTCCAGGTGGCTGCACTGCCCAAGGGTGCTCTGGTAGAAGTGGAAGCAGTGGTGGCCCGTTGATTTATAAGCCCCTCAAGCAGGTCATGGAATTGACCAAAAGCCAAGCCAGCCACTGTGAAAGGGCTGGCTTTATCACATTGGCGGACCTGCTTTTTGCCATTCCCCTGCGCTACGAAGACCGCACAAAAATTACACCCCTGGCCGAACTACAGCTGGACAGCGAGGTGCTGTTCCAGGCCAAGGTGCATTCGACCAAAATCATCAACGGCCGCAATCGGCAGATGTTTAAGGCCACCCTGACCGACGGCACGGACTACTGCAACGTGCTGTTTTTTAATTTTTCCAACCATACCACCGGCAACTTTCGCCTGGGCCGTGAGGGGCTGTTCTTCGGCAAAGTGGGCTTTGACAGCTATGAACAAAGCCACGTAATTAATCACCCGAAAATTAATTGGCTCGATGACCCGGCCAACAATGAATTCACCCCGCACATTAACGCGGTCTATGGCCGCCGCGCCACCTTCCGCAGCTTTAAGGAAATAATTCGCCGGGCCATAGCGCTGCTGCCGGCGGGTGCCTTCCGCGACGCGGTGGAACAGCTGCATTTCCCCACTTCGCTAACCGAAGTGGCAGCGGCTAAAGAACTATTGGCCGAAGAGGAATTATTAGCCCACCAATTCTCGCTGGCGAAGGCTCGTGAAAATCGTCAACGGGAATTGGCGCCACAATTAACCATTGATAAAACACTAATTGATTCATTCCATCGCCAATTACCCTTTCAATTAACCGCCGCCCAAAAAAAAGTAATTGGGGAAATCAATGCTGATTTGGCTCAACCCTATCCCATGATGCGCCTGGTGCAGGGTGATGTGGGTTCGGGCAAAACCGTGGTAGCACTGGAAGCCTGTTTAAGTGCTGTGGCGGCAGGTAAACAGGCCTGTGTCCTAGCACCCACGGAACTATTAGCCCAGCAGCACTTTAATTCTATGCAGAAATTGCTGGGTGAATTGCCAGTGCAACTTGCTCTATTAACTAGTAAAAATCGCAAGGCGCTGGCGGCCATCGGCGACGGTAGTGCGCAAATTATCGTTGGCACCCATGCCCTCTTCCAGGAGAAGGTGCAATATCAGGATTTGGCCCTAGTGGTCATTGACGAACAACACCGCTTCGGTGTGGAACAGCGCCAGCGGTTGCGGCAAAAAGGTGTAGCTGGCCTAAGCCCGCACCAATTAATCCTTACGGCCACGCCCATTCCCCGCACTTTAGCCATGAGCAGCTATGGTGAGCTGGATTTATCGGTTATCGACGTGCCGCCGGCCGGGCGAACACCGGTGCAAACCATGGTTTTCAGCAATAGCCGCCGGGAGGAAATAATCCAGCGGGTGGGAGAAAACTGCCGCAGCGGCCGCCAGGCCTATTGGGTTTGCCCATATATTGATGAGGCTGTGGATTTAAGCGAAGGCCCACCGGTGGAAAATGTGTTGGATTTAACGGAACTGCTGCGCCAGCGGCTGCCGGACGTGAAAATTGCCCTGCTGCATGGCAAAACCCCCAGCGACGAGCGTCAGACCATCATGGAACGCTTTGCCGCCAATGAAATTTCCCTGCTGGTAGCCACGACGGTCATTGAGGTGGGCGTGGACGTGCCCAACGCTAGCCTAATGATTGTGGAGAACGCAGAGCGCTTCGGCCTAGCCCAGCTGCACCAGTTGCGTGGCCGGGTGGGGCGCGGTGAACAGCAATCCTACTGTCTGTTGTTGTACCAGAGCGAATTGACGGAGTTGGCGCAACGGCGTTTGGCCATGATGCGGCAAACTACTGATGGCTTTGCCATAGCCGAGGCGGATTTAGAATTGCGCGGCTCTGGCGACATGTCCGGCACGCGCCAGGCTGGCAGTCGCAGCTTTTATTTTGTGGAATTTCCCCGCCACCGCCCCCTGTTGCAGCAGGTGCAGGCGCGTCTGGATTTAAATAGTGCCGAACAACAAATGATTTATAATAATTGGTGCAACCCGGACGATGATTATCTGCAATCTTAGCCCTGTTGTTTATTTACTACAAAAACACTTGCATAAGCGGAACATTATGGTTAATATCATCTCCATACATAGGTTTGTGAATAGGTTTTCACTGAATTCTTTTTACGTAAATATTTAACAAGGACTTGTTATGAAAAAACAATTGACATTAACCGCTCTAGCCGCAATGGTTTTAAGTTCACTTTCGGTGGCTCAAGCCCAGCAGCAAAGCACTAGCGATGACACTACTACTCTTTATGGCCGTATCGGCTATGGTGTTAGCACTAATAACAAAAAAGACGAAAACGGCAGAAAACGTAAAACTGTTGTTGATTTGAAAAACAATGGTGTTCGTCTTGGCATTAAGGGTACTGAAGGCCTAGCCAGTGGCTTGCAAGCTATTTATAAATTAGAGTTCGGCTATGACACTGATACCTTTAACGGTGCCCAGAAAGAAATCCGTCAAGCGTGGGTTGGTCTAGCCAGCGACTTTGGCACACTTACCTTCGGTAAGCAAGATAACCTACGTAGTGATTTCTTCGGTCGTGCCGATGAATTCGTAGAAGTTTCTGGCAGCATGTATACCAATACCCGTAATGCCAAACTAGTTAAATATGTAACTAGCCAGCAGTTCGCCGACGACTACGGTGTAACCATCGGTTTGGCTGGCGTACTTGACGGTAGCAACACTTACCCAGACAGCGGCCGCTCTACTCCAACTTCTGACAGCCGTAACTTCTCCACCGGTCAAGCTGCCATTCAGTACACTTGGAACGGCATTAGCATCGCTTCCACCTATACCAGCACCGACGGTGATGCTGACCTAAATGGCAACCCAACTAATAAAAACGGTACCCAGGAAGCAGTTACTGCGTCTCTTTCCTACGGTAACCCGGATGACCAAGGTCTATATGCCGGCTTCGACTACGAGCACGCCTCTAGCCGCCGCAACTACTACGCCCTATTGGCTCAGTACCGTTTAGACGACACTAACACCTTCCGCATTGGTGCTGAAGCTAACGACCCAACTCAAAGAGGTCTAAAAACCGCCTACCGTGGCATGCTAGGCTACCAATACAACTTCAGCAAACGTACTTTCGCGTGGGTTGAAGCCGCTTACCAGAAGAACTCTGTTTCTGGTGCCGAAGAAAAAGGCTACTACGAAGCAGTGGTTGGTCTTCGCCACAACTTCTAATCTTTACAAAAGATTATTTAGAACTTGCATAATGAAGAAGCGCTCCCTCGGGGGCGCTTCTTTTATGGTCTTAAGCCAACATAAACATACAACGGGGCGCTTCCCCTGTTTGTAATAATCAAGGGCTATTACAAACAGGGGAAGCGCCCCGTTGTAGGTAAACTAGTTTTTCGTTTCGCTCTGATTTGATTTAAGGGCAGCAATGGCCTGATTAGCCAGCTCGTCCACCAGTTCATTTTCCCGATGGCCGCTGTGGCCCTTTACCCACCGCCACTGAATTTCATGATATTTGGCCAGCTGTTCCAGCTCCTGCCACAGTTCCACATTTTTAACCGGCTGACCGCTGGCGGTTTTCCAGCCCTTTCTCTTCCAGTTCGGTAGCCATTCGCTAATGCCCCGGCGCAGATAATTGGAATCGGTGGTGAGAATGACGGAGCAGCGGCGTTTTAAGATTTTCAGTGCCTCAATGGCGGCGCGCAGTTCCATCTGATTATTGGTGCAATGGGCTTCGGCGCCACTCAACTGCTTTTCGTGGTGGCCGTAGCGCAACAGCGCCGCCCAGCCGCCGGGGCCCGGATTACCCTTGCAGGCCCCGTCGGTGAAGATTTCAACGTCCAAGGCTTTGGCCGAGCAGGATTTTCCGCCCGTCCAGCCGGGCGCCGTCCCACTGAATTTTGTCCCTTTGCAGCAGCAGAATGACCGTGGAACCCAGATTGAACTGGCCCAGCTCCTCGCCGCGGGCGAAATTCATGGCGTAGTTGCGGTAATCGTAGTGGTTGTTGCGCTGCCGCCGCATTTCTCCGGCCCAGCGGGTGGAAATGGAAGAAACATTCAGCGCCCCGACCCAGACCATGGCGAACTGGCCGAATTCCTCACTGTCAAAGAGACAAACCAGCCGTTCGTTGGCGGCGAAGATGCGGGGAATTTGCCCCAGCAGCGGTAGAGCCACCGAATGCTTGGCGCCGCTGACGAAGTGCATGGCCAACAGGCGGCAGTCGCAGGGGGCGTGAATGCGGTGGTAGTCGTCCGGCGCCAGGTAAATGGTGGCCTGGCTGCCGCCGTCAAACAGTTCCGCCCAGCCATTGCTAGCCAGCAGTTCCGCCAGGGAATAGCTGATGTTTTTCGCCTGCATGACCGTGCGATGATTAACTTCGCCCCAGATGGCGCAGCGGCCGTCCACGGGGCTAACGAAGCCGGTCTCCAGCGGCCGCAGCTCTTTTATGAGTGGGCGGGTGAAGAAATCATTGAGGCTTTGGTAATTGAGGGGATTTTTTTCCGGGCTAAAGTCCGTATTGGCCTTGGTGTAATGAATATAGCCGCGAATAATGAGATTTTTCAGCGGCGGCCACTCAATTCTGGCCAATTTGTACATCAGCCAGCTGGTTAGTCTTTTGGGCAATAATTTATAGAGGGTTAAATTCATAGCTGTCGCCGTTGCCCTGTTCCTTTTCCTCGTCGCTGCCATTGTTGGGCTCTTCGCCGCCGGACTCTTTATTTTCGATGTCGTTTAACACCTGGTCCAGCTGGGTAGTTAGGCCTTCGGACACGCGATTCACCAGGCGAATTTCCTTAATGAAGGTTTCCTCGTTCTGAATGAGATAGTTAGCCAGGGACAGGCCAGCCAGGGCCATAATCTTTTCAATGTCCATGCTGGGATATTTATGCTGAAGCGCGCGAATTTCCCCGTTTAATTTTTCCGCCGCCCGCAGCATTTGTTCCCGTTCCGGGTGGCGGCATTGCAGCGTGTAGTCCTTGCCGTTGATGCGGAGATTGACGTTAATCCTATCAGTCATTGCTAATTCCTCGAATGCGGGCCATCATGGCCTCGTTTAATTTATTCACCCGGGCCATTTCTTCCTTGACGGCCTTTTCCTTCTGTTCGTATTGGGCGATGTACTCTTCCTTTTCCTGCTCTAAATTTGTAACCAACAGGGATTTTTCCTCCTGCCAATTTAGGGCAGCGGTTTTAATTTCATTGGCACTGTCCAGCTGTAACTTTTCGTAATCGCGCTGCAGTTGTTCGTGCTGCTCCATTAGGGCTTTATGCTCTTTCGTTAGTCTGCGCCAGTGATGAATAAGGGCTTCCACCTTTTTCTGTACGGCGCTAATTTCATCAAGGCGTAGTTTGTTGTCTTGCATAAAAAAAACCTCACTTTAAAATTGTGGCTGAATTTTAGCATAGGCCCCGCGAAACCATGACTCAGCCCTTAAATTACCTGGCTTTAGCCGCTTTTATCGACCAGCAACGGCTCTGGTTTGAGCCGGCGGAATTCCACGGCCTGCTGACCGCCGCCGTACTCCTAAAAAAAGACAAGGAAATCAACGAATTGGCCTTTAGCCCCAAGCACCAGCCCAGTGCCATCACCCAGCAGCTGATGCGGGAAATGGCGGAGCATATCCGCGGCGAGCTGGAGGAGGGGCAGATGATTTACCGGCTGGCCCTGGCCGAAGAACCTCTAAGCGCCCGGGCGGAAAGCCTGGTGCAGTGGCTGCAGGGCTTTCTCTACGTCTTCGACCGGGTTAAGCCGCCCCTGGGCGAGGAGCAGAAGGAATTTCTCGACCAGCTGCGGGCCTTTGCCCAGCTGGACACCAATCTGGCCGAGGGGCGGGACAACGAGCTGATGCTGAATCAGCTGGAAGAACACTGCCGCCTGGGGGTCTTTCTCTTCGTTTACCAGACCTAGGGGAAGCATTTACCGACAGACGGGCGCTTATACTGTATGTAATTAAGGCCTTAATTACATACAGTATAAGCGCCCGTCCGTTTGTAAATTCCCCTACTCGCTGCTGCGAATGGCCGCCGCCACCAAATCCACCACCTGCTGGAGCAGGGCCACGTCCTGGCCTTCGGCCATGATGCGAATTTTCTGCTCCGTGCCGGAGGGGCGAATGACCGTGCGGCCGGTGGCGCCCAGCAGTCCTTCCGCCTTATGTACCGCTTCCACCACCGCCGGCCGTTCCATGACCCCGTTGCGGTCGTGCACCTTCACGTCGCCGCTGACCTGGGGATAGGGCTTTAACGGCGCCACCAGCTCTTCCAGACTCTTATCCATCTCCAGCATGGCCGCCAGTATCTGGAGGCTGGCGATGATGCCGTCGCCGGTGGAATTGCGGTCCAAGCAGATGATGTGGCCGGAACTTTCGCCGCCCACCTTGGCGCCGATGGCCTGCATTTTCTCCAGCACGTAGCGGTCGCCCACCCTGGTGCGGTGGAAATTAATGTTTAGCTCCCGGAAGGCCTGCTCGATGGCCAGATTGGTCATGATGGTGCCGACCACATCGCGCAGCTCTTCCCCCTTAAAGGCGCGGTAGCGGGCGATTACGTAGAGCAAATGGTCGCCGTCGATGAGCCGGCCGCCCCGGTCCACCATTAGGACCCGGTCGCCGTCGCCGTCGTAGGCAATGCCCAGGTCGGCGCCCAGCTCACGCACCTTGCGCTGTAGGGATTCCGGGTGGGTGGAACCGCAGCCGGCGTTGATGTTAAAGCCGTCCGGTTCGCCGCCGATGAGGGTGATTTGCGCGCCCAGCTCGCGGAACACCGGCGGGGCGATGGCGTAGGTGGCGCCGTTGGAGCAGTCCAGGACGATTTTCAGCTTTTGGAAGGGCAGGCCCAGGGGAATGGAGTTCTTGCAGAACTCGATGTAGCGTTCCCGGTTGCCCTCCAGCCGGTAGGCCTTGCCCAGCTGGGAGCTTTCCACCATTTTCATGGGCTGATTGAGGTAATGCTCGATGCGCCGCTCCTCCTCGTCCAACAGCTTGATGCCGCCCTGGGCGAAGATTTTTACCCCGTTATCGCTGTACTCATTGTGGGAGGCGCTGATGACGACGCCCGCCGAGGCCTGGAAGGTGCGGGTGAAATAGGCGATGGCCGGCGTGGGGATTACGCCGAGCAGGTGGCAGTCGATGCCGGCGGACAACAGGCCCGAGGCCATGGCGTACTCAAAGACGTAGCCGGAAATGCGCGCGTCCTTGCCGATGATGACCTTGCGGCCGGCGCCGCGGTCGCGCAGCACGCAGCCCAGGGCCCAGCCCAGCTGCAAGACGAATTCCGGGGTCATGGGCAATTTGCCCGCCAGGCCGCGCACGCCGTCGGTGCCGAAATAGCCGCTGTAACTATGCATTTAACTCTCCCTAATTAAAGGCCTAGATTTTACGGGTTCCGCCGCCGCCACCGCTGCTTAAATGAGTGGCAAAATCAAGGGGATACCAACAGACGGGCGCTTTTGATGTATGTATTTTTCGCCCAATTTACATACATAGAGAGCGCCCCATTGTTGGTAATAAGGGCCGAAATGGCCCGGGCGGCGGCTTAAAATGGCCCTTTTGCCCGGATTAACCCATGCACAATTACCTGAAAAACATCGTTACTTCGCCGGTCTACGACGTGGCGCAGAAGACGCCCCTCAGCTTCATGGCCAAGCTCTCCGACCGGCTGGGCCAGCAAATCTACGCCAAGCGGGAAGACCTGCAGCCGGTGTTCTCCTTCAAGCTGCGCGGCGCCTACAACAAGATGTGCCGCCTGAGCCCGGAGGAACGGCAGCGCGGCGTCATCTGCTCCTCGGCGGGCAACCACGCCCAGGGCGTCGCCCTGGCGGCCAGCAAGCTCGGCATTAAGGCGAAAATCGTCATGCCCACCACCACGCCGGCCATCAAGCTGGAGGCGGTGAAACGCTTCGGCGGCGATTTTGTGGAAGTCGTCCTGCACGGCGACTTCTACGACGAGGCCTCCCAGAGGGCCCACGAACTCCAGGACGAGTTCGGTTACATCTACATTCACCCCTTTGACGACCCGGACATCATCGCCGGCCAGGGCACCATCGGCCTGGAAATTCTCACCCAGTACCAGCGCGCCATCGACGCCATCTTCGTGCCCATCGGCGGCGGCGGCTTGGCCTCCGGCGTGGCCCTGGCGGTGAAATTGCTGCGGCCGGAAATAAAAATTATCGGCGTGGAACCGCAGGACGCCGCTTCCATGACCCAGGCGGTGGCGAAGAACGAGCGCATCGAACTGCAGAGCGTGGGCATCTTCGCCGACGGGGTGGCGGTGAAGCAGCCCGGCGAGGTTACCTTCCAGCTGATTAAACAGTACGTGGACGACTTCGTTACCGTCAGCACCGACGAAATCTGCGCCGCCATGAAGGATTTATTTGAAGACACCCGCGCCATCTCTGAACCCTCCGGCGCCGTGGCCCTGGCCGGCCTAAAGAAATGGGCCCTAGCCCAGAGCCAGAAGAATCTCACGCTCATGCACGTGGTTTCCGGCGCCAATATGAACTTCGAGCGGCTGCGCTACATCACCGAGCGCACCGAGCTGGGCGAACAGCGGGAGGGGCTCATCGCCGTAACCATTCCCGAGGAGGCGGGCAGCTTTCTGCGCTTCTGCCAGGCCCTGGCCGACGAGAACATCAGCGAGTTCAACTACCGCTTCCAGAGCCGCGAGCGGGCGGAAATCTTCGTCGGTTTACAGCTGAGCAACGGTTTAAAACAGCTGGAAGCCATCTGCCAGCGGCTGACGGCCCAGGGCTACCGCTGCGAAAACCTCAGCGCCAACGAGCTGGCGAAGAACCACATTCGCCACCTGCTGGGCGGGTCGCCCAACGAGCCGCTGGAACGGGAACGGCTGTTCCGCTTCGGCTTTCCCGAGCGCAGCGGCGCCCTGCTGCACTTCCTTGAGACCCTCGGCAGCAAGTACAACATCAGCCTGTTTCACTACCGCAACAAGGGTTCGGACTACAGCAGCGTGCTGGTCGGCATCAGCGGCGGCGACGACAATTTGGACGAGTACCTGCGCGCCATCGGCTACAAATATTACGAAGAGACCAACAACGGCGCCTACCGGCGCTTTCTAATCTAGGAGAAGCCATGAAGAAACTTTTGCTACTGCTACTGCTGGGCGGCTGCGGCTACCGCATGGACAGCGATAAGTACCTGGCCCGCGGCTACTGCGAGCAGATTAAGGCCTGCCGCGGCCCGTACTGCCAGAGCAGCGATTACATGACCAAGACCGACTGCGACATGGTGGGCGGCCGCTTCCGGCCGTTGCATTAGGTCATTGGCGCCGGCGGGTACCTATTTAGGCTTAATTACATATAGCTAAAGCGCCCGTGTGTTTGTAAAAGGCTAATTACAAACATACGGGCGCTTTCCCTGTACGTAAAATAGCCTATTTTTACAAACAGCTAAAGCGCGCAGCGCGTGAGCACCGCCGGTGCGACCAGCGAAGCTGGCGACCGTAGGGAGAACAGCAGCGAAGCGAGAAGCGAAACGAAGTGAAGCGGAGTGAGTGCGCAGCACGAACAACTGAGTGCGTAGCACGAACAGCAGCCCGGTTGTTTGTAAAACCATAGCCCTGGGCCGAATCTAACGGCAGTTTGCGTAGCGGTCGCCGCTAAGCCGGTTGCCGGCGGCGTAGTGCGGCGCGCCGTAGCGGTACGTATTTAAGGCTTAATTACATACAGGAGAAGCGCGCAGCGCGTGAGCACCGCAGGTGCGAACAACCGCCCGTCCGTTTGTATAAGCCCTTTTACAAACAGTAGGGCGCTTTAGTTGTATGTATTTAGAGCATTTAAACATACAGCTAAAGCGCCCGGTTGTTTGTAATCGGTCAATTTCTGCCGCTGCCATCGGCGCTAAAATTAGCGGCCCCTTTCCCTTTCCAACGACCATGAGTTTTGTCCATCTCCATTGCCACAGCGAATACAGCCTTAGCGATTCCATTCTCACCGTCGGCCAGCTGGCCCAATTTGCCCAGGAGCAGCAGATGCCGGCCCTGGCCCTCACCGACCGCAACAATATCTACGGCGCCCTGAAGTTCTACCAGCAGGCGCGCCAGCGCGGCGTTAAGCCCATCATCGGCTGCGACCTGTCCGTGCGCGACGGCGACGGGATTTTCCAGCTGATTCTCCTGGTCAGGGACGAAACGGGCTTTAAAAACCTCTGCCAGCTCATCAGCCATTTGTACCTGGAGGACCAGGGGCAGGACGGCCAGGCGGTGAACTTCGCCCGCCTTAATCCGCAGCAGTGCGCCGGCCTCATTGCCCTGTCCGGCGGCGTCCACGGCGATTTGGCCCGGCTCTACCGTAGCGACGACCGCGCCCGCGAGCGCATCGCCCACTGGCAACGCTGCTTCGCCGGCCATTACTACTTCCAGGCCACCCTGCTGAATTTGCCGCTGGAGGAGGAACTGCTGGCCTGCTACCAACGCTGGGGCGCGGAACTGGGCGTGGCGACGGTGGCCACCAACCAGGCCTGCTTCCCGGTGCGCGAGGACTTCGAGATTCACGAGGTGCGCCACTGCATCGCCACCGGCCACACGGTGGCCGACCCGCAGCGGCCGCGGCCCTTCACCCCCGAGTTCTACCTGAAGAGCGAAGGAGATTTACAGCAATTCCCGCCGCAGCTGCTGGCCAACAGCCTAGCGGTGGCGGAAATGTGCAATTTGGAACTGAAGCTGGGCCAGGTCTACCTGCCGGACTGCCCGACGCCGGAAGGTTTAAGCGCCAACGAATACCTGGTGCATCTGGCCGAGGCGGGCTTGGAGAAGCGGCTGGCGGCGCGCTTCCCCGACGCAGCGGAGCGGGCGGCCAAGGAGGGGGAATATAGGGAGCGGCTGGCGCTGGAATTACAGGTCATTCAGAACATGGGCTTCAGCGGCTATTTCCTCATCGTCAGTGACTTCATCGGCTGGGCCAAGCGGCACCAGATTCCCGTGGGCCCGGGCCGCGGCTCCGGCGCCGGTTCCCTGGTCGCCTATTCCCTAGAAATAACTAACCTGGACCCGCTGCCCTACGACCTGCTCTTCGAGCGCTTCCTGAACCCGGAGCGGGTGTCCATGCCGGACTTCGACATCGACTTCTGCGGCCAGCGCCGCGACGAGGTCATTAAATATGTCAGCGACACCTACGGCCACGAGGCGGTGGCGCAGATTGCCACCCACGGCACCATGGCCGCCAAGGGGGTGGTGCGGGACGTGGGCCGCGCCCTCGGCATGGCCTACAGCGAAACCGACCGGCTGGCGAAGATGATTTCCAAGGCCCTGGGCGTAACCCTGAACGACAGCCTGGGCCGCAGCGCCCGGGTGCTTAAGGCCCAGGAAGTGCCGGTCGGCGAGGAGGAGATGGCGCGCAAGGAGCGGGAGAAAATCCTGGAGATGAGTTCCCGGGAATTGCAGGGGGAGTACGAGGAAAAGCCCGAGGTGCGCCAGCTCATCGACATCTGCCTGCGGCTGGAGGGGCTGTGCCGCTCGGTGGGTAAGCACGCCGCCGGCGTGGTTATCGCCCCCAGCGTGCTGACGGACTTTTCCGCCCTCTACGCGGAAGAAGCGGGAAAGCCCGCCGCCACCCAGTTCGACAAGGACGACATCGAGAAAATGGGCCTGGTGAAGTTCGACTTCCTCGGCCTGAAGACCTTAACCATCATCGACGACACGGTGCAGCTGCTGAAGCGGCGCGGCAAGGACATCGGCGACATTAACCTCATCGACCTGGAGGATAGGCAGGTTTACCAGTCCCTGGCCGGCGGCCAGACCACCGCCGTGTTCCAGCTGGAATCCAACGGCATGAAGAAGCTGGTGCAGGCCATGAAGCCGGACAACTTCGAGGACATCATTTCCCTGCTGGCCCTGTTCCGGCCCGGGCCGCTGGGTTCCAAGCTGGACGTGCAGTTCGTGGAATGTAAGCACGGCCTGCGGGAAATCATCTATCCGCACCCGTCCATCGAGCCCATTCTCAAGCCCACCTACGGCACCATGATTTACCAGGAGCAAATCATGCAAATCTCCCAGGTGCTGGCCGGCTACACCCTCGGCGGCGCCGACGAGCTGCGCCGGGCCA
>CAUSQL010000021.1:0-28257 GCA_963533935.1 uncultured Cardiobacteriaceae bacterium
TTTCGTCCAGTCTAGGTAAATTGGATAAGGCCGTAACCGTCAGCTACCACACCGGCGGCGAAGGCCTCGCCTCGGCAGCGGAGCTGGAAAAAGCCGGCTACCAGCTGTTCCGCTACGGCCCGGACGCGGAGATGATTACCCTGTGGAGCGATAAGGGTAAGGCCACCGGCGGCGCGGCGCTGCGGGATAAGCTGAAGGCGGCGAAGGCGCCGGCAGCGGCTCCGGCCACAACCACGGAGGGCGATAAAGCCGCACAATAACGGCAATAAAAAGAAGGGCGACTACGGTCGCCCTTTTTTCTGGCTTTTAATGTCATAAACATACAACGGAGCGCTTCCTATGTATGTAATTAATGCACTAATTACATACAGGGGAAGCGCCCTGTTGTTTGTATAAATGTGTTTTTTGCGGTGTTAATGGCTGAAAGCGGGGCCGTGGGGCTGTAGCCTGTTAGCTGTTGTGTTTATTTGCGTTGGCCACTGCTGCAACCTCACATAAGGAAGAGAACGCGTCCAACCCTACGCCGCTGATTTACCTCTGCTGATTTATGGGCAGCTCTGAATGATTTTTAGCGCTAAGAGCACGTTTATACAAACAACCGGGCGCTTTACCTGTTTGTAAATAATGCTATTTATACAAACAGATAAAGCGCCCGAACGTTAGTGAGGAAGTGTGAGCGTTAGCGAACAACCGCCCGGCCGTCGGTAAATTAGTGGCGGAAGGACGATTCCTTGCCCTCCTTCAGCCGTTGGATATTGTCCCGGTGCTTGTAGACCAGCATGGCGATGATGAACAGCAGCAACAGCGTCTCCTCGCGGCCGCTGCCGAGAACCGCCGCCAGAGGCAGGGAGAAAAATATGGCCGCCAGCGCCGCCAGCGAAGAAACCCGTTTCCAGGCGAAGACCGCCAGCCACACCGCCAGCACCAGTAGGGCTAGCAGCGGGTGCAGGGCCAGCAGCAGGCCAAAGGCGGTGGCGACACCCTTGCCGCCGCGGAAGCCGTAGAAGCAGGGGTAAATGTGGCCGAGGAAGACCCCCAGGCCGGCGAGAATCTGGCTCGTCCAACCGGCGCCCAGCAGGCGAAACAGCAGCACCGCCAGCAAACCTTTGCAGGCGTCGCCGAGGAAGACCAGCGCCCCGGCCTTCTTGCCGTGCAGCCGGGCCACGTTGGTGGCGCCGGGGTTGTGCGACCCCTCCTGGCGCGGGTCCGGCTTATTCAGGATTTTGCAAATGACAATGGCCGAATTCAGAGAACCAATGAGATAGCCGGCGGCGAGCGCCAGCAACGGCCAGAAATAAGACATAGAAACTCCAAAGAAATTATAATCACGACCCTTAGTTTTAACGGGGCGGACAAATGGAAGACATCATTTATATCAAGGGCTTAAAAACCAAAAGCACCATTGGTATTTTGCCCCACGAGCGGCTGCGCAGGCAAACGCTGATTATCTCCCTGGAGCTGGGCACGGACATCAGCGCTGCCGCCGACGCCGACGACATCGGCCAGGCCCTGGACTACAGCCAGGTGGCCCGCCATCTGGAGGAATTCGCCCAGACCGCGGAGTTTCAGCTGTTGGAAAGTTTCGCCACCGCCCTCTGCGCAAGTCTGCTGGCCCACTTCCCCCTTTGCCAGACCGTGAGTCTGGACATTCAAAAACCCGGCGCCCTTAGCCAGAGCCAGCAGGTGGGGCTGAAAATAGTGCGCCACCGCCCCACAGATAAATAATTGTTTAAAGGATTTTTTCATGAGTAGCTATCGCAGCCATTACTGCGCCCAGGTGGACGAGAAATTAACTGGGCAAACCGTTGCCATCGCCGGCTGGGCCCGGCGCCGCCGCGACCATGGCGGGGTGATTTTCATCGACCTGCGCGACCGTTCCGGCCTGGTGCAGGTGGTCATCGACCCGGACACGGCGGAAACCTTCGCCCGCGCCGAACAGGTGCGTTTGGAATACTGCCTGGCCATTAAGGGCCTGGTGCGGCCGCGGCCCGCCGGCACGGAAAACCCGGAGCTGGCCAGCGGTAAAGTGGAGATTTTGGCCAAGGACTTGGAAATTCTCTCCCGGGCCGAGGCGCTACCCTTCCAGCTGGACGAGGACAATGTGTCCGAGGAAATTCGCCTGAAGTACCGCACCATCGACCTGCGCCGCGAGCAGATGCAGGGAAATTTAATTCTCCGCGCCAAGGTAGCTTCTTCACTGCGCCGCTACCTGGACGCACATGATTTCCTCGACATCGAAACGCCCATGCTGACCAAGGCCACCCCCGAGGGCGCCCGCGACTATCTGGTGCCGTCCCGCACCCACCCGGGCAAGTTCTTCGCCCTGCCCCAGTCGCCGCAGCTGTTCAAGCAGCTGCTGATGATGAGCGGCTTCGACCGTTACTACCAGATTGTGCGCTGCTTCCGCGACGAGGATTTGCGCGCCGACCGGCAGCCGGAATTCACCCAGCTGGATATAGAAACCTCCTTCCTCAGCGAGGAGGAAATCATGGAATTAATGGAAACCATGATTCGCGGCATCTTTAAGGAGCATCTCGGCGTCGAGCTGGGCCCCTTCCCGCGCATGAGCTACGGGGAAGCCATGCGCCGCTTCGGTTCCGACAAGCCGGACCTGCGGGTGCCGCTGGAAATGGTGGACGTGGCCGACCTGGTACGCGATTCCAACTTTAAGGTCTTCGCCAACGTCGCTGGCAACGGCAACAGCCGGGTGGTGGCCATGAACATTCCCCAGGGCGGCCAGCTGACCCGCAAGGAAATCGACGATTACACCGCCTACGTGGGCCGCTACGGCGCCAAGGGCCTGGCCTACATTAAGGTTAATGACCCCAGTTCGGCGGCCGGCCTGCAATCGCCCATCGTTAAGAACCTGACCCGCGGCGACGGGCCGGAGGGGGCGGTGGCCCTGGAAATCGTCCAGCGGCTCGGCGCTCAGGCCGGCGATTTAATCTTCTTCGGCGCGGACAAGGCCAGCGTGGTGAACGACGCCATCGGCGCTCTGCGGGTGAAAATCGGCCACGACCTGGCAATGCTCACCGGCCCCTGGGCGCCGCTGTGGGTGGTGGACTTCCCCATGTTCGAGTACGACGAGAAGGATAAGCGCTACTACTCCATGCACCACCCCTTCACCCAGCCGAAGCTGGACAATCTGGACGACCTGGATAATAAGCCCGGCGAGGTGCTGTCCCGCGCCTACGACATGGTGCTGAACGGCACGGAGATTGGCGGTGGTTCCATTCGTATCCACCGGGAGGACATGCAGGAACGCATCTTTAAATCCCTAGGCATCGGCGCCGAGGAGGCCCAGGAGAAATTCGGCTTCCTGCTGACGGCGTTGAAATTCGGCTGCCCGCCCCACGGCGGCATGGCCTTCGGCCTCGACCGGTTGATAATGCTGATGGCCGGGGCGAAGTCAATCCGCGACGTGATGGCCTTCCCGAAAACCCAGACGGCCCAGGACCCGCTGACCGACGCGCCGGCGGAGGTGAGCGACGGCCATCTGAAGGAGCTGCACATTCGCCGCGATGTGAAGGTGCCGCCGAAGGCGCCGGAGTCGGCCTAAGCCAGCGCGCCTCCCTCGGGAGGCGTTTTTTTTTTAGACCATTTACCGACGGACGGGCGCTTCCCCTGTATGTATTTAAGCCGTTAATTACATACAGGGGAAGCGCCCGTCCGTTTGTATAAAGCTAATTACTGGCCGATGATTTCAATCCAGTAGCCGTCCGGGTCGGTGATGAAGGCGATGTCGCGCATGGTGCCGTCCTCGGGCCGCTTCTGGAAGTTCACCTGATTGGTGTCGAACCAGCGAATGGCCGCGGCAAAGTCCGGCACGCTCAGGCAGATGTGGCCGAAGCCGCGCGGCTCCTTATTACCGTTGTGGTAGCTGAAGTTTTCGTCGTTCTCCGTGCCCCAGTTGTGGGTCAATTCCAGCACGCCGGGCCGGTTGGCAATCCATTTATGGCGCGCCGGCGGCTCCTCGGGTACCGTTTCCCCCGGCGCCAGGTAGCCAAGGAAGTAGAGGCTGAATTTGCCGCCATCGTAGTCGCTGCGCCGCAGCAGGCTCATGCCGAGAATGCGTTGGTAGAAGTCCAGCGATTTTTCTGCATTTTTCACGCGAATCATGGTGTGATTGAAGCAAAAGCCGTCGGTTTCCTGGTTTTTCATGATTTTTCCCGTAATAAAAGCTCCCTATAATAGCGGCCTTTTTGGGAGGAACCCCATGCGTTTTCTATTCATCTTTATGGTCATCGCCATTTACCAAGGCCTGAATTACGGCTTCGGCCGCTCGCTGCTGTGGCTCTACGGCGCCAACTGGTCGAAAACCGGCCGCCGCTGGCTGTGGGCGCTAATTTTCACCCTGGCCAACGGGCTGGTGGCCTTCACCCTGCTGGCGCCGCTGGGCTGGCCCATCTTCCTGTTCACCAGTGCCACGGTGCTGCTGTGGTTCTGGTGCCTGACCACGCTGGCGCTGTGGCTGCCGCGGCTGGGTAAACCTTGGCCGGCGGCGAAATTCCTACAGCCGCTGCTGTTTGTGGCTTTAACGGCCTACGGTTATTTCAACGCCACCCAGCCGACGGTGGTGCGCTACGAGATTAGCCTGCCGAAGCAATTCAATGACTTCACCATCGCCCTGGTGGCCGACAGCCACTTCGGCCCCTTTATCAGCCGGGACATGGTCGGTAAATACCGGGAAATCATTGAGCGGGAGCGGCCGGACATCATCTTGCACGCCGGCGACGTCATCAACGACACCCCTTATTACTACCTTAAAGACGGCTTGGACCAGCTGCTGCGGGAGGTGCGCGCCCCCTGGGGTCAGTGGGCTATCCTCGGCAACCACGAATACTACGGCGGGCGCAGCGACCACCCGGCCTCGGCGGAAATGAACGGCGCCGCCATCGAACGGGGCGGCTTCCACCTGCTGCGGGACGCCACCGCCAGCCTGGGGCCGCTCTTCATTCTCGGCCGCGACGATTACAGCAATCCCGAGCGGCGGCCGCTGGAAGATTGGCGGGACGAGCTGGAAAAACACAAGGATAAGGTGGTCATACTTCTCGACCATCAGCCGCGCCAGCTACGGGAGAAGGCCCAGCTGCCCATCGACATCAGCCTGTCCGGCCATACCCACCGCGGCCAGGTGTTTCCGGCCAATATCTTCACCCATTTCATCTACGAGCTGGACTACGGCCACCGGGAAATCAACGGCACCCACTTCTTCGTTACCTCGGGCCTAGGCCTGTGGGGGCCGCCGCTGCGGCTGGGTAGCCGGTCTGAGGTGGTGCTAATTCATGTGAAAAGCCAGCCGCAGCGCTAGCCCGTAAATTACAAACATAGGGGCGGTTGTTCGCCTTTGGCTCACGCTTCCTCGCTAATGCTCGGGCGCTTATACCGTATGTATTTAAGGCGTTAATTACCTACAGTATAAGCGCCCTTATGTTTGTTTAATGGTTTAAACATACATAGGGGCGCTTCCCCTGTATGTATTTAGGGCTTAAATACATACAGGGGAAGCGAAGCTCTGAGCGCAGCGAAGAACCGCCCGTCCGTCGGTATAAATCCGCCTAGCGGCCCAGCCGCAGCGCGTTCAGGATTACCGACACGGAGCTAAGGCCCATGGCCAGCCCCGCCAGCGCCGGCGACAGCAGCAGGCCGGTAAAGGGGTAGAGCAGGCCCGCGGCGATGGCCACGCCGATGCAGTTGTAGGCCAGGGCAAAGAGCAGGTTCTGCTTCATATTGCGCACCGTCGCCAGGGACAGGGCCCGCGCCTGGCCTATGGCCTGCAAATCGCCGCGCAGCAGGCTGACGCTGGCGCTCTCCAGGGCCACCTCCGTGCCGCTGCCCAGGGCCATGCCCACGTTGGCCTGGGCCAGGGCCGGGCCGTCGTTGATGCCGTCGCCGGCCATGACCACGAATTTGCCCTGGCTCTGCAACGCTTTTATGAGCTCCAGCTTGTCCGCCGGACTCTGCCGTGCCCGCCACTCCTTAATGCCAAGGGCTTCCGCCACCGGCCGCGCGTTTTCCTCGCTGTCGCCGGTGGCCATGATTACTTCCACATCGGCCAGCGCCGCCAGCGCCGCCGGAGTGCTGGCTTTAATTTTATCGCTGACCCGGAAGGTGGCTGCCCACTGGCCGGCGACGGCAAGAAAGATGCCGGCGCCTTCTACTTTAATGTCCCGTTCTGCCAGCAGTTGCTCGTTGCCGAGCAGTATTTCCTGGCCGGCGATGACCCCAGCGAGGCCGCGGCCGGGGATTGCGTGAAAATCGCTCACCGGCGGCAGGGTTAAAGATTCCGCCGCGCTAACGATGGCGGCGCCGATGGGGTGGTGGGCGTGCTGTTCCAGCGCCGCGGCCCGCGCCAAATTCTCTTCGTCGCTAAAGCCCGGCCGGCTAATTATTTTCTCCAGCGCCGGCTTGCCCTCGGTCAGGGTGCCGGTTTTATCCACCACCAGCACCTGCATTTTCGCCAGCTGTTCCATGGCCGCCGCGTCCTTAAAGAGTATGCCCTGCTGGGCGGCGCGGCCGGTGGCCACCATGATGGACATGGGCGTGGCCAGGCCCAGCACGCAGGGGCAGGCGATGATGAGCACGGCGACGGCGTTGTTAAAGCCAAAGAACCAGCGGCCGGCTAGGCCCCAGCCCAGAAAGGTGATTAGGGCAATGACCATGATTGCCAGCACGAATTTGCCCACCACCAAATCCGCCAGCCGCTGCATGGGCGCCTTGGAGCGCTGGGCCGTGGCCACCAGCTGCACGATTTGCCACAGGCGGGTGGCGGCACCCACCTGTTCCGCTGCCATGAGCAGGCGGCCGGAGCCGTTCACGGTGGCGCCGATGAGCCGGTCGCCGGGCCCCTTCGCTATCGGTAGCGCTTCTCCGGTCATCATGGATTCATCGACGCTGCTGGCCCCTTCCAGCACCAGGCCGTCGGTGGGGATTTTGTCGCCGGCCCGCACCCGCAGCCGTTGGCCCGGCTGAATGGCGCTCTGGGGAATTTCCACCTCGCTGCCGTCCTCCTTCACCAGTATGGCGGTCTTCGGACTTAGGGCCAGCAGGGCTTTGATGGCCGCTCCAGCCCGGCCGCGGGCCTTCAGCTCAATGATTTGCCCCAGTAAGGCGAGGGACGTGATGGTGCAGGGCGCATCGAAGTAGACGGTGCCGCCCAGGTTCAGCAGGCTGTAGATGAAGGCCACGCTTACGCCCAGGCTTATCAGCGACCACATATTCAATTGCCAGGTGCGGAAGGACTGCCAGCCCCGTTGGAGGATTGGCCAACCGGCCCAGAACAGCACCGGCAGGCTTAGCAATAGTTGCAGGGCGGGCCGGCCGAAGCCGCCCAGGGCCAGGGTCGAAACCGCCAGAGAAAAGGGCAGGGACAGCCAGAAGCGGCGGCGGAAGTCCACCAGTTCCCGGTCTTCGTCGGCGGCGGTCGGCAGCACCGGCTCCAAGGCCATGCCGCATTTGGGACAGGTGCCGGGGCCATCGCTGACCACTTCCGGGTGCATGGGGCAGGTGTACTGGCCGAAGCCGGCGGCGGTCAGGGTGGCATTAACTTGCTGGTGATGATGATTGTGGCAACAGTGGCCCATGGGTATTCTCCAAAAAATAATGAATGGAGCTAGGCTAAGCTTTTACCCTAGGTTAATGTCAAGGATTTACATCGAGGAGGAATTAGTGAAAATCCATGAGGCGGCCCAGCGCAGCGGCCTATCGGCGAAACAGATTCGCGACTATGAAAAGTTGGGATTGCTGGGCCAAATGCGCCGTTCCACCGGCAATTATCGGATTTATGAAGAGGCGGACCTGCGGCGGCTGGTCTTCATTCGCCATGCCCGGGCCGTGGGCTTTTCCCTGGCACAAATCCGCGAGCTGCTGGCGCTGCAGGACGACCCCCACCGTTCCAGCCAGCAGGTGAAGGAGTTGACCGGCCGCCACATCGACGAGCTGCGTCGGCAAATTGCCCAGCTGGAAAGCATGGTGGCCAAGCTGCAACGCTGGCACGACCATTGCCACGGCGACGGCTCGTCCCACTGTCCGATTCTGGAGGCCTTAAGCTAGGGTTTACCTGCCTTCACGGCGCAATTCCCTTGACTTTCAAGGCGTTGAATCCAATAATTAGCCCCTTTGAATTTCTAGAGAATTAGCCATGACTAAAAGAACCTATCAACCGTCCAATTTGAAGCGTAAGCGCACCCACGGCTTCCGCGCCCGCATGGCCACCAAGAACGGCCGCAAAGTAATCAACCGCCGTCGGGCCAAGGGCCGCCACCGTTTGACGGTCTAGGGTCCTTTGAGTAGCCAATTTCCCAAAGCGGTTCGGCTACCCGACAGCGCCGCCTACCAGCGAATTTTCACCGCCCCAGAGCTTAAAAGTAGCGACCGCTATTTTACGGTTTTGGGGCGGTTAATTATTGGCTCGACCAGCGCCCGCCTGGGCCTGGTGGTGGCGAAGAAAAATATCCGCCGCGCCCATGAGCGCAACCGCATCAAACGGCTGGTGCGGGAAAGTTTCCGCCAGCGCCGCGACCGGCTGCCGCCGCTGGATTTAATCGTGCTGGCCCGCAGCGCCGGCCAGGAGGCGGAGAATCAGCAGCTCTTCCACAGCCTGCACCGCCACTGGCGGCGGCTTACCCAGAACCATGACCAGCCTGCTAATTAAATTAATTCACCTGTACCGGCGTTTTCTCAGCCCCCTGCTGGGCCAGCAGTGCCGCTTTGAACCCAGCTGTTCCCGCTACGGCGAGGAGGCCATCGCGCGCTTCGGCGCCCTGAAGGGCAGCTGGCTCACCGTCCGTAGGATTTGCCGCTGCAATCCCTTTTGCGCCGGCGGCTATGACCCCGTTCCCGAGAAGAAAGAAAATCTATGAAAAACAATCTCCGACTAATTTTGTACATCGTTGTGGCCGTGCTCTCGCTGAGCCTGTGGACCCGCTGGCAGGAGGCCCAGCGGCCGCCGAGTCCCGCGAGTGCTGCGGGCAGTCCCAGCGCTGGCCCCACGGCCCCCAACCTGGACCCTCTAACTGCTGCCGCCGGTGGCGGAGCGGCGGATTTAATCGAAGTTAGCACCGATAAGCTGCGGCTGTGGATTAACCGGCGCGGCGGCCACATCGTGCGGGTGGACCTGCTGACTTACCCCATTTCCCTGAAGGACAAGACGCCCCTATCGCTGCTGAAGCCGGATAATCCGGGCCAATTCATGTTGCAGAACGGCCTTATGGGCGAGGGGGCCCCGGGCCTAAGCGCCTCCTTTAGCAGCGAGAAGAATAAATACGAGCTGGGCGACGGCGACGAACTCACCGTGCCGCTGCGCTGGGAAGAGAACGGCCTAAAGGTGGAGAAGCAATTCATCTTCACCCGCGGCTCCTTCTCCTTCACCCTGAAGCAGCAGGTTAATAACGGCAGCGGCAAAACGCAGAGCATTTATCCCTACGCCCGCTTCCTCTACGGCCGCCCCGGCGGTTCTGCCGGTCTGGGCCAGGTGGCCAGCTTCACCGGCGGTGCCATTTCCACTCCGGACGACCGCTACCGCAAGGTGAGCCTGGACAAAATGAAAGAGCGCATCACCACGGAGACCGAGGAAAGCGGCTGGGTGGCCATGATTCAACACTACTTCCTCGGCGCCATCGTGCCCCCGGAGGGCAGCAAGCGGGTCTACTTCACCAGCGGCCAGGACGATGAACATTACATTGGCACCGCTGGCACCAGCGAAGAAGTGGCTGACGGCGGCGAGGCCAGCTTCAGCAGCACCATCTACGTAGGCCCGAAAATTCAGGACGACCTGAAGAAACTGGCGGAAAACCTAGATAAGACCGTGGACTACGGCTGGCTGTTCCTAATTTCCCAGCCCATGTTCTACCTGTTGGAATTCATTCATGGCCTGCTGGGCAACTGGGGCTGGTCCATCGTGCTGATGACCCTAATAATCCGCCTCATACTCTTTATTCCCAGCGCCAAAGCCTACAAATCCATGGCGCGCATGCGGCTCATTGCCCCGGAATTGAAGGCTCTCCAGGAACGCTACGGTGAGGACCGCCAGGCCTACGCCCAGGCCATGAGCGACCTCTTCCGCCGGGAAAGGGTAAACCCGGTCAGTGGCTGTCTGCCCATGCTCCTGCAAATTCCCGTCTTCCTAGCCTTCTACTGGATGCTGTCGGAAAGTGTGGAACTGCGCCAGTCGCCCTGGATTCTCTGGATTAAAGACCTGTCCACCATGGACCCCTACTTTGTTCTGCCGGCCATTAACGCCCTGCTAATGCACTGGCAACAGAAGTTAAACCCGCCACCGACCGACCCGACCCAGGCCAAGGTCATGCAGTACATGCCCTGGTTCTTCGGCGTCATGTTCCTCTGGTTCCCCTCCGGTCTGGTGCTCTACTGGTCGGTGAGCAACCTGTTCAGCATCGCCCAGCAGCGCTACATGAATAAGCGCTACGGGGAGAAAAAGCCCGAGGTCCATCGCCACAAACATAAGGCGGCCAATGACGGCTGACACCATCGCCGCCCTGGCCACGGCCCCCGGCGCCGGGGCGCTGGCAGTGATTCGCATCAGCGGCCCGGCGGCCCTAGCCATTGGTGAACAGCTGAGTGGCCTCCAGCCCCAGCCGCGGCGGGTGCATCTGGCCCGCTTCCGCGATGGCACCGGCCGGCTCATCGACGAGGGGCTGCTGCTCTATTTTCCCGCCCCCCACTCCTTTACGGGGGAAACGGTCGTTGAATTGCAGGGACACGGTGGTTTAGCCGTGTCCCAATTGCTTTTACAGACGGTAATCGCCGCCGGGGCGCGGCTGGCCGAGCCGGGCGAATTCAGCAAGCGCGCCTTTCTCAACGGCAAGATGGACCTGGCCCAGGCCGAGGCGGTGGCTGACCTGATCAACGCCCGCAGCTTTAGCGCCGTGCGCGCCGCCAACCGTTCCCTCCAGGGGGATTTTTCCAGGGCGGTCAATGAATTGGCGGCGGAGCTGCTGCAGCTGCGCCTGTATTTGGAGGCGGCCCTGGACTTTCCCGAGGAGGAAATCGACTTTCTCAGCGACGGCAAATTGGCGGCGCGGCTGGCAGACTGGCTGGCGCGGCTGGCGACGTTGCTGCGGCAGCTGGACCAGGGGCGCCTGCTGAATGAGGGCATTAAATTGGTGCTGGCCGGCCAGCCCAATGTGGGTAAATCCAGCCTGCTGAACGCGCTGCTGGGGGAAGAGCGGGCCATGGTCAGCGCCACCGCCGGCACCACCCGCGACGTAATCCGCGAGCAGCTGCTCATTGCCGGCATGCCGGTGCAGATTCTCGACACCGCCGGCCTGCGGTCGGGCGGCGATGAGCTGGAGCGGGAGGGCATGCGCCGGGCGCGGGCGGCCCTGGAGCAGGCGGATTTGGCCCTGTGGCTGGTGGACGGTAGCCGGCTGCCGGATTACGAGGAACCGCCAACGCTGCCGGCGGCGACCCTGAAGATTTACAGCAAGGCCGACCTGGTGCCGGCGGAACGGCGGGCGGAGTACCGCGACGGCCTGTGGCTGTCCACAAAGGACGGCAGCGGCCTGGAAGAACTGAAGACGGCCATTGCCGCCCGGGTGGGCCTGCGCAGCGACGAGGAGGCGCCCTTTATCGGTCGGGAACGGCACCGCCAGGCGCTGCTGCGGGCGCAGAGCCTGGGGCAACAGGCCCTGGCCCAGCTGCAGGGTCTGCGGCTGCCGGAGCTGGTGGCGGAGGATTTGCGCCGCAGCCACGAGGCGCTGGGCGCCATAACCGGGCGGGTGTCCGCCGACGAACTATTGGGGGAAATCTTTTCCAGCTTCTGCATCGGTAAGTAAATCTTAATTTACAAACGGAGGGGCGCTTCCCATGTATGTATTTAGCCCTTTAATTACATACAGAGTAAGCGCCCCTCCGTATTTATATAAACCTAATTGGCCAAATGCCGCGCCAGCTCGTTAATTTCCTGTTCGCTGACTCGGCCGCCACAGTTGCGAATCCGCTCTTCCAGGCTCGGGTGGCTGGCGAAGATGGATTCACGCGACCAGAAATAGAGGTGGGCAAATTCACCGGTGGCGATTTGGCTGTGCAGGCCGCGCCGGTCAAGGGCCAGCATTTTCTTAAAGACGGAAACCAGCGCGCTGCTGTCCCGGGTGTATTCAATGGCCTTGGCGTCGGCCATGCGCTCCCGGTCGCGGGCGAAGGCGCTCTGGAGCACCTTGCCGTAGCAGTGCAGCAGTATGCCCAGAAAGCCCAGATAGAGGCCCAGGAAGGTGGGCTGGCCGTTCTCGTCGTGGAGCAGGGAGAAGCGGAACAGGGAACGCTCATGGCCCGGCGATAGGCCAATGCGGCCAATGTCCGCCCACTGGCTGATGGAAAAATAGCCGTAGAGCACGGCGGTTAAATGCAGATTAATGGGCACGTCGTCGGCGGCAATGTGGCCGAATTCATGGGCGATAAGGGCCGTCAGCTCCGCCCGGTTCAAATGGTGCAACGCGCCCTGGCTGACGCACAGCACCAGCTGGCCCGTACCATCGCCGAGCACCAGCCCGTTAATGTCCTCCGCCTGGCGCAGCAGCATGACCTGTGGCTGCGGCTGATGCGCCGCGATGGCCAGCTCCTGCACGATATTTTCCAGCCGCTTGTGCTCCGGATAATTCTTTGGTTGTAGGGGGCTGGCGCCGAGCCGTTTCGCCAGCTCCGCCGCCGGCAGCTGGGTCAGGTCATAGTGGGCGTTAAGGTAATTGACCAGCGCAATGAAGATGAATAGGCCGCCGCACCAGTGGCCGAATTCCCGCGCATTATCCGGATTCCACACGAAGACGAAGCGGGCCAGACTGTAGAACAGCGTGCCGTAGAGCAGGCCGCAGATGGGCAGGCCCAACCAGAAAAGGCCGGCCAGCTGGCGGCTGCGGCGCCGGGCGGCCTGGTGGCGGAATTTAAAGCTAGCCATGAATTTCTCCGGATATTTATTTTGATTATAGGGAAAATCCCGGCCTTCCTTCTCGCCCCGATGGAGACGCGGCGCCGCAGCGGCCGGCTTTCCACTGAAATAAAACGCCCTCCGGTTTTACAAGCAGGAGGGCACTTCTACTGTATGTTTACGGGGCACCGGGCCAGGCACTATTTGACGATTCGGAAGGGATTCGCCTTGGGTTTGTTACGTTCCAGCTCCTCCTGCCAGTTGTCCGCCAGGGCGAAGGCAATGCCCTCGTTGCTTTCCCGGTCCACCAGCGCGATTACCGCCGCCACCGCCACCGACACCTGGTGCGGCTGGCCACCGAAGCGGGCGCTGAAGCTAATGAAGTCATCGCCAATCTTTAAATGGCCGGTGGCCGTGGACGAAATATTCAGCACCACGTGCTCCTCATTCAGCAGCTGGGCCGGCAGGCCGGTGGTGCTCTGCGCCGGCCGGGCCACCACCAGATGACCCACCCGCTGTTCGTTTTCCAGCCACTCATAGATGGCGCGCAGCAGATAGGGCTTTTGGCTTGCCGGCGGGTTCGGCACACTAGACGACCACATGGCGCGGCAGCTCCTCTTCGTACTTGGACAGGGATTTAATGAAGTAATCCTTGGAAAAGTGGTAATCCATGTAGCGGAACAGCGGCGAGGCGCTCTTCGGCAGCTCAATTTCCAACGCGCCCAGGCGCCAGAGCAGCGGCAGCACGAAGCAATCCAGCAGATTCAGCTCCGGCACCACCAGATGTTCCGTATTCTTAAAGAAGGGCACCATGGCGATGATGTTGTCGTGCAGCTGCTTATGCAATTTCTTCCGCTTGGCCGCCGTAACCTTCGGCTGTTCCAGCAGCTCCTCGGCCGGCTCATACCAGTGCTTTTCCAGTTCCCAGAAGAACAGGCGAATCTTCGCCCGCAGGTTGGCCTCGATGGGCATCAGCGCCGGGTGGGGAAAGCGCTCGTCCATGTATTCGCTGATGACCCGCTCATCGTAGAGCACTAAGTCCCGGTCGGTGATGAAGGGCAGGCGGCCGGTGGGGTTTAGGGCCTGCAATTCCTTGGGCAGCTCATTGCCCTCGATTTCCACGTATTCCATTTCCAGGTCCTTCAGATGGGAAATGAGGCGAATGTAATGGCTGCGCATCTGCTGCGGGTTGCTGTACAGGGACAGGCCCGGCCGCATTATGATGTCGTTGTTGTTGTTCATAAAAATCCTCGTTGCCAAAATCGCCGCCCTGTATAGCAAAAGGCCCGGATTTTTGCTAGCCGGGCCTTGAAAGAATGGCAATTTTTCTAATCCTCCTGTTGGAACAGGGCGCGCAGCTGGCTGGCGACCATTTCATCGCTGAGGCCGTCCAGGGCCGCCAGCAGCGCTTCGTCGGCGCTGTCTTCGGCCAGGGCTTGGATTAAACGCGCCCGCAGCTCCGCCGGCAGCGGCTCCTTCACCCCGTAGGCGGCCAGGGTGGAAATGTGGCTCAACTGGCGGAAGCTGACCGTTTCCAGCTGGTTCAGCTGCTTATCTAAATTGCCGTGGCTCTGCATTTCCCGGTTCATGGCCCACAGCTGGGACTGCCATTCGTGGGCCTCGCGCCGCGCCAGCCGGTAGCTCAGGTCCGTGGGATTGGCCCCCTGGAGCACCAAATCCAGATAATGGCCCAGGCTAAGGCGCAGCTGGCTCAGCACCTTCTCCGGTTCAAAATAGTGCCAGTCGGCCCAGAGATAGCGCAGGGCCAGCCAGGCCAGCACCGAACCGATGACCGTGTCCAGCAGCCGCAGCGGCAGGGCGTGGTAAAAGTCCAGGCCGAGCAGGGCGAAGCCGGTGAGCGCCTCCAGGGTGATGAAGTAGGTGGAATAGTTGTAGCGGTTCAGGCGGAAATGGAAGAACAGCAGGGTGGTGATGAGCACGAAGGCCATCTTCGCCAAATCGCTGGGGAAGAACAGCGGCACCAGCGCCGCCGTGAGCACGCCGGCCAGGGTGCCGATGATGCGCTGATTCACCCGCAGCCGCGTGCTGCTGTAGTTGGGCTGGCAGACGAAGAGCACCGTAAGCAGAATCCAGTAGCCGAAGTCCGGCTTCAGCAGGGCGAGGATTAAACAGGACAGCAGCGTTAGCACCGTCAGCCGCAGGCCGTGGCGCAGGGCCGGGTTCTGCAGATTCAGCTGGCTGGCCAGCAGTGGCAGCAGCTCCTTAAGGCTGGGCCGGGCGTGGTGAATGCGCTGGTCGGCGTAGTCGTTAATCCGATTTAATCCCTGTAACTGGCCGTTCACCGCGGCGAGATTGTCCACCAGCCGTTCCAGCAGGTGCACCTGAAACAGCTGGTCCCGCTGGCTTGCCAGGCTTTCGCGCAGGCCATTCAGGGTGATGTCCAGCCGGTCGCTGACGGGCTTGCCGGCGGCCACGGCGCGGCAGCTGGCGCCCTGCAGCTCCATTAATTTCTTCACCCGGAAGACCAAATCGCGGTGGCGCAGCTGGTAGACGAAGATGCGGTGGTTGAAGTGGTTGGAGCTGATGCGTTCGTGAATGTTCTGCGCCGAGAAATAGCGGTGCAAATAGGGGTCGAAGCGGCGGTGGGAACGGTAGAAGAGCGCCTCCCGGCAGCGGTTAAACTTCTGAATTAATTCATTATTTTTCTCCAGCAGCCGTTCCCGCCAGAGATAGATGCGGTCCAGCTCGTCCGGGTCAAAGAATTTCGCCTTGGCCTCCAGATAGCTGGCCAGGGCTGCGTAGCCGTTGGCCAGCGCCTCCTGCAGGGGCCGCTGCGGATAAAGCCATTCAAAGAGTAGGGCAAAGGCGCCCTGGACGATGGCGCCGGCGAGAATCAGCAGCGGATTCAGCCAGGGGCTCAGCTGCGGCTGGTAGGTTAAGGCGGTATAGATGGCCACGGTCAGGCCGCTGAAGCCCATGGTGCGGTAGCGCGGCCCCAGGGTGGCCAGGTAGATGAGCAGGAAGTTCAGCAGGCTGTAAATGACGGTGAAGTGGAGAAAATTCGCCAAACTCCACTGAATTAGCAGGGAACTGCCGGCAAAAATCAGCAAAATTATGGCGTAGTCGCGGAGACGGCCGCGCAGGTGATTGTCCAGGTCCACCAGGCCGCCAGCGATGATGCCGAGCACCAGCGCCACCGTCCACTGGGGGTGGCCGCTGTAATAGGCCAGCCCCTCGGCGCAGAGCAGGGCCAGCAGCAGCGGAATTAGTCCCAACATAAGAAAAATCCTAAAATCGCCATTTTACGACCAGCCCCGGAGGGGGAAGCCATGAAAAAGATTATTCTGCCGGCCGCGCTGGCCGCGCTGCTGAGCGGCTGCGTGCAGAGCGAATTCACCCGCAGCTACTACCATTCGGGAATGGTGCGCTACGGCCAGGGCCAGACCATCACCAGCAATTACAGTGGCGGCTTCACCGACGTGCAGCGCGGCCCGCCGGCGGTGGCCATCTACCATGACGGCCAGGGCACCGCCTTCGCCCTGGAAAATCGCGGGGCGCCGTCGCCACCGCCCGCCTATTACTACTTTTCCACCGGTTCGCCGCCGGGCCCCCAGCTGCGCAGCTGGGACTACCAGCCCTGCCGGCCGCAGCTGTGGCGTTCCGGCTCCACCTATTACTACCACGAGCCCTGCCGCTAGCATTTACCGACAACGGGGCGCTTCCCCTGTATGTTTATTCAGGCTTTTAAACATACAGGGGAAGCGCCCCGTTGTATTTATAAATCCGTGAGAAAGTCATTCAGCCCCGTCTGGCGCAGGGTGGGCCGCTGGCAGGCCTCACGCAGGGCCCAGGGACTGGCGTAGAGCTGCAATTCCGCCCGGGCCCGGCTCACGCCGGTGTAGAACAGTTCCCGGCTCAGCAATTTCTCGCTGTCCTGCAGCACCAGCGCCACCCGGCGAAACTCCGACCCCTGGGCCTTGTGAATGGTCAGGGCGTAGGCCGGCGCCAGCTGGGCCGGGTTTAAATGGCGCAGGGCCACGGTTTTCTGCGGAAAGCGCACCCGCCGCTCCTCACCGTGGCCCAGGCACAGGCCAATGTCGCCGTTAAAGAGGTTCAACTGGTAATCGTTGGCCAGCACCATCAGCGGTAGGCCGTGGAAGAATTCCTCCGGCGCCAGCCCCAGCCCCTGGCAGTGCAGCCGGCCCAGCTCCCGGTTAATGGCCGCCGTACCCCAGGGGCCCTGGTTCATGGTGGTGAGCACGCGGAAATCGTTAAAGGCGGCCAGCAGCTGGTCCTCGTCGCCGTGTTCCAGTGCCTGCAAATAGGGTTCGTAGCCGGCGAACAGCTCGGCGTAATTGAACTTTTCTCGCCAGCCCAGCGCCCGGGCCCAGTGGCAGACCTGGCCCAGGTCCGGCGGCTCCCGCTGCAGTTCCCGCACCAGGCCACCGATGGCACTATCAGCGCTGAAGCGCTGGGATTCCGTTAAAGACACCACGTAATCGCGGAGAAATTCGTTATTAATCAAATCGTTAAGCACGGCGCCCGGCTCCACCGCCGCCAGCTGGCGCCCGTCGCCGAGGAGAATCAGCTGGCTCTCTGGACTAACGGCGGCGAACAACTGCTGGGCCAGCGCCGACGACAGCATGGAGGCCTCATCCACGATGATGAGCTGCTGGGCCAGCGGGTTCTTTTCGTCGTGGAGGACGGCGCCGTTGCTGTAACCGATGAGCCGGTGCACCGTCTTCGCCTCTTCCAGCTTGACCCCCTGCTGGGCCAGGCTTTCGGCCATGCGCTGAGCCGCCTTGCCGGTGGGCGCGCACAGACCAATGGTTAAATTGGGCTGCGCCCGCCAGCGGGCCTGCACCAGCCGGGCCAGTGTGTAGGTTTTACCGGTGCCGGGGCCGCCGTTAATGATGAGGAAATTGGCGCTGAGGGCGGCGCGGAAGGCGCGTTTTTGCCCCTCATTGAGTTCACTGGGCACGGCAATGGCCGGCGGCGGCCGCTGGCCCAGGCGGCGGCGAATGTTTTCGGCCAGGGCCTCTTCCTCCCGGTAGATGCGGCGCAGCCAGGTCTTTTCTCCCCGCTGCCTGAAGTAGGCGGAGTTCGTCGGCGGGAAATTAAAGGCGGTGTGGCCCTGGCCGTAGCTGGCGGCGAAGGCGCTGAAAAGTTCCTCTTCGTTAAGGCGTTTACGCCATTGCAGATAGCTAGCGATGTGTTCCATTTTGATGGCCCAGCAGTTGGTCGAAGGCGCGGAGGAAGTCGGCCGGCATATCCCAGCAGTAGCGGCCACTGCCGTGTTCCCCGTCCAGCCCACGCAGAAAGCAATATTCCACCGGCCCGAGCATTTCCATGGAGAAATTGGCCATGGTGCGCAGCTGCCGATACAGGGCCAGCTGGTAGATGGCCGCCTGCAGAAAGTACTGGTGTTCGGCCATGGCCCGGTGCAGGGCCGCCCCCTGGTAGTCGGCCCAGCGGTTCCCCAGATAGTTAGATTTATAGTCAATGATGAAATAGCGGCCGTCCTGGCCGTAGACCAGGTCAATTTCCCCACGCAGATAACCGTAGAAGCGCCTGTCGGCTTGCAGGTAGATGGGGTGGCCATAGGCGGCGAACAGCTGGTTAATGGCCTGCATGTCCAGGGCCCGGTGCGAATCCAGGGCCAGGGCGAAGGCCAGCTCATTGCTGCGCCGGCGCCGGTCTATGTCCCTGAGACGGACGCCACTGGCCAGCGGCGTCGCAAAGATTTCCTCGAACCAGCCCATAAAGCCCGCCTCATCGCTCACGTCAATCTGGTACTGCTGGCCGAAGTACTTCAGCAGCTGCGGCCAGCGTTGCGGCTGCTGTGGGTTCAGCCGTTCAAAAATCTTATGGAGAAAGCTGCCCGCCTCCTTGCCGCGGGGGAATTGGAAGCGCAGCAGGGCGCTTTCCGGGCCCGCCGCCGCTGGCTCCGGCGGCGCTGTCAGCTGGTCCAGGCCGTCGTCGTAGTTGTCATCGCCGATTTCCTGGCGCCGGCGGGCCAGGGCGGTGAAGCTGGTGCGCTGCCAGCCGCTAAAGTGGCGCGGTGCGATGGTCAAGGCCAAAGACTGGTCTGGGGCAGCCGGCACTTCATCGGCCCGCCGCCGCGGCCGGGCCGGCGGCAGGGCGCGGCCGTTGCAGGGGTGCGGAGCCTTTGGCTGCAGCACCTCCAGCGGGCTGTTTTTCTCCCGGTGAAAGACGATTAGTAAATCCTCGGCCCGGGTCAGAGCCACGTAAATCTGCCGCGCCAGCTCCTGTTTCTCCTCCTGCTTCAGCTGTTCGCTGGTGTCCGCGTCCGGATTAACCGTCAGCCGCAGCTGATTATCCCGGTAATAGCGGCGCAGGGCCGGCCGGTCGCCGTCCCGATGGCTCGGCGCCTGGAGCCCGTAGAGCAGCACCAGCGGCGCCTGCAGCCCCTTGGCCCGGTGAATGGTCAGCAGGCTTAAGGTCTCCTCGCCGCTCAGATTCGGTGCCTTGTAGCGCTCCGGCGGCTGTTCCAGCTGATTCAGCCACCACTGGTAAAAGGCCGGCGGCGGCCGCTTCGGCGCCTGCTGGCCGATGACCGTCAGCAGGGCGCGAAAATGCAGCAGATTCTGGCGGTTGGCCGGTGGCCGGTGGCCGGCCAGATTCTCCCACAGGTGAAAGCGGCCGCAGAATTCATGGAGGGCCGACAGCAGGCCATAGCGTTGCCAGCGGTCGAGGGCTTTGGCCAGTTCCTCCTGCAGCGGCGGCCCGGCGGCCAAATCCGCCAGGGGCAGGTTAAAAAAGGCACTGCTCAGCAGCGCATTGGTGGCCTGGCCGTCGCTGGGATTAAGCATGGCATAGAGAAGAATGGCCAACTCCCGCGCCATGGGCTTGGCGAAAAGGCTGTTCTTATCCTCCAACTCGTTGGCAATGCCGCGGCGCAGCAGTGCCTGGCTCAATTCCGCCAGCTGCTCATTGCGGGACGCCAGCAGCAGCAGCTGGCCCGGCCGCAGCGGCTGGCCATCATAGCGATAGGGGCTGGCCGGTGATAGCAGCCACCGCACCGTGTCCGCCACCTGCTCCACCCCCTCGCCCTTTTCTTTTTCTTCCAGCCAAATCAATGGTTGGGCCAGGGTTTGCCCCTGCCAATCGGTGAGCCGCCGCGGCCCGGCCAGGGCCCGCATGGGCTGGTAGTTGATGTCCTGTCCCAAATCCACCGGGTTGCGGTAGTGAAAGTTCAGGGCGTCAATGAGATTGGGACTGGAACGGCGGTTCTCGGTCAGTTGGTAGATTTCCTCGGGTTGGAACTGGCCCTTCAGCCGGTTGTAATTGGCCACGTCGCCGCCGCGGAAGCGGTAGATGGCCTGCTTCGGGTCGCCCACCAGCAGCAGAAAGCAGCGGTCCGGCTCCCGTTCCCGCAGGTAAATCTGCTCCAGCATCAGCGCCTGTTCGCCGTTTAAATCCTGGGACTCGTCCACCAGCATGGCCGGGTAGCGGTGGCGCAGGTAGCGGCACAGCTCCCGGTCGGCCAGGCCGTCGTTGAGCCGCTGCTGGTTCAGGGCGTAGGTGCTGCGGCCGAGCTTTTCCAACGCTGGCCCCAGCCGTTGGCGCAGCTCCCGGGCGCTGTGCAGCAGCGCCTGGCGCTCCAGATTCTTGCTTAAGTCCTTGCGCTGTTCCTGTAATTGGCAAAGGCGGCGCAGCAGCTGCACCAGCGGCCACCGTTGGAAGCGTTCCGCCTCTGCTTCTGCACCCTTATTAAAGGTCTTTTTAAAGGTTGTGTCGTCCAGCCCTTCGGCCAGCCCTGCGGCCAGTCTCTCCTGTTTCTCGCTTAATTTGCGCCCCCGTTGCAGCTGAAGTATTAGTCCCGGCAGTTCCGCCCGGTTATTGGCCAATTTGCCGTTGCCGCGAATCTTCTTCGTTGCCAGACATTCATTGATGAAGGCCAGCAGCTCTGCCCCGTCCTCGCCGGCCAGCTGGCGGCGCAACTGCTCTTCCTCCGTCCCATTTACCGGCGGCAGCTCCAACGCGTCAAATTCCGCCCGGCCGAAGCTGCTGGCGGCGTCGATGGCGTGGACGAACTCCCGCAGCGCTTCCCCGCGGCGATTAACCAGGTAATGGCTGAAGCTGGGCAAATGCCAGCGGGCCAGCTGCCAGTGGTAGGCGCGCAGGCAGTCATGGGTTAAATCGCCGGCCACCTCGTCGCCGCTGTCGATTTCCGCCCCCTCGTCCACACCGGTTTCCAGGGCGTACTCCTGGAGCCAGCGCTTGCACAGCCCGTCCAGGGTGCCGATGAACAGCTGGTTCAATTCGCGCAGGGCGATGGCGCAGCGGGCGCGCAGGGTGTCCCGGTCCAGCTTAAGGTCCAGAAATAGATGGCGCTCCAGCGGGTCTTCCAGTTCCCCCAAATCTTCCTGGTCGCAGCGGGTGAGGAAGTCGCTGAGGCGCTGCTGCACCCGCCGCCGCATTTCCGCCGCCGCCTTGCGGGTGAAGGTGGTGGCAACGATGGCCCGGGCCGGCAGGTGCCGTTCCAGTAGCAGCCGCAGGATTACCGCCGTTAGCGTCCAGGTTTTACCGGTGCCCGCCGAGGCTTCCACCAGGGCTTGACCGTGTAAATCCATGGCCAGGGCCGCCACCTTTTCGCTCATGCGGGCCTTTTCCGGAGGGCCAGCGCCACCGGCAGGACGCAGAAAAGACAGAAGCCTGAAAGGCCAGAAATTAGGGCGGCGTACATCAGGACCAGAAAGGGCGCATTCGGCAGGCGGTTCAGGCTTTCATTAATCCCGAAGTAGGTAATGAGGGCGCCGGCCAGGGCCAGCCCAATGATTGCCACGCACTTTTCCGCCTTGTCGTGTACAAAGAAATAGATGAACAGGGCGCCGGCGAAGAGCGGCAGAAAATGGGGGTTAAAGATGATTAGCACCAGGTAAAGCAGATTTACCAGATGGCGACAAAGCTGTTTCAGTCGTTTCATGGACATGGTTTAGATGATTGGGGGCCAAGCGCCGGCCCAGTTAAATTACAAACAGGGGAAGCGCCCTCCTGTATGTAATCGTCCGCTTTCTTATCTATCGGCCGGCTATTTGCCCCGGTGGAACGCATGGGCCCGCCGTATAAATACAGGCGGGCGCTTCAGATGTATGTTAACGCAGATAGTTATTTTCCTTCTGGCGCTGCTCCGTCTTCTCGTGGCACACCACCAGAATCACCACCGCCACCGCCACGCACACCAGCAGCATGGTAATGGTAAAGCGCAGGAAGAATTCCGGGTCGAAGCTCACGCCCCAGACGGCCATCAGTAGAATCAGCAGCCAGAAGAGGAACAGGCCGAGGCAGAAATAAACCGCCAGGGAACGGGCGCTCATCGTTCCCGCTCCATGATGATTAGGTAAGCCTCGCGGGTCCAGAGCAGCAGGGTGCGGCGTATGTCCTTTTCCATGGTTATCACCCGCCAGCCGTCCCGGGCATTGTCATTGAGGAATCTGCTTAGGCGCTCCGGGTCCACCTTGGCCGAACCCAGCAAAATGGAGGAAATCATGCCCTCCTGATAAACCACCGCTTTGTATTCTTTCATGGGAACCCCCTGTTTTACGAAAAATGGCAACCATTTTAGCCAATTTGCCCCGGAGAAATTCCGCGGCTGTCCCGTATAATTCAGGGCTCGATTAAAACAAGGAACTAACTATGGCAACTTTCTCAACCAACGAATTCCGCGGTGGCCTGAAAATCATGCTTGACGGCGACCCCTACACCATCGTGGAAAACGAATTCGTTAAGCCCGGCAAGGGCCAGGCCTTCAACCGGGTAAAGGTGCGCAACCTGAAGAACGGCCGGGTCATCGAACGCACCTTTAAATCCGGCGAAACCGTCGAGGCCGCCGACGTGCTCGAAACCAATATGCAGTACATCTTTAAGGACGAGGACAACTGGTATTTCATGAATCCGGAAACCTTCGACCAGCTGCCGGCCAGCGCCGCCGCCGTAGCCGACGCGGAAAAATGGCTGCTGGAGCAGGCTATGTGCACGGTAATCCTCTGGAACGGCAACATCATTAGCGTCAATGCGCCGAACTTCGTGGAACTGAAAATCGTCGATACGGACCCGGGCCTGCGCGGCGACACCTCCGGCGGCGGCGGCAAGCCGGCTACCCTGGAAACCGGCGCCGTGGTGCGCGTGCCGCTCTTTTTAAACATCGGCGACGTCATCAAGGTGGACACCCGCAGCGCCGAATACCTAGGCCGCGCCAAGGACTAACATGGCCGTGCTACAGCGGGCCCTGCTCATGGCCAGCGCCGCGGCCCTGATGTCCTGCATTACCGTGAACATCTACTTCCCCGCCGCCGCGGTGGAAAAGGCCGCCGATAAAATCATCGAAGAGGTGTGGCAGCAGAAGGCCGACAAGCCCCAGAGCCAGCACCAGCCGGTCAATGCGGCCCGGCGCCTGGCCCTGGCCCTGCTGGAAGGGCTGGTGCCGCCGGCGGCGGCCCAATCGGCGGATTTCAACGTCAGCTCGCCGGACATCGAGACCATTAAGGCGAAGATGGCCAAGCGCTTCGGGCAAATGTCCCGCTACCTGGCCAGCGGCGCCATTGGCCTGACCAGCGACGGGCTGGTGGCCGTGCGCAGCCTGGAAGGGGTGGCCATGAACGAGCGGGCCAAGGTGAATGGGCTGGTAAAAGCGGAAAATGAGGACCGGATTAAGCTGTACCAGGCCATCGCCGCCGCCAACCAGCACCCGGAATGGGCGCGGGAAATCCAGAGCACCTTCGCCGGCCGCTGGATTAGCCAGGCCCAGGCCGGCTGGTATTACCAGGAAAACGGCGCCTGGAAGCAAAAGTAATGTTTAAGCACAACGTGCTCGCCTTCGACATTGAGACCGTGGCCGACGTGGCCGGCTACCGGCGCATTCACGGCATTGACGGCGGCAGCGACCTGGAAATCTACCAGCTGATGGTCAGCGAACGGCGCGCTGAAAGCGGCAACGCCTTCATTCGCCCGCATCTACAAAAAATCGTCGCCATTTCCGTGCTGCTCCACGACGGCCAGAAGCCCCGGCTCTGGTCCCTGGGCGAGGTGGCCAGCGACGAGGAGGAATTAATCCGCCGCTTCTTCGCCGGCATTGACCATTACGTGCCGACGCTGGTCAGCTGGAACGGCGGCGGCTTCGACCTGCCGGTGCTGCAATACCGGGCCATGCTCTATGACATCAGCGGCCGCCAGTGCCTGGACACCGGCGAATTCAACGGCGAATTCCGCTACAACAACTACATCAACCGCTACCACGGCCGCCATTTGGACCTGATGGACGTGCTGGCCTGCTACCACTCGAGCAATGCGGTGAAATTAGATGAGTACGCCAAGCTCTGCGGCCTGCCCGGCAAGCTGGCCATGGACGGGGCGGCGGTGCCGGAGCGCTACTTCGCCGGGCAAATGGAGGAAATCCGCAACTACTGTGAAACGGACGTGCTGAACACCTACCTGCTGTTTCTGCGCTACAGCCGGCTGCGCGGCACCATCGACGCGGGCCAGCACGGGGCGCTGGAGCAGCAGCTGCGCGATTACCTGGACCAGCCGGGGGCGCCGGCCCACTACGGCGAGTTCTTGAACGCCTGGAGCGCTTAGGCCGGCTAATCCGTAATTTTTATAAATGGCGCCCGGGATACAAACAGCCGGGCGCTTATGATGTATGTATTTTAGGATTTAACATGAAAAAGACTTTGCTCTTGCTGCTCATGCCGCTGCTGGCCTGGGCCGAACCGCAAACCAAGGATTTCCACGGCGCCTGGCAGTGCGAGGAGGAAATGCAGAACGGCGAGAAGGAAAGCTACCGGCTCACCTTCGAGCCCCAGGGCTGGCTGGAACAGCGCGGCCAGACCAACGGCCTGGAGGTGATTACCCGCCACCGCCCCTACTGGTACAGCCAGGGCGAGCTGCATTCCCGTGCCCGCAAGATGGAGGTGAAGCTGATTGACCCGCTCACCTACCTGAACTGGATATTCCGCAATGACCTGGACAATCTGCACCGGCTGCACGCGCTGCTGGCCGACGGCATCGAGCAGAACGCGGAGCAGATTGCCAAGGCGCTGCTTCAGGCAAAGAACGAACAGCAGGAGAAATATCAGCGGGAAATGCGCAGGTTCTACGGCCAGAAATACGCCATCAAAATCACCGAGTTCACCGGCGATGGCTTCAAGTTCACCAACTCGCTCATTAGGGGCGGTTCCTGTAAGCGGATACCCTAGTGGCGCCGCTGCGCCCGCTCAGCGCCCGCCGCTGGGCCCTGCTGCTGGCGGCCCACTTCACCCTGCTGCTGAATCTGCCCTTCTACGGCCGGCTGGCCGAGTACCGGCAGCAGTGGGATTTCTTCGTGCTGACGGCGCCGGCGGCGGTTTTTCTCGCCCTAAATGGCTTCTTTCTGCTAATCCAGCTGCCCTATCTCCAGCGGCTGCTGGTGCCCCTAATCATCTTTATCAGTGCCATCGTCAGCTACGGCAGCCTGGTCTTCGGCATCTACTTCGATAAAAACCTGCTCACCAACGTGCTGGAAACCACCGCCGCCGAAAGCAGCTCCTCGGTCAATGGCCTCTACATCGTCTGGGGCCTGCTGCTCGGCCTGCTCCCGGCTCTGGCCTACGCCCTCTGGCCACGGCGTTCTTACCCGTTAAAGGAAGAGGTGAGCCGGCGCGGCCGGGTCCTGGCCGGCGCTCTGCTGCTGTTGCTGGCCCTCGTTTACCCGCAGCGGGCCGCCTATCTCTCCCTAATCCGTGAATACCGGGAAAGCGCGGCCATGCTGGTGCCGTGGAATTTCCTCGCCGCCCTGGGCCAGCGGCTGCGGCGGCCGGGGGAAGCGCCGCCGCACCAAATCATCGACCCGGACATTCGCGCTCTGCCCCGCTCTGGCCCGTCGCGGCTGCTGGTGGTGGTCATCGGCGAAACCACCCGCGCCGCCAGCTGGGGTTTAAACGGCTACCGGCGCCAGACCACCCCGCGGCTGGCGCGCCGTTCCGACCTGATTAACTACCGTCAGGTGCGCAGCTGCGGCACCACCACCGCCGTGTCCGTGCCCTGCCTCTTCGCCCCCGAGAACCGGCAACAATTCGACGAGGTGCAGGCGGCCCACCGGGACAATCTCCTGGATTTGCTAAAGCGGGCCGGCGTGGAGACCCTGTGGCTGGACAACGACATGAGCTGCAAGGGCGTCTGTAACCGCATGGCCAGCCTGGACCTGATTGCCCTGGACATACCCGGCCTCTGCGCCGACGGCGTCTGCTTCGATGAAATTTTCCTGCACCGCTGGGCCGACATCATCGGGACGCACAGCGGCCGCGACCGGCTGGTGGTGCTGCACAGCATCGGCAGCCACCACCCCTACAACGAGCGCTACCCGCCCGCCTTTAGCCGCTTCCGCCCGGTCTGTCGGGAACGCAATGTGCGCTTCTGCGGCGCGGACAGCCTGCGCAACAGCTACGACAACAGCGTGCTCTACGTGGATTTCGTCCTCGACCAAATCATCGGCCGGCTGGAACGGCTGGAAAACCGGCAGGTGGGGCTAATCTACGTGTCCGACCACGGCGAAAGCCTCGGCGAAAAGGGGCTTTATCTGCACGGCACCCCCTACGCGGTGGCGCCGCCGGAACAGACGGAGGTGCCCATGTTTTTCTGGTTTAACGCCGCTTGGCGGCAACGGCTGCCGATGGACTGCCTGCGCCGCAACGCCACGGTGCGGAGCTACAGCCACGATAATTTCTACGCCACCGTGTTCAGCCTCATGGGCCTGGACCCGGCCAGCAGCTCCAGCTACCAGCACCTGCTGGACAAGGATTTATTGGCGGAATGCGCCGGCGGCTAGGATTGGTTTAATTAAACGGCGGGCGGTTCTTATCCCTCCAGTTGCTGCACTATAAATACAACGGGGCGCTTCCCCTGTATGTTTAAAAGCCTGAATAAACATACAGGGGAAGCGCCCCATTGTCGGTAAATGCTTGCCCTACAGGTCTTCCAGCCAGTTCAGCTGTTGAATGGCCAGGTCCAGCTGGCGATAGCGGCGGTGGAGCACGTCGGCCTGTTGGCGCAGTGCCCGCACGTCCACCGACGGCAGAATGCGCAGCTCACTACGGCCCTGGTGAAAGGTCAGCTCGCTGGCCTTGTCCGCCAGCTCGGTCAGCATTTCGTGCTGGTGCCGCAGGGCGCTGCGCTGGGTCAGCGCCTCCACCAGCGGCATGCCGTCGGCCAGCACCAGCCGGTTATTGGCCCGCTTAATCTGGAGCACCAGCGCCGTGAGGCTGCTCAGGCACTGGTTGTACTCCTCCAACATGGCCTTCACCCCCTCGCTGGGCTTTTCCCCCTCCTGGTGGCGGGCATTGAGCAGTAGGCGCTTGTTTAAATCTTCCAGATGGCGCTTCAGATCGTCCCGTTGAATCAGGGCTTCAGCTATTTTCATGAAAGTGTCCTCGGTAAAAAGTTTTTAATCATAGCTCAAGCTCCAGTAAATCCCGAGCGATGACGGTGCCGGGAAAATGGGCCTCCGCCTCCGCCTGCAGCGGTTCGTCGCTGCCGTAGCGGGCGCTGATGTGGTTTAGCACCAAATTCTTCACGCCGGCGGCCCGGGCCAGGGCACAGCTCTGCGCCACCGTGCTGTGGTAGAACTGCTGGGCCAGCGCCCGCTGCTTGTCCAGCACCGTGGCCTCAAAGACCAGCCAGTCCGCGTTCTCCGCCAACGCCCGCACACCGGCACTGGGCCGGCTGTCGCCGCAGATGGCGATGACTTTACCCGGCTGCGGCGACCCCAGGTAGTCGCGGCCGTTAATGCTTTGTCCATTAAATTCAATGGTTTCGCCGGCCTTTAGTGCCTTCATCAGCGGCCCCGGCGGAACGCCTAAGGCTGCTAGCGCCGCACTGTCCAAGCGGCCCGCCTTGGCCCGCTCTTCCAGGCGAAAGCCGAAGCAGGCGATGCGGTGTTCCAGCGGCCCATAGCGGACGGTGAAATGGTCGTCGCGGAACAGTTCGCCGCCGCCGGTCAATTCCACGAATTCCAGCGGGTAGGAGAGAAAGCTGTCGGAAATGGCCAGCGCCGTTTCCAGGAATTGGCGCAGGCCCGGCGGGCCGTAGATTGTCAGTGGCAGGTTTTCACCGCCGAGGAAGGAGCGGCTGCTGACCAGCCCCGGCAGGCCGAAAATGTGGTCGCCGTGCAGGTGGCTGATGAAAATGCGGTTAATGCGGCTGGGCTTGATGTTGGTTTTAAGAATTTGCTGCTGGGTACCTTCGCCGCAGTCAAAGAGCCAGATTTCACTATGATGCTTAAGGGCCAGGGAACTAACGTTGCGAAAATTAGAGGGCGAACCGGCGCCGGTGCCAAGGAATTGAATTTTCATGGAAGAAATGAGGGAAGTGGGCTGTGAAGGATTCGAACCTTCGACCAATTGGTTAAAAGCCAACTGCTC
>CAUSQL010000022.1:0-26915 GCA_963533935.1 uncultured Cardiobacteriaceae bacterium
TTTAGGAGCAATGACTGACCCCGAGCACCCCCACTGGCCGCCGGAACGGCGCCGCTCCCGCGACGTGCTGCTGCCCTGCCGCCTGCACCCCATCGAGGATATTTTTCTGCGCCGGCGCCAGCTGGCTTTGAGCCCCTGGCAGCTCTGGACCAGCGAGGGTCTGGCTCGTTTCGACCGTCAAGAATTAAGCCTTTGTCTACCGCCGGACTGGCCCTACTGGCCGGACACCGAACCGCCGACGCTGGAGGTCTTTCCCCTGCTGCTGCGGCTGGCGGCCCAGCGATGGGCTATGGTTGGGGCGGACGGAAACCGCCTGGGCCGATTTGCCCTAGCCGGCGGGCTTGCGGGGATTGCTTTTATTGTCGCGGGAGGGGCGCTGGCTGCCACTGGCCCTAAACTAAACGGTGAGGAGGAAGAACAATGGCGGGCGCCGCGATGGCCGACTGGTGCTGGCGGAGTTACTGGAAGAGACCGGTACTAAATGAAGTTATTCGCCGCATTCATCAGCAGCATTCTTAAATTTACAAACATACGGGCGCTTATATTGTATGTATTTAAAGCATAAATACATACAATATAAGCGCCCGGCTGTTTGTTTAACCTAAAGGTCTCATTCTATAAAACCGGCGGCGCCGGCGACCGGAGGGAGAATAACCGCCATAATGGCTCTTTCTAATTTTTGGAGTCTTTTATGAGTGGTAATTCCTTCGGGCAGAATTTCGTCCTCAGCACCTTCGGCGAAAGCCACGGCACCGCCATCGGCGGCCTACTGGACGGCTGTCCCCCCGGCCTGGAACTGGATTTGGCCTTCATTCAGAGCGAGCTGGACCGGCGCCGCCCCGGCACCTCCCGCCACGTTACCCCGCGCCAGGAAAGCGACCAGGTGCAGCTGCTGTCCGGCATCTTCGAGGGCAAGAGCACCGGCACGCCCATCGGCTTCGTCATCTTCAACGGCGACCAACGTTCCCAGGACTACGGCGACATCAAGGATAAATTCCGCCCCGGCCACGGCGACTTTACTTACCAGGAGAAATACGGCCTCCGCGACTACCGCGGCGGCGGCCGGGCCAGCGCCCGGGAAACGGCGGCCCGGGTGGTCGGCGGCGCCATCGCCAAGCTGCTGCTGCGGCGCCTGGGGGTGGACATTTACAGCTACCTGTCCCAGCTGGGCGAGCACAAATTGCATTTCGCTGGGCGGGAATTCATCGGCCAGAACCCCTTTCAGTGCCCCAACGGCGAACAGCCGCCGCTGCTCGACCGCTACCTGGCCGACCTGCGCCGGGCCGGCGATTCCATCGGCGCGGAAATCACCGTCATTGCCAGCGGCGTGCCCACCGGCCTGGGGGAACCGGTCTTCGACCGCCTGGACGCGGATTTGGCCAAGGCGCTCATGTCCATCAATGCGGTTAAGGCGGTGGCCATCGGCGCCGGCTTCGACGTGGTCAGTCAGCGGGGCAGCGAACACCGGGACCAGCGCAGCCAAGCGGCCGGCTTTCACTCCAATAACGCCGGCGGCATTCTCGCCGGTATCAGCACCGGCCAGGACATCGTCGCCCGCGCCGCCTTTAAGCCCACCAGCAGCATTCTTATACCCGGCCAGAGCATAGACGTGAACGGCGACGACGTGGCGGTGGTAACTAAAGGGCGCCACGACCCCTGCGTGGCCCTGCGCGCCTGCCCCATCGTCGAAGCCATGGTGGCGCTGACCCTGACCGACCATTACCTGCGCCAGCGGGCCCAGAACGGCTGATTTAGCGCCGGCGGGTCAGTTGTTTGCCCTTTGCTGACGCTTGGACGGTTGTTTGCCCTTTATAAATACAGCCGGGCGGTTGTTTGACCTAAAGGTCTCACAGCGCCCTTTGCTGACGCTCGGGCGCTTTTGGTGTATGTAATTAATGCGTTAAATACATACACTAAAAGCGCCCGTATGTTTGTATAAAGCTCTATAAATACAATGGGGCGCTTTAGCTGTCTGTAATTATCGGAGATTTGCCCAGGCCCTTAAGCCACGGCCTGGTGGGTAGAGCAAAAGGGCTTCGCCGCGGGATAAATGTAAAAGGCCACGTACCGTGCGGGCACCTCCGACCTCTAGCGACACTCCCGAAAAGGCCTGATGACCGGTTCTGCGGGCCCGGCGCCAATTAAATAAATTACAAACAGGGGAAGCGCCCGGTTGTATGTAATTAATCGAGAAATTGGCCGGCCAGGGCCAGCTGGGCCGCCAAATCACCGGCCCCATTAATCAGCGGCCGCAGCCGTTCGTAGTCTGGCCGGCGGCGGCAGTACTGGTGCAAATGCTTCCGCGCCAGCAGCAGGCCCCGGTCGCCCTCCTGAAGCCACAGCTGGCGCAGATGTTCCCGTACCAGCGCCGCCGTTAGCCGTTCCGGCAGCCGGCGGCCATTAATCAAATTCTGACAGCGGGCGAACAGCTGCGGCTGGCCCCAGCAGGCGCGGCCCAGCATCAGACCGGCGTAGGGGTAGGTGCGCAGCAACGCCGCCGCCTGCTCCGGTTCCGTAATGTCGCCGTTGGCCAGCAGCGGCAGCGGGTAGCGGCTGGCGATTTCCCCCATCAATTCGTAGTCCACCGGGCCGCTGAAGCGCTGCGCCCGCGTGCGGCCGTGCAGCGCCAGCAGGCTGAAGCCGTTATCCAGCGCCAGCTGGGCCACCCGGTGAATGGCCGTCTTATCCTGGTCGCCGAGGCGGGTTTTCACCGTCAGCGGCAGGCTTACGGCGGCCCGCAGTGCGCGAAAGATTTTTTCAACCAGCTTTAAATCCCGGAGCAGCCCCGAGCCGGCCTGTTTTTTCGCCACCTGCTTGGCCGGGCAGCCCAGATTCAGGTCAATTACATCTACGGAATCGGCCAGCCGCGCGGCGCTATCTGCCAGCTGGCGCGGGTCGTTGCCGAGCAGCTGTAGCACCCGGGGAACGCGGGGGTCGGCATCAAAGCTAAGGCGGCGGCGGCTCAGCTCCGTCGCCAGCAGGTCGGTCCGCGCCGCGACCATTTCCGCCACCGTGTAATCGGCGCCGAAGTGTTGGCAGAGGCGGCGGAAGGGCAAATCGCTGACGCCGGCCATGGGCGCCAGCACAATTAGAGGTTGGGCAAAGGTGAAGGCGCCGAGCCTAATCATCGCGGCGCGCCAGGGGGACGAGGAAGAAGAACAGGCCGCAGGCCAGGGCCAGCCGCAGCGGCAGCCGTGGCAGCACCTGATTGAGCAGGGCCGCCAGCAGCAGCGCCGCCGGCAGCGCCAGCTCGGCGAAATCGTTGGCCCGCAGCCGCTGGCCCTTCCTCTGGTAGAGGCGCCAGCCCCAGCAGCCGCCGCAGACCAGCAGGGCCGGATAGAAGGAGGCGGCGAAGCTGGCCGCCGGCGCGCTGACCTGGTAACAGCAGAGGCCGAGGATAAATAGCCACAGCAGTTCCCGCCGCCAGTGGCCGAGCCAGGGCAGCAGCTGGGCCAGGAAGAAGCCGAGCCGCGGCAGCCGCTGCTGCAAATCCTGGCGCAGGCTGGCGGGGCCGGCGCCGCTAAATTGGTAATCGGCCAGCCGGTTGTGGCTGATTTCGTAGCGGGCGTAGCTGTTGGCCAGGCGGCGGATGACCCTGACCACCTGATTTAATTCCCGGCCGTTGCTGACGCGGAACCATTCCCGCCGCTGGTTAATGCGCCACTGGTCCAGCTCCTGGTGAATTTCCTGCTCCAGCCGCTGCAGAATGCTGCGGTCGGTCTGGTTGTTGTACTGCTCGCGCAGGTAGAACTCGTCGATGGCGATGGCGTAGAGCACCTTGTAATGGTGGGAAATGCCGGAATTGTTCTGGTACAGGTCGCTGGCCCGCTCCTCGGGGGTGCGGGTGGTGTAGCCCACCTTGACCTGGTTATGAATGCTGTCGTTGGCAATGATGTAGATGTAACCGCGCATGGGGGCAATTTTACGTCAATGGCTCTACTTAATTAACAAACAGCTAAAGCGCCCGGCTGTCTGTAAACGGGGCAATTACAAACAGGCGGGCGCTTCATATGTATGTATTTAGGGGGCCATCAGCGCCGTTTTTTCTTCACCTCCGGCATGTGGAACCGCATGAAGAAGCCCAGCTCCTTGTCGATGCCCATGGAGATTTCGTAGCCGGCGCACTGCAGCTGGTGGCTATGCTTGTCCAGCTGCTGCCAGCCCTCCTTCGGCAGCCGGTAGTCGTTGATGGCCCGCTTAAACATGCGTTCATAGCCCCAGTCCAGCTCGTTGGTCAGGTAGAAGGTGATGGTGCCCACGTAGGCCCGGGTCGGCGCCAGCTCGGCGCGCACGTCGCTGAACTCCTTCGGCGCGTGCAGCACCACCTCGTTCACCTTAATTAGGTATTTGTCCAGGCTGTAAATGCCCGGGAACTTGCTCTTCAGCTCGCTGAAGGGCATGCCCACGTAGAGGCCGCCGATGGGGTTAAATTGCGCCTCCGGACAGGTGAGGGGCGCCGCCCAGCCGGGGGCGGTTCCTAGCAGTAGGAACAGCAGGATTTTGTTCATGAAACTCCCAATTGATGTTAAGAAATTTACCGGGCGCCTAGTCGCCCACCTTCACCTGGTACTGGCCCTGGGGAAAGTCCACCAGCCGCTGCAGGCGAATGGGCCGCTCCAACAGCTGGCTCAAATCCTCCAGGGCTGAGCCCTCCTCGTCGGTGATGAAATCCACCAGCTCCGGCCCGGCCGTTACCGTCAGTGGCGCGCCGCCCCGGCCCTGGTGCATCAGGTCGCGGAACAGCTGGTAGGCCAGGGTTTCCACGGTCTTGATGTAGCCGCGGCCCATGCAGCGCGGGCAGGTCTCGCAGAGGGTCTGCTTCAGGCTCTCCCGGGTGCGCTTGCGGGTCATCTCGATGATGCCCAGCGGCGACATGGGGCTGAGGCTGTACTTGCTCTTGTCGCTGGCCAGGGCCGCGTCCAGGGCGTTGAAAATCTGCTGGCGCTGCTCCTCGCTGTCCATGTCGATGAAGTCAATCATGATAATGCCGCCCAAATTGCGCAGGCGCAGCTGGCGGGCGATGGCCTGGGCCGCCTCCAGATTGGTCTTAAAGATGGTGTCGTGCTGGGACGACTTGCCCACGAAGGCCGCCGTATTCACGTCAATGGTGGTCATGGCCTCGGTCTGGTCAATGATTAGAGTGCCGCCGGATTGCAGGCTGACGTGGCGGTGCAGGCAGTGCTCAATTTCCTGTTCAATGCCATAGCGCTGGAACAGGCCCGGCCCCTGGTCCAGCTGAATTAAATCCTGCACCTCGCGGGTGAAATTGTCGGCAAAGGCAAACATTTCCCGGTGGGCCACCGCGTCGTCAATGACAATGCGTTTTACCTGTGGGGTAACGAAATCCCGCAGCACCTTTAAATGTAGGGGCAGTTCCGCGTGAATCAGCGTGCCGGCCTTGGCCACCTGCTCCCGGTTCTGAATGTCGGCCCAGAGCCGGTGCAAATACTGCTGGTCGGCGCGCATGGCCCACAAATCCGCATTCTCAATGGCCGTGCGCACGATGAAGCCGCCCTGCTGGCCCTCGGAAAAGTCCGCCATGGTTTCGCGCAGGGACTGGCGCTGCTCCTCGTCGGTAATCTTGAAGGACACGCCGATGTCCTGGGAACGGGGCAGGTAAACGAGAAAGCGGGAGGGAATGGAAATGTCTGTGGTCAGCCGCGCGCCCTTGGAGCCAATGGGTTCCTTCAGCACCTGCACCAGCAGGTTTTCCCCCTCGTGCAGCAGCTGGTCGATGGTGAAATCCTTGTTGTTGGCGATGTTCTTCACGTGGAGAAAGCCGGCCTTTTCCAGGCCAATGTCCACGAAGCAGGCGTCCATGCCCGGCAGCACCCGCTGCACCCGGCCCTTGTAGATATTGCCCACGATGCCCCGCTTCCGTGCCCGCTCAAGGAACACGTCCCGCAGCACGCCGCCTTCCAGCAGCGCCACCCGGGTTTCATAGGGGCTGTGATTAACTAAAATTTCCGTATTTCCCATTTATGTTCCTCAAGGTTGGGCAGTAGCCTAATTATAGTAATCGGAGTGAGGCCCCGCGGGGGCCGGCCAATAAAATTTACAGTCATGGGGGCGCTTCCCCTGTATGTATTTACCGGCCGGTTCCAGCGCTATAATTTCCCCCTTTCAACAACAGCGAAAATCATGACCTTCGGACAATTCTTTTCCCAAAATCTCTTCAGCTTCGCCCTGCTCATCGTCGCCGCCACCCTGCTGGCGCGCCTGGAATGGCGGCGCTGGCAGCAACGCACTCCGCAGCTGTCGCCGGCGGCCCTCGGCCCCTTCGTCAATGGCGGTGGCATTCTCATCGACCTGCGGCCCAGCAATGAATTTAAGGCCGGCCACATCGCCGGCGCCCAGAACTACCCGGCGGAACACTTCCAGGCCGGCCAGCTGAAGTTTCCCAAGGACAAGCCCCTGCTCATCTACAACAGCGACGCCATGAATTTGGACGGCATCGTGCAACAGCTAACCGCCGCCGGCTACCGGGTTAGCCTGCTGGAGGGCGGCCTGAACGCTTGGCTCGGGGAGAATTTCCCCCTGAATAAATAAGGAATCCCATGGCAAACATCGACATTTACATTAAACCCACCTGTCCCTACTGCATCCGCGCCCTCGGCCTACTGAAGAAAAAGGGCGTGGACTACCACATCATCAACATCATGCAGGAGCCGGAGCGGCGCCAGGAAATGATTGACCGGGCCGGCGGCCGCAGCACCGTGCCCCAGATTTTCATTGACGGTAAACACATCGGCGGTTGCGACGACCTGCACGCCCTCGACGCCGCCGGCCAGCTGGACGGACTGCTGCAATGAAAATCGCCTCGGCCATCGGCCTGCGCTACAGCCACGCCCGCCGCGGCAGCAAGTTCGTGGGCCTGAACGCCATACTATCCGTGCTCGGCATCACCATCGGCATCGCCGCCCTCATCGTGGTGCTGTCGGTGATGAACGGGGTCATGACCCAGGTGCGCAACGGCGTGCTGTCCTTCACCGCCCACATGACCGTGCGCCCCTTCGGCGTCCAGGTCATCGACCGCAGCTTCGACCCCAGCGCGATTTTCCAGAAATTCCCACAAATCACCGGCTGGGCCCCCTACGTGCAGGGCCAGGGCCTCATCGGTTCCGGCGATAAGTTCCAGGGCATACTGCTCCAGGGGGTGGACGCCAACCGCCAGGGCGCCGTGTCCACCACCTTCGACAAATTGCCGGCGGCCATTAAGAACCAGCTGACCAGCGACAGCTTTAACATCATCATCGGCGACACCCTGGCCGAGCAGATTAACGTCAAGGTGGGCGACAAAATCACCGTGGTAGTGCCGCTGTTCTCCACCACCGGCGCCGGTCTGTTCCCGCGGCTGAAGCGCTTCACCGTGGTCGGCACCTTCCACAGCGGCAACCAGAACTTCGACAGCGGCTACACCTTCATTTCTTCCAATAATGCCGCCACCCTCTTCCAGCTGCCCGAGGGCTATTCCGGCTGGCAAATCATGCTGAAGAACCCCATGGACGCGGAGAAAATCCGCGAAGACCTGCGCCAGCAGCTGCCCAATTACACCTACATCAGCGACTGGACCCTGGATAACGCCAGCTACTTCAATGCGGTGCAGCTGGAGAAGAACGCCATGTTCATCATTCTGAGCCTCATCATTCTCGTGGCCCTGTTCTCCCTGCTGTCCACCATGTACATGGTGGTAACGGAGAAGCGCCGCGACATCGCCATACTGCGCACCATGGGCATGACCCGCCGCGACATTCTGCGCATCTTCATCACCCAGGGTATGGTCTTCGGCGCCTTCGGCACCGTGCTCGGCACCCTCACCGGCGTGTTTATCTCCCTGAATGTGCCCTACCTCATGAATAAGCTGGAGCAGATTAGCGGCGTGCGCATCGACAAAACCATGTACTTCGTGGAAAGCCTGTCGGCGGAAATTGACCCGACGGTGGTCTGGGGGGTGGCGGCACTAACCCTGGGCTTTACGCTGATTTTCTCCATCGTGCCGGCTTTGATTGCCGCCCGCACCCAGCCGGCCCGGGCCCTATCATCGGAGTAAGTGCCATGACCTTAATATTCACCGAGGGCGTCCTCAGCGGTGTCGAGTGTCGCTCGTCCCTGCCGGGCCAGAGCGTCATCAGCTGCGCCGAGTGCCGCCCGCACCCAGCCGGCCCCTGTCAGCGGAGTAAGTGCCATGACCATTAATATTCACCAAGGGCGGCCTCAGCGGTGCCGAATGCCGCCCGCACCCAGCCGGCCCCTGTCAGCGGAGTAACCATGATTCTACAAGCGGAAAACCTCTACTTCTCCTACGGCCAGAAACTGAAAAATAAGGAGCCGGAATTAATCCTCAAGGGCATTAATCTGCAGCTGGAACAGGGCCAGAGCCTGGCCATCGTCGGTTCCTCCGGCTCCGGCAAGTCCACCCTGCTGCACCTGCTGGCCGGCCTGGACAGGCCCAGCCAGGGCAGCGTGCGCCTCTGCGACCAGCCCTTTTCCAGCGAGAGCGACGACCACAAGAGCGCCCTGCGCAACCGTTACATGGGCTTCGTCTACCAGTTCCACCATCTGCTGGCCGAATTCACTGCCCTGGAAAACGTGGCCCTCCCCCTATTAATCGCCCAGGTGCCCAAGGAAGAGGCCAATAAACGGGCGGCGGAACTGCTGGAGCGGGTTGGCCTCGGCCGGCGCCTCGACCATCTGCCGGCGGAGCTGTCCGGCGGCGAACGGCAGCGCACGGCCATCGCCCGGGCGTTGGTGAATAATCCCGCTTGCCTGCTGGCCGACGAACCCACCGGTAATCTGGACAATGAAAACGCCCGCCAGGCCTTTAATCTCATGCGGGAACTGATTAGCGAGCGGGGCAGCGCCCTGGTGGTGGTAACCCACGACCTGGAACTGGCGCGACAAATGGACCGCTGCTATCAATTACAAAATGGACTTCTCAAGGAATAACAATGGCAGAACCAATTCAGGACACCAATAAACTCATCGCCGAGCGCCGCCAGAAGCTGGCGAAAATCCGCGAACGGGGCGTGGCCTTCCCCAACCAGGTGCGACCCACGGCCAGCGCCGCCCAGCTGCACCGGGACTTCGACGGCGTGCAGGAGCAGGAGCAGTTGGCCCAGGCGGGCAGCCACACTGTGGCCGGGCGCCTGATGCTGAAGCGGGTCATGGGTAAGGCCTCCTTCATGGTGCTCCAGGACGGCAGCGGCGCGCGTCTCCAGGTCTATGTGGCCCGGGACGAGGTGGGCGAAGAAATCTACAGGGACTTTAAAACCTGGGACCTGGGTGACATCGTCAGCGCCGTCGGCCCGCTCTTCCGCACCCAGACCGGTGAATTGACCATTCACTCCACCGCCATTCAGCTGCTGACCAAGGCGCTGCGGCCGCTGCCCTCGGACTACTACGGCCTGGCCGACCAGGAACTGCGCTACCGCCAGCGCTACGTGGATTTAATCATGAACGAGGAGAGCCGCCGGGTCTTCCGCATTCGCAACCAGGCCCTGCGCTACATTCGCAAATTCTTTGAGGAACGGGACTTCATGGAGGTGGAAACGCCGATGATGCACCCCATCGCCGGCGGCGCCACCGCCCGCCCCTTCATTACCCACCACAACGCCCTGGACATGCCGCTGTTTCTGCGCATTGCTCCGGAGCTGTATTTGAAACGGCTGGTGGTGGGCGGCTTCGAGCGGGTCTTTGAAATCAACCGCTCCTTCCGCAACGAGGGCCTGTCCACCCGCCACAATCCGGAGTTCACCATGCTGGAGTTCTACTGGGCCTACCGGGACTTCAACGACCTGATGGACTTTTCCGAAGAACTGCTGCGCGGCCTGGTGCGTGAACTCTTCGGCCGGGAAACTCTGGACTACGATTTAAACGGGGAAAAATTAACCATCGACTTCAGCCGGCCCTTCCCGCGCATTCCGCTGGTGGAAGCCATTAAGCAATACGCGCCGCAATATGCCGCCGCCCTCGACAACGGCCCGGAGCTGGTGCGCATTCTCCGCGATGAATTCCGCCAGAAGGTGCATGAGGCCATGGACCTGGGCGCCCTGCACACGCTGCTCTTTGAGGAGGCGGTGGAACAGCGGCTGGTGCAGCCTACCTTTATCACCGAGTACCCGGCAGTCAGTTCGCCGCTGGCCCGGCGCAACGACGAGAATCCGCAGCTCTGCGACCGCTTCGAGCTGTTCATTGCCGGCCGGGAAATGGCCAACGGCTTTTCCGAGCTCAACGATGCGGAGGACCAGGCGGAGCGCTTCCGTGCCCAGGTGGCGGCCAAGGAGGCCGGCGACGACGAGGCCATGCACTACGACGGCGACTACATTCGCGCCCTGGAGTACGGCCTGCCGCCCACCGCCGGCGAGGGCATCGGCATTGACCGGCTGATGATGCTGCTGACCAATGCGCCGTCCATCCGCGACGTGCTGCTATTCCCGCACATGCGGCCGGAGGCGGAGCATTAACTGCGGCATTTACCGACGGACGGGCGCTTAGGCTGTATGTAATTTAAGCCTAAATACATACAGTATAAGCGCCCGTCTGTTTGTATATTTCCCGGATACGGCTCTTTAATGCTGCAGCGGCCGGCCGCAGCCGTTAGACTTCAAGCTTTTAACCCGGAATTTTCTATGGAACTCACCTTCGGACGCAATAATCAGGGCTTTGCGGTCATTGCCCTACCGCAGACCAGCGGGCAAAAGCCCGTGGTGGTCAGCCTTCACCTGGGCCAGCGCAACGCCCTCAGCCACTGCCTCAAGATGCAACAGCACAGCGGCCAGATTAAATTCGTGGTGCGGCCGGTGCGCCTTAACGGTCTCACCCTGCTGGAGGCGCCGCCGCAGATACCGGCCCCGGCCAGCCGCTGGAAGAATCTGCTGCCCAGCAAGTGGCGTAGGAATAAAAACGACCGTGCTCCAGCTCAGCCAGGGCACAAGACCTGAGCAGGTCTTCGCCCACTTCATTGAGGTTTACCGGCGGGAACAGCACATCTTCCAACCGCCCACCATCATCGTGCCCACCATGACCCTGGCCAACGACCTGCGCGGCCGGCTGGCCACGGCCCTAACCGTGAGCTGGAACATGGAAATGCAGTTTTGGGCCATGTTTGAATGGCGGCTCATTGAAAGCGCCGCGCGCACCGGCGGCGACGCGGCCTATGCGCCCCTGGGGCCGGTGGCCCTGCACTGGAAAATCTTTGCCCACCTCCAGGAGCGGGAGGGGGAAATTCTGCGCGACCGGGCCCACCCGCTTAATTATTTCGTGCAGCGGTTGGTGCGCGGCGACGGCCAGAACAGCCGCCGCTTCTGGAACTTCGCCGGCGAAATGGCGCGCATTTTCTCCACCTACCTGAACAGCCGGCCGGACTGGCTGGAACTGTGGCAGCGGGGCCAGCCGCCGCTGAACGACTTCATTAAATTTAAGGAGACAAAGACACCAAAATGGCTTTACCGCCATTACCAACGGCTCTACCGCAGCCAGCATTATCTCTTTAATCAACTCTTCGCCCATGATTTCGCGGTGCGGGAACGGCGCCGCCGCTACTTCTATCAGCATTTGGCCCGATTTCAGGACAAATTGCCCCGCTGCCTGCTGGTCTACCTGCTCAAGGACGCCACCCGGCACCAGCTGGAGGCACTGAAGCAGCTGGGCCAGTTCACCAACGTTTACCTGTTCCACCAGAGCCCCACCCTGCATTATCTAAACGACCTGGTGGACGGCCACTGGAGTTGGAAGAAGAGTCTGGAGCCGGGCTGGGAGGACCAGCACTTCGACCAGGGCCACTATCTGCTGTCGCGGCTCGGCAAGAATTACCGCAGCCTCGGGCAAATGCTGCTGGCGGCGGATTTGGAGGCGGACATAACCCTGGAGGTGGAACCGGCAGAACCCACCCGGCTGCTGGCCGCCCTCCAGCAGGATTTGGAAGAATTGAACAGCGAGGCGGAAGGCCGGCCGGAGTGGCTGAGCCAGCTGGATTTAGCGGAAGACGACGACAGCCTGCGCATCTTCGGTTGCCAGGGCCTGCAGCGGCAGCTGGAAGTTCTACGGGGTCAGCTGGTGCGCTGGCTGGGTGCCGATAAAAACCGCCGCCTCAGCGACATTCTCATTGTCCTGCCGCGCATCGGCGATGAGCAGCGGGCGCTGATTCAGGCGGTCTTTCCCGCCAGCGGCGACTACGACGGCCACCGGCTGCCGGCGCGCATCACCGGCGTGGCCAGCAGCGCCGCGGAAAATCTCTGGCACAGCTTGACCGGCTTTTACAGCCTGCTGGCGGAACGCTTCGACCTGCACAGCCTGGCGAACTGGCTGCTGCTGCCAGACACCCACCGGGCCCTGGAGTTGGACCAGCATCAGGTGCAGCGGCTACTGAGCCTGCTCAAGCAGGCCGGCTTCCGCCGCGGCTTTGACGAGGTGCACCTGCGCGAGAGCCTCGGCCCCGACGACGGAGATTTACGCTTTAATTTCTGCGCCAGCCTCGACCGGCTGGTGGACGCGCTGCTGCTGGCGGAGGACAGACAGCTGCAAATCGGCCTGAACGAGGCGCCGCTGGTGGATAAATTGTGCCAGCTGACCCTGATTTTCCGCCGCAGCCGGGAACTGATTAGGGCGCAGTCGCCGCTGGCCACCCATCTGGAACACATTCAGGGGCTATTGCAGGAGTTCTACGGCTTTGCCACAGACAGCGAGGGCCACAGCGCCCTGCGGAAGATACTGCGCGACCTGCACTATTCCCTGCACGGCGCCCGGCCCCTACTGCGGGAAGAAGAGCAGAAGAAGCTGAATCTGGGCTTTATCTGGGACTTCGTCGGCCAGCGGCTGGCGGAGAAGCAGACCGGCGGCGAACCCAGCGGCGTCATTACCATCTCCACCCTCGGCAATATGCAGCTGGTGCCCTTTAAGCTCATCGCCTGTTTGAATTTGAACCAGGACGACTTTCCGCGCCAGCGGCCCGATGACCGCTATAACCTGCGCCAGCTGGACCGCAGCCGCCCCGGCGACCGGGAGAGCGAGGAGGACGACCGGGCCGCCTTCCTTGATTTATTTGCCAGCGCCCGGGAAAGTCTCTGGTTCTTCTACGACCACATCGACCCGGACGACGGCGAGCAGCGGCTGCCGGCCAAGCCGCTGGAGGAGCTGCTGTTCCATTTGCAGCGCCGCTTACATAAACATTCCTACCTGCAGCTGGCGCCGGCCAATCCCTTTGACGGCCCTGACCCGGTGCCGCTGTGGCACCAGCTGCAGCGGCGGCTGGCGCAGGAGGGCCAGAGCCGGCAGAAATTAAACCTGGAACCCCTAAGCCTGGCGCCGCTGACGCCGCAAACCGTTTATTTGCACCAGCTGATTCGGGATTTAAACCAGCCTCTGACCTACTACCTGCGCCAGCACCAGCTGCCGCCGTTGCATTCAGCGCCGGTGTGGCCGCGGCGGGAAACCCTCTACGCCGACGGGCTGGAGCGCCACGCCCTGAAGGAGTTCTACCTGCAGCACCCGGAGGAAACTAACCCGTTGCTGCCGGCCGGAGCGGCTGCCCAGGCCTGGCAGTATGACTGGGAGCACAGCCAGCGGCGGCGCCGCGACCAGTTTCTCCAGGAACACGGCGCCAGCGACCTGACTGCCGTCAGCGAGAAAATCCTGCAATTGCCCTCGGGCATCACCCTGCGGGCCAATCTGCCGGCCAGCGGCACCGGCACCTGGCTGGCCATGAGTGCCAGCCGGCGGCGGCCGAAGTACATGTTCCGCCAGTGGCTGCACCATCTGGCCTTTAATTTTCAGGGTGGCCAGTGCAGCATCTGCGCCTACGACGACGGCACCCTGGCCCTGGGGCCGGTGGCGGACGCGGCGGCGCTGCTGCGGCCCTATCTGCAGTTTCACCAGCGGCTGGGGGCGGCGCTGGTGTTTCTCCCCTTTGAGCTGTTCTTTGCGGAGAATTGGCAGACGGCCATCAGGGATTTGTTTAATGAGCGCAACCACTACGAGGACCTGCGCAACTACGACTACTGGCTGCGGGAACAGCACGAGCAGGTGGAGGCGCAGCTGCGGGCGCTGCTGCAGGAGTGGTACGAATACTTCCATGGCCCCTTCCGCGCGGCGCAGCTGGCCCTGGAATAGCGCCGTTTGGCATTTATACAAACAACGGGGCGCTTAGACTGTCTGTAAAATCCGGATATTTACAAACAATATAAGCGCCCGTCCGTCGGTAAAAGCCCTCAAAACGTCATTTACAAACATAGGGGCGCTTAGGCTGTATGTAATTTTGGTTTGGGAATCGGGGCTTGGCCTGGAACCGCCGTAGTTAGTGCATGAATAGCTAAGGCCCTACATGGTGGTGTAATCGCCGCGGGGCTGTAAACGCCCGGGTTTCTGGTTCGGGCCGTTCCGGGTGGTAATAGTGAATGCAGAGCAGGCCAGGTTCTCCATATTTAGCCGCTAAATTACAGACAGCTAAAGCGCCCCGTTGTATTTATAGGGCCCTATACAAACAGACAGCCGCTTACCCTGTCTGTATTTAGCGCATTAATTACATACACTAAAAGCGCCCGTCCGTTCGTAAACCGCTAAAAATCCAGCCGGTAGCCCACCGCCTCGATGTGTTCCCGTTTCAGGGCCAGCATCAGCAGCCTTTCCACCCCCAGGGCCACGCCGGCACAGTCCGGCAGCCCCTGCGCCAGCGCCGCCAGCAGCCGCGGGTCCGCCGGCACCGGCTCCAGCCCCTGGGCCACCCGCGCCGCATTTTCCGCCGCAAAGCGCCGCGCCTGCTCGGCCCGGTCGGTCAATTCCCAGAAGCCGTTGCACAGCTCCAGCCCGTTGATAAAAAGCTCGAAGCGGGCGGCCCGCGGCGCACCATTTACTACAATCAGCCGCGCCAGCGACGCCTGGGACGGCAGGAAATTCACCACGAAATCCAGCGCCTCCCGCCCCAGCTGCGGCTGAATCTGCAGGGAAAAGAGCAAATCCAGATGGCCGTTAAAGTCCAAATCCAGCTCTTGGCCCAGCAGGGCCGCGCTGCGTTCCGCCAGGGCGGTGCTGTCAATGTGGGCCGGGTCGAAGCCGCAGTATTCCAGGAATAGGCCGCAGTAATCGCGGTGGCGGCGCGGCCAGTGGCCGTAGCGGGGCACCAGTTCGCGCACCAGCTCCGCCACCTCTTCCATCAGGCGCCAGTGGTCGAAGCCGAGCCGGTACCACTCGGCCATGAGGAATTCGCTCCGGTGGTGGCGGCCCTGCTCCTCACCGCGGAAGACGTGGTTCAGCTGGTAGATGTCGCCGGCGCCGCGGCTAAGCAGCACCTTCATGGCGAACTCCGGCGAAGTCTGCAAATAGTCGCCGGCGGCGGTGCGCACATTGGCTAAAGCCGGGTCCGGATTGCCCCAGGGCGCCAGCAGCGGCGTGTCCACCTCCAGCACCTGGCGGCGGTGAAAGAAGGCGCGCAGCCGGGCGAGAAAGGCGGCCCGGGCCCGCACCAGCGCCGCCGTATCGCTTAAGGTCATAAATTCTCCGTTTATAAATACAACTGGGCGCTTTCCTTGTATGTATTTAAGGTCTAATTACATACAATAAAAGCGCCCGTCCGTCGGTAAACCGCCCTAGGGGCTCTTAAATTGCAGCAGCTTCTTCGCCCCGCCGTCCTGGGCCAGGGCCGTCTTCAGGTAATCCAGCACCGGATTCAGCTGCTGGGCCAAGCCGAAGGGCGGATTAATCACGTAGACGCCGGCGCCGAACATGCCGAAGCCGTCCGCCGGCGGCGTGCGCCAGTGCAGCTCCGCCCGCAGAAAGTTCGTGTTGTAGCGGTGGCTCAACTTGCGCAGCAGCTGCTGCTGTTCCAGCCGCGCCAGGCACGGGTACCAGATGAGGTAGCAGCCGCTGGCAAAGCGGCGCAGCGCCTCCTCCAGCGCCGTGGCCACTTCGTAATATTCGCCCTTGTCCTCGTAGGCCGGGTCGATGAGCACCACCGCCCGCCGCGGCGTCGGCGGCAGCAGCGCCGTTAGCCCCTTCAGCCCGTCGCTGTGATTAATCTGGCAGCGGCGGCGCAGGTTCAGCGTACCCATGGCCTGCTGCAGCTGGGGATAATCGGCGGGGTGCAGCTCAAAGAGCCGCAGCCGCTCCTCCGGGCCGGCCATGAGGCCAGCGAGGAAGGGCGAACCGAAGTAGTGGTCGCGGCCGCAGTAGCTGTCTACCAGTTGCAGGTACTGGCGCAGCAGCGGCGGCGTGTTCTGCGCCTCCCAGAGGCGGCCGATGCCCTGCATGAACTCCCGTTTCTTCTGCGCCTGCTTACTATTTAGGGCGTAAAAGCCGGCGCCGGCGTGGCTGTCGATGTAGGTGTAAGGCTTGCCGCGCTGCTTGTAGTAATCGAGCACGGCCAGCAGCACCAGGTGCTTGAGCACGTCGCCGCCGTTGCCGCAGTGAAAACTGTGTCGGTAACTCAACATAAATCCCCCGTAAATGGCTAATTATAAGAAAAGCCCTTAAACATACAGTAAGGGCCGGCGGCGGCGGACTCTGCTAATTTTTTGCCAACCAGGTTTTTCTTCCCACTTAGGATTTGCCCATGGAAAAAACTATGCCAAGCACCCGCCAGGGCCTGCTCATGTTCTTCGCCCTGCTGGCCGGCTACACCGCCTTCGCCGCCAACTGGGTGGCCGGCTCCTCCCTCAGCAGCCACATCACCGAACACTACTTCGCCGGCCAGGCGGTGCCGTCGGTCATCAAGCAGGTGGTGAACTACAGCATCACCGTCGCCCGCATCTTCGCCAACTTCCTCGCCGCCTTCGTGCTGCTGCGGCTCGGCATTAAGCGGGCCGCCTCGCTGGCGGTGCTGCTGCTGCTCTTCGCCCTCGTCGCCATCTGGCTGCCGAACTATTACCTCTACGTGCTGGCGCGCATGATTATGGCCGTGGGCGGTTCCATGGTCATGGTCTACATGAATCCGCTGGTGAGCCGCTTCGTGGCGCGGGAGCAGAAGGTGGTCTTCTCCACGCTGATTACCGTCAGCTACAACGTGGGCGCCTTCATCGTCGCCCTGGCCTTCGCCTTCTGGCTCGACCTGATGCACCACAACTGGCAGCTGACCATGACCGCCTTTTCCGGCCTGCTGGTGCTGGTGGCCCTGTTCTGGTTCGCGGTGGCGGCGGACTTTGACACCGGCGGCGGCGGTGAACTTAAGGACAACTACGGCTACGGCCAGGCCCTGCGCGACCCCTTCAACTGGACCTTCGCCCTCGGCTTCGGCGGCTTTCTTTTCCTCTATGTGATGTCCCTAACCACCTACCCGGCGGTGCTGCCGCAGCACCTGCCGCTGCTGCACACCGGCTGGATTACCCTGTCGGTGGCCGGCGGGGGCATTGCTGGCGCCTTCCTCGGCACGGTGGCCGGCCGCCAACGGCGGCCGCGGCGGCCCATGTGCGCCCTCTTCGGCTGCCTGATGATTGGCTTCATGCTGCTGGCCTTCCTGGTGGCGAACCGGTCGCCGGTGCTCAGCTATGGCTGCATGTTCCTGTCCGGCTTCTTCATGTTCAGCCAGTACTCCATTTTCCTGAACATGCCCCACGAGCTGCCGAATATGAATCCGCAGAAGGTTACGCTGATTTTCGGCGTCATCTGGGCCCTGGCCTACACCTCCTACACCCTGCTGAACATCATCTGGAGCTTCGTGCTGGACCACCTGGGCTGGACGGCGTCGATGATCTTCTACTTCGGTCTGTCGAGCCTGTATTTGCTGGCTTTGTGGCGGCTGCCGGAAACCTATAAACCGGATTAGACGCCAGACGGGCGGTTTTTAAAGCTCTAAATACATACAGCTAAAGCGCCCGTCCGTCTGTAAATACCCTAAACGGTGTCTTCTTTAATGGCAGTGGCCCACGGTGCTAAGCTAGCGCTGGGCCATTGCCCATTTAATTGCTTAATAACTGTGAGGTACCATGAAATTTTCCCTACTACTGCTAACGCTGGCTGCCGCGCTGGCCCGGGCCGACGACCAGCTGGCCCAGCAGATTCTCGATAAAAATTTCCCCGCCAACGGGGACGCCCTAAAAATCTACAACGACAATTACCCGGAGGAGAACAAGCTGAAGGAATGCCGCTTCGTGGCCGAGCCGGACAAGGACCTGGCCGCCTCGTACAAGGAATTGAGCGGCTACTGCATGCGGCTGGTCAGCGACAAGACGGTGGCCGGGCGCCGCTATCTCATCTTCGCCGGCGACAGCCTGCATACGCCGCACAGCGAATCCGGCCTGGTGTCCCTGTTCGTCTTTGATAAGGAGGGCAAGGACGGGACGCCGGCGCGGCAATTCCAGGAGCACTTTGGCAGGTACGGCAGCGCCCCCGACGAATGGTCGTGGCAGGAGTACGGCAAGGACATCTGGGGTGCCAGCGCCTACGACGGTGATTTAGGCGGCGGCGCCAGCTGGTCGTGGCTGGTGATGTTAATTGACGACGGCAAGGAAATTCGCCTGGCGGACGTGCCCGTCTCCTACGGCAATTTCAGCGAAGATTTGGGTTGCGAGCCGGAGGATTTGGCCAAGTGCATGGACCTGAACGCGGAATATAAGGTGCGCCAGGATTTGCCCGCCGTGGCCGGCCTTTACCCGCTGGAAGCGACGGTGAACGGCTTCGTCGGCATGAAAAAGGGCGAGAAGGACGCGCAGCCGCAGCGGCTCAAGGAGTTTAAGAATGAAAAATTCATCTTCTCCTACGACGCGGACAAGCACAATTACGTGAAACCCAAGGACTTTCCCCGCTTTTCCGAGGAAAGCTCCGAGGAATAGGCTTTAGGGCCACTTACAAACGGACGGGCGGTTCTTCACTGCGTTCAGGCGCCCTTCGGGCGGTTCTTCGCTCCCTCGGAGCTCAGGCGCCCACTGTCTTACAGACAGACGGGCGCTTCTCCTGTATGTATTTATGGCCTTTAAACATACAGCTAAAGCGGCCGTCCGTCGGTAAAAGGGCCTTAATCATAAAAAAGCCCCGCCGGAGCGGGGCTTATTTTTTGGCGGGCTATTTACCTTCCGCCTCCCTCACCTTCTGGATTACCAGCCGCAGCTGCGGTTCGATAAACCGCTGCAAATCCGCAGCCGGCAGCGGGTAGGGCTTGCTGCCGTCGTTCCAGATGGCCACCGCGGCGCCATAAACCTGCCGCGCGTCCACCTCGTTGTGGCGGTTGGTCTCGTCCCAGCGGCCCAGATGCCACTGCTCGTTCTGGAGCCGCAGCCGGTCGGTGTTGGCCGTATCCGCCGAATTGGCGTCCACATTGTGATAGAGGTAATGCTGGTTGTAGTTCAGCACCCGGTAGCCCTGGCGCAGCAGCTCGCCGACGGTGGCACGCTGCTTCAGATTCTCCGCCCGCTCGGCCGGGTCCTCCCGGTTGCCGTCCCAATCCCAGTAGGTGATTTCAATGTCCCTGCTGAGTTTGCCCAGCTGGGCGGTCAGCACCGCGTCGTTCCAGATGCGCGCCGTGAAGCCCTGCCGCTGCAGGTCGGCGGCCACCGCGTTGGCATAGGCCACGTAGGCCGGGTTATTGCTGACGGCGCCGGCGAACTCATCGCCGCCCATGTGGAAGTGTTTGCTATTGCCGCGGAACTGCGCCGCCACTTCCGCATAGAGTTCCTTGGTGAAGGTCAGGGCCTCGTCCACGTTGGCGTTACCGCCGCTGAAGATGCGGTTGGCCTTGGTCGCGTCCTTATCCTTCAGCAGACGATAGATGAAGTTGGCGTGGCCGGGCAGGTCGATTTCCGGCACCAGCTCGACGCCAGCGCTGTTGGCGTAACGCACCAGCGCGGCGATTTGGGCGCGGCTGTAGAAGCGGTTGCCCTGCTTGCGGTTCAGATAGCCAGCCGGTTCATACACCGCGTCCGCCAGGCTCTGGCCGAGCAGGTCGCTTTCCAGGGTGTAGTTCTGGTCGTCGGACAAATGCAGGTGCAGGAATTGGCCGCCGGAGCGTCGCACCAAATCCACGAAGCCCTTCAACTCGTCGATGGTATAGAAGTGGCGGGCCGTATCCACCATGAGGCCGCCCTGCTTGCTGGCCGCCGCCACTGCCGCCCGGGCTGGGGTGCTGTTCGGGCTAACGGTGGCCGCGCCAGCGCTTGGCTGACCGCTGACACTGGGCGACGCGCTCGGGCCAGTGGGATTAGTGGCGATGCCGGGCTGGGCCGCCGCTGGAGCGCCGGGCTGGCGGTTGGGGACGGCGACCCCAGTGGGCGCGGCCGGCTGCATTGCAGAATTTGCCGAATTGACCGGATTAACCGCCGCCGTTGGCTTCACGCCCGTGCCGCGGGCACCGGCCACCCCGGACGCCTGTGGCACCGCCAGACCATTGACCGGTAGCAATTTATTGCGGTCTTTTTCCAGCTGCACATTGGTGGCGGTGAGCCAGCTCTTCTCCTTCGGCCGCTGGGCGACGCTGGCGGCGATGATGCTGTTGCCGATGACCCGCGCCGTGGGCTGCTGCTTATTGTTAGCACGGCCGAAAATTTCGCCGATGGCCTGCTCGGATAGGGCGCCGATGTCGCCGCTGAGGGTGAACAGGTTGTTCTGCACCAGATAGCTGTTGGCGTTGCCCGGGCCCAGCAGGAAGGCATCGCGAATGGCGTTATTCTGCTTAATTTCCACCTTATTGTTGGTTACGTGCACTTCGCCGCGCAGGCCGCCGTCGGTGAATTCCTCCCCGTTCCAGATGGGCGCCATGCCGGCCTGTTCGTCCAGCTTGATGGTGTTGTTACGAATGAAGATGGTGCCGGAACCCTTGCCGGGCTTGGCCGCCGCCATTTTCTTACCGTTGGCGTCGTAGAAGCTTTGGGACTCGCCGAGGGTGGCGATGGTGGCCTTGCTGGAGTAGGGGCCTTCGATGTGGTTATTCTCGATAGTCAGCCGGTAATCGCGCTCCGCCTCCCGGTTGCGGAACAGAATGCCGTAGGACTGGTCCTGCCGCTGCGGATTCCTGTAGGCGCTGAAATTCTTAATGGTGTTATTGCTAATGGTGAAATCACCGGTCGCCTTGACCGGCAGATTGTTCCATTTCTCATTGACGATTAGGCCGATGCCCTGATACAGCTGGTAATGGGCGCCTAAATCGTCGTCGTTCACCAGCCGATTATTGCTGTCGGGCACGATGGTGTTGCCGTTGATGTTCACCTTCGTCATGGGGAACTGACGGTTGTATACCTCGATGCCGTAGAGCCGGTCGCCCGTCAGAGTGTTATCGACGATGGTGATGTCGTCGCCGTCGTGAATGTCCAGGCCCTTGCGCATGTTGCGGTAGGTGTTATTGCCCGTGAATTTCACCCCGAAGTTATAGGTGCCGGACACGGAGGCAATGCCGTAGCCGGTGCCGCCGTCGCGGCTGTCGCCGTTTTCCAGCAGGTTATTGCCTTCGGCGACGAAGTTGCGCTGGTAGCCGAACATCAGGCCGCCGACCCGGTTGTTATGCAGATTGCTGTTCGTAACCCGGTTGTTATCGCCGATGGGCAGGCCGGGGTGGTTGCCGTCGATTTTGCCGTCGATGAGCAGCTGCTTGTAGGTGTCCTTCAGGTTCGGGTCGCGTTCGCGGTAGCTGCGGTTGGAATCGAAGTAAATGCCGGCCCGGTTGGCGCCGCTCACCTCCACCTTATCAATGTGCACATTGTCGGAATCGTCCACGTAGATGCCGTTCACCATGCCGAAATAGCTTTGGCCCGGCCGGTAGTAGTCGTCGGTCTTGTCGTAGACCAGGGCGAATTCGGCCAGGGTGGTTTTGGTGTTCGGCACCCTAGCGGTGTCGCGGCCGCTGACCACGATGCCGGCGTATTTGGACACGTCCAATTCGTTGCGGTCGTGGCTAGCCTTAACGTAGTCGCCGGCCTGGGCCCAGTTGAATTTAATGGTGGTTTTATCCATGCCTTCGCCGAAGAGGGCGGGCACCGCCGCGTTATTGGTGTTTAGAATGATGGGGCGGCTGATGCGCAGCTGGCCGTTCAGCTGGACGGCGGCGCCCTCCTTGGCGGCGGCGGCCAGGGCCTGTTCGATGGCCGGGCTGCTGTCGTTTACGCCCGTGGTGTCGGCGCCGAAGTCCGCCACCTTCACGTATTTACCGTAGACCGGGTGGGAATAGGTTTTTACCGTCGGATTCGTCGATGGGCTGGGCGAAGCGGAAGGGCTGACCGTGGGGCTCGTGGTCGGGCTGACCGATGGCGACGCGGACGGCGACGGGCTGGCGGTTGGCGTAATGGTTGGACTCATTGATGCCGTCGGTGAAGCCGTAGCGGTCGGACTTGGCGAAACGCTTGGGGTGGCTGTGGCGGTCGGACTAACTGATGGGGAAGGCGCCGCCGTTGGTGTGGTCGTAGCGCTTGGGCTAGGCGCAACCGTCGGATTAGTCGTAACGCTTGGGCTTGGTGAGCTGGTCGGAACCGGCGCCGGAGCCGTAGCGGTCGGACTTGGTGTAGCCGTTAATGAAGGACTTACCGACGGTAGGGCGCTTGGGCTGTTTGTAATTGACGGTGAAGGTGCCCCCGTCGGGCTCGGTTGGTTCGTCGCAGTAGGTGCCGGGCTTGGAGCCGTAGGGCTTGGTGCAACCGTCGGATTAGCTGTAATAGTCGGGCTTGGGACTGCTGTAGCCGTAGGTGCTGGCACGGTTGGGCTGGGAACCGTCGGGCTTGGCGCAACCGTTGGCGCTGGTGCCGTCGTTGGTGTGGTCGTTAATGAAGGACTTACCGACGGTAGGGCGCTTGGGCTGTTTGTAACTGAAGGGCTTGGAACCGCGGTTATCGTTGGACTTGGTTGGCTCGTTGCAGTAGGTGCGGGACTTGGAACCGTCGGGCTTGGTACGACCGTTGGCGCTGGTACAGTTGGGCTTGGAACCGTCGGTGCCGGAGCCGTAGCGGTCGGACTTGGTGTTGCCGTTAATGAAGGACTTACAGACGGAAGGGCGCTTGGGGTGTTTGTAACCGAAGGGCTGGGCGAGCTGGTCGGAGCCGGAATTATGGTTGGCGTAAATGTCGGAGTGAATGTGGGCGTGCTCGTGGCGGTGGGCACGGACGGATTCGGTACGTAGGTGGGGGCCGGCGCGGTGGTCGGGCCGGGCACCAGCGTGGGCGTCAAAGTCGGCACCGGGGCCGGCGGCGGATTAAGGGTCGGGCTGCTGCTCGGCCAACTGGTGGGCGCGCGCGGTATGAAGAGGGCTAGCTGGGGATTGCGTTGGCCGCCGCCGCAGGCGGTCAGCACCAATAGCATGAGGGCCGTTAATTTAGTGTTCATGGGCTTCCTTGGGCGATTAAACATAGTTAAAAAATCGTAAGAGCATTTTTTCTGCCAAAGATTAAGGAGAACGGCGGTTCTTTAACATACAGGGGAAGCGCCCGTGTGTTTGTATAAAGCCTATATTTACAAACAGGTAAAGCGCCCGTCCGTCGGTAAATTTATCTGCCACGTCATTTTTCAGGTCAGCGGCCGGGGCAAAAAGCGTAAAATCGTGGGCCGTTCATTAAGTTTTATAAAGGATTAGGTCATGTCTAAATACATTCTCGTGTTGAACTGCGGTTCTTCCTCCCTGAAATTCTCGGTCATGAATCCCCACAACGGCGACGAGCCCTTCAAAGGCATCGCCGAGCGGCTCATCGGCACGGAAGGGGAAATTTCCTTTAAAACCGCCGCCGGCAAAAAAGAATTCAAAATCGCCGCCTCCCACGAAGCGGCCCTGGACAAAATCGTCGAGGAACTGAAGAACGCCGGCCTCTTTGAGGACATCAAGGCCGTCGGCCACCGCATCGTGCACGGCGGCGAATATTTCTCCCAGTCCGTGGTGGTAACCGACGACGTGCTGAGCAAAATCGAGGACTGCATTAAGCTGGCGCCGCTGCACAACCCGGCCCACGTGGTCGGCATCAAGGCCGCCCGCCACGCCTTCCCCAACCTGGTGCAGGTGGTGGTTTTCGACACCGCCTTCCACCAGCACCTAAAGGAACACGCCTACCTGTACGCCATTCCCTACAAGTACTACACGGAAAACAAAATCCGCCGCTACGGCTTCCACGGCACCTCCTACCGCTACGTGGCCGGGCAAATGCCAGAGCTGCTGGGCATTGAGAAGCCGAAGACGGTCATCTGCCACCTGGGCAACGGCGGTTCCATTGCCGCAGTGGACTTCGACCATTCGGAAGATACAACGATGGGTTTAACGCCCCTGGAAGGGCTGGTGCACGGCACCCGCTCTGGCGACATCGACCCGGGCGCCATTGCCATCTTCGGCGAGCTGGGCCTGGACGTTAAGGGCATCGACAATCTGCTGTGGAAGCAGTCCGGCCTGCTCGGCCTGTCCGGCATTTCCAACGACTGCCGCACCCTGGAAGAGGAAAGTGCGAAGGGCAATCAGGCCGCCCGCCGCGCCCTGGAGGTTTACGGCTACCGGCTGGCGAAGAACATCGCCGCCCAGGCGGTGGCGCTGAACGGCTTCGACGCCCTGGTCTTCACCGGCGGCATCGGTGAGAATTCCAGCCTTATCCGGAAAATGGCCGTGGACCGGCTCGGCTTCCTCGGCCTGGTCCTGGACGAAAAATTGAACAACGAAACCTCCCGCGGCAAGCAGGGCAACATCGCCAAGGCCGGTTCTAAACCCATCTGGGTGGTGCCCACCAACGAGGAATTGCTAATTGCCCGCGACACGGACGCCCTAAGTTCTTAAGGAGAAGCCATGAAAACCCTACTATTCGTACCGGTCAGCGGTGAACAGGCGGCGGCACAAAACCTGGCCAGCCATTTCCCCGGCGCCGTCAGCCTGAATCTGGCCGATTTATTGACCAATCCCGCCGCCGCCCTCTACGGCGACAATCTGGACGCCCTGGCCGAAGAGCTGTTGTTAAACATTGACGAGAAAGCCGGCGGCGCGCCGGTGCTGCTGTTAAACGGTCTGGCCAATGACCCGGCGGCCCCCTACGGCTGGGAACTGAACCGGCTGGTGCAACGGTGGCTGCAGGCGGAGGTGGTGCTGGTGGCCGACCAGAGCAGCGCCGGCCAGCTCCAGCACGGCGCTCACTACTTCCAGAGCCAGACTAAGGCCAGCGACATCAACGGCGCCTGGGCCAAGGAGTACCTGGCCGCCCCCGCCGTTCCGAACAATTCCGGCGCCTACTTCCGCTTTAATCTGGTGAAAAAGGCCATCGCCGCCCAGAAAACCATCGTGCTGCCGGAGGGGGACGAGCCGCGCACGGTGCAGGCGGCCAACATCTGCGCCCAGCGGCGCCTGGCCAAGTGCGTGCTGCTGGCGCCGCCGGAGCAGGTTAAAAAGGTGGCCCAGGAACAGGGCGTTGCGTTGCACCCGGACCTGGTAATCATCGACCCGGCCGGCGTGCGGGAAAAATACCTGCCGCGGCTGCTGGAACTGCGCAAGGCCAAGGGCCTGAGCGAAGAGCAGGGCCGGGAAATGCTGGCCGACAACGTGGTGCTGGGCACCATGATGCTGGAGGCCGGCGAGGTGGACGGTCTAGTTTCCGGCGCCGTACATACCACGGCCAACACCATTCGTCCGCCGCTGCAAATCATCAAGATGGCGCCAGGCGCCGCCACGGTTTCGTCGGTCTTCTTCATGTGCCTGCCCGACCAGGTGCTGGTTTACGGCGACTGCGCGGTGGTGCCGAACCCCAGCGCCGCCGAACTGGCCTCCATCGCCAGCCAATCCCACGACAGCGCTCAGGCCTTCGGCCTCGACCCGCGGGTGGCCATGCTGTCCTATTCCACCATCAATTCCGGCACCGGCCCGGACGTGGACTTAGTTAAGGAAGCCACCAGGTTGGTGCGCGAAGGCCGGCCGGACATCAAGGTGGACGGGCCGCTGCAATACGACGCGGCGGCGGTGCCATCGGTCGGCCGGCAGAAGGCGCCGGCCAGTCCGGTGGCCGGCCGTGCCAACGTGTTCATCTTCCCGGATTTAAGTGCCGGCAACATCGCCTACAAGGCGGTGCAGCGCACCGCCGGCGCCATTGCCGTCGGCCCGGTGCTGCAGGGCATGCGCAAGCCGGTGAACGACCTGTCCCGCGGCGCCCTGGTGGAGGACATCGTCTACACCATTGCCATCACTGCGGTGCAGGCCGCCTTTAACGCTTAGGAAATGGGGCGCCGGCCGGCGGTCGGCGCCCGAGGAGTATTTATGAGCATAGGACCCTTTCAATTACTAATAATCCTGCTAATCGTCTTCGCCATCTTCGGCACGAAGAAGCTGGGCAGCTTCGGCAAGGACCTGGGCGAAGCCATCAAGGGCTTCCGCGAGGCGGTCAATGAGGATAAGGACGAGGGTAAGCAGCAAACCGTCATTGACCAGCAGCCGGCCGGCAAAAGCGCCGCCGAGCTAGAAAAGGAAAATCAGGAGCTGCGGCGGCAGCTGGCGGAGAAAGATAAGGCCGATGTTTGAAATTGGCTTCAGTGAAATCGTGCTGCTGCTGGTCATTGGCGTCATTGTCATTGGCCCCCAGCGGCTGCCGGAGGTGGTGCGCAGTCTGGTGCGGCTGAAACGGCAGTTCCAGCGCCATTACTTTGGCGTGCGCGACAAGGTTAATGAGGAATTGGGGCTGGACAAGCTGGAGCAGGAGCTGTACTCCCGCGAGGTGCAGGAGCACATCGACCGGCTAAATAAGTCCATCATGGCCGAGGAAACCTACTACGGCGACGCCAATAAATACGCGGACACCGGCGCCGAACCGGAAAAATTAGATTTGGCCAAAGGGGAACCGCCGGGCAAGGAGGAGAAGAAAGGTGAAGGACGCAAGGGACGAAAGGGAAGAAAAGGCTGAGGACAATCACGAGGATTTAATGTCCCACCTGGTGGAACTGCGCCAGCGGCTGCTTTATATCATTGGGGCGGTAGCGCTGGTTTTTTTTGTGCTGCTGCCCTTTGACAATGAAATCTACCGCGCCTTCGCCCGGCCGGTGCTGTCCAGCCTGCTGAAGGGGCAAACCATGCT
>CAUSQL010000023.1:0-21882 GCA_963533935.1 uncultured Cardiobacteriaceae bacterium
CGACAAAATCGTCCCGGGCGCGGCTTTCCACCTGGGCGATGGTCAGCAGGGCGTAGAAGGTGTTCAGCAGATTATTACAGTCGTTGATGGACTCCTCGATGACCGCTCGCAGGCTGGCCTCGTCGCTTTCCCGGTCGAAGAGGGCCACCTCCATGCGGTTGCGCATGCGGTTCAGCGGACTGCGCAGGTCGTGGGCGATGTTGCTGGTTACCTGCTTCTGCGAGTTAATCAGGGTCTCGATGCGCTCCAGCATGGAATTTAAGTCCTGGGCCAGCCGGGTGATTTCATCGCTGGTGTTCTTCGGAATGGGAATGCGGCGGGAGAGATTGCCCCCCATGATGCGCCGCGCCGTATGGCGGATATTGCCGATGATTTTAATGATGGAACTGCTGACCAGCAGGGCGCCGGCAAAGCCCAGGGCCAGCAGGAACAGGCCGGCGCCGATGATGGTTTCCCGCATGCGGCTGAGCACCAGGTTCTCGTCCGCCGTGTGGTGGCCGATGAGCAGCAATTTATCGGCGCCGAGGTTGCGGGCGATAATCCGGTAGGCGCCGTTCACGTTGTCGCGCAGATTGCTCTGGCAGAGGTTCGTGCCGTCGCTGTTGAAGAGCAGCGGCTCCCGGTCGCGCATGTAGTTGGCCAGGGCCAGATTTTCCCGCCGCTCCACCAGGCAGTAACGCATGTGCCGTTCGTCCTTCAGGGCCGTAACCTGATTCAGCGGCGGCGGTTGGGCGGCGAATTCCTGGCTGTAATAAATCATCTTCTGGCGCAGGTGATTGTCCGTCAGCAGGGCCATTTCGTCCTTGGCGCTGCGAAAGACAAAGAGCATGGCGAAGATGGCAAGAATGGAGAAAAACAGCGCGAACAGCAGCGAGGACTGAAAGGCGGTGGTTTTCACCATTTTGCGCAGCCGGGCGAAGAGGCCCTCAGCCATTTTTCTCGTTGGCTTTCTTGTCGCCGGCCTTCTTATCGAAGAAATTGGCCGGGCTGGTGTCCAGCAGGTAGCCCATGCCCCGCTCCGTGTGAATCAGCTGCGGCGAAAAATCCTTGTCAATCTTATTGCGCAGCCGGGAAATGTGCACGTCGATGACGTTGGTCTGCGGGTCAAAGTGGTATTCCCAGACCCGTTCCAGCAGCATGGAGCGGGTGATGACCTGGCCGGCGTGGGCCATGAGGTATTCCAGCAGGCGGAATTCCCGCGGCTGGAGATTGATGCGCTGGCCGGCCCGGGACACCTTGCGCCGCAGCCGGTCGAGGCGCAGGTCGGCCACCTCGAGCATCATGGAACCCTGCACCTCCGGGGTAATGCGCCGGGTCAGCGCCTGCACCCGCGCCAGCAGTTCCGTGAAGGCGTAGGGCTTCACCAGATAGTCGTCGCCGCCGGCGGCAAAGCCCTCCACCCGGTTATCCACCTCGCCCAGGGCCGACAGAATAAGAATGGGCACCTTATTGCCCAGGGCGCGCAGGCGGCTGATGATTTCCAGCCCGTCCAGCTCCGGCAACATGCGGTCTACGATTAACAGGTCGTAAATATTGGCGACGGCCTTATCGAAGCCCTCCTGGCCGCCGTGGGCCACGTCGGTGCGGAAACCGTGCTCCCCCAGGCCCTTGGCAATGTACTTGGCCACATCGACGTCATCTTCAATGATTAAAACGTGTAAATCAGTCATTTCTTAATCCTCTATAAAGTGCCTGAGGCTATTTTAACTGCCCGGCCGCGGCGTAAAATGGGGCTTTCAACAAATTCAGGAGTAATGATGGGGCGGAACCACAGGCTAGGCATTTACGAAAAGGCCCTGCCGAAAAATCTCAGCTGGCCGGAGCGGCTGGCCCTGGCCAAGGGCTGCGGCTTTGACTTTGTGGAAATTTCCATTGACGAAAGCGACGAGCGGCTGGCCCGCCTCCACTGGAGTAAAGCGGAACGGTTGGAGCTGGTGCGCGCCTGCCTGGACAGCGGCATCACCGTGCCGTCCATGTGCCTGTCCGGCCACCGCCGCTTCCCCTTCGGCGCCCGGGACCCGGACACCCGCCGCCGCGCCTACGACATCATGGAGCGGGCTATCCAGCTGGCCGTGGACTGCGGCATTCGCACCATACAGCTGGCCGGCTACGACGTGTACTACGAGGAGCAGGACGCGGGCACCAAAGAACGCTTCATCGAGGGGCTGCAATGGGCGGTGGCCCGGGCCGCCGGCTACGGCGTAATGCTCGCCGTGGAAATCATGGACACGGAATTCATGAGTTCCATCAGCAGCTGGCGGGAGTATGACCGGCTCATGCAGAATCCCTGGTTCACCGTTTACCCGGACCTGGGCAATCTCAGCGCCTGGAACGACGACGCGGCGGCCGAATTAAAGCTGGGCATGGACCGCATCGCCGCCTTACATCTAAAAGACACCCTTAAAGTTACCGCCACCAGCCCGGGCCAGTTCCGCGACGTGCCCTTCGGCGCCGGCTGCGTGGACTTCGTCGCGCTGTTCCGGGTTTTAAAGGCACTGAACTATCGCGGCCATTTCCTCATCGAAATGTGGACGGAGAAGGCGGAAGAGCCCGTGGCGGAAATCATCGCGGCGCGGCGCTGGATTGAAGCAAGAATGAAAGAAGCGGAGTTTATCTAATGTTGGAAAAGCTAAAGGAGGCGGTGCTGGCCGCCAATCTGGATTTGCCCAGCTACGGCCTGGTTACCTTCACCTGGGGCAATGTGAGCGCCATTGACCGGGAACGGGGCCTGATGGTCATTAAGCCCTCGGGGGTGGACTACGACGTGATGCAAATCGACGACATGGTGGTGGTCGAACTGGCCAGCGGCAAGGTGGTTGAAGGGGACCGCAAGCCCTCCTCGGACACGCCCACCCACTTGGAGCTGTACAAGGCCTTCCCGGCCATCGGCGGCGTGGTACACACCCATTCCCGCCACGCGACGAGCTGGGCCCAGGCCGGCCGCGACCTGCCCGCCTTCGGCACCACCCACGGCGACTATTTCTACGGCGCCGTGCCCTGCACCCGACCCATGAGCGACGCAGAGATTAACGGCGCATACGAGAAGGAAACCGGCACGGTCATCATTGAAACCTTTAGGCAACGGAACATCGACCCGAACATGGTGCCCGGGGTGCTGGTCTATTCCCACGGCCCCTTCGTCTGGGGCACGGACGCCCACAACGCGGTGCATAACGCGGTGGTGCTGGAGGAGGTGGCGCAGATGAACCTGCTATCCCTGGCCCTGAATCCCAATCTGGCACTCATGCAGCAGACGCTGCTGGACAAGCATTACCTGCGCAAGCACGGCAAGAACGCCTATTACGGCCAATAATATCTTTGGAGTACAGCTATGAGTAATCAACTAGAAAGCCTAAAGCAACTAACGGTGGTGGTGGCCGACACCGGCGACATCGCCGCCATGCGGGAATACCAGCCCCAGGACGCCACAACCAACCCGTCGCTGGTGCTGAGTGCCTCGGCCCTGCCCCAGTACGCGCCGCTCATTGACGAGGCTTTGCAATACGCCAAGGGCCGTTCCCACGACCCGGCCCAGCAGCTCACCGACGCCGAGGATAAATTGGCGGTGAACATCGGCTGCGAGATTCTCAAATTAATCCCCGGCCGGGTTTCTACAGAAGTAGATGCGCGGCTGTCCTACGATAGGGACAAGACCATCGCCAAGGCGCGGCGGCTGATGCAGCTCTACAACGAGGCCGGCGTGGCCAACGACCGGGTGCTGATTAAGATTGCCGCCACCTGGCCCGGCATTCGCGCCGCCGAAATCTTGGAGAAGGAAGGCATTAATTGCAATTTGACCCTGCTGTTCTCCCAGGCCCAGGCGCGGGCCTGCGCGGAAGCCGGCGTTTACCTGATTTCGCCCTTCGTCGGCCGCATTCTCGACTGGCATAAGGCCAACGGCGAGAAGAAGGAATTCACCCCCGCCGAGGACCCGGGCGTGCTGTCGGTGCAGAAGATTTATAACTACTACAAGGCCCACGGCTACGAAACCATCGTCATGGGCGCCAGCTTCCGCAACAAGGGGGAAATCACCGAGCTGGCCGGCTGCGACCGGCTGACCATCGCCCCGGCCCTGCTGGCGGAGCTGCAGAACAGCCGGGAGCCGCTGCCGCGGAAATTAAATCCGGAGCAGCCGCAGCGGCCGCGGCCTCAGCCCCTGAGCGAGGCGGAATTCCACTGGGAACACAACCAGGACCCCATGGCCGTGGAGAAGCTGGCGGAAGGCATTCGCAAGTTCGCCATTGACCAGGAGAAGCTGGCGGCCATGCTGAAGGCGCTGCTGTAATTAGGCGTATACCGACGGACGGGCGGTTGTGCGGCTGAAGCCTCACGCGCCCATTACTGACGCTCGGGCGCTTCTCCTGTATGTATTTAAGCCGTTAATTACATACAGGGGAAGCGCCCGTCTGTTTGTTTAATGACGCTGCTAAGCTAGGACCATTTCTAGGAGAGAAGCATATGGACAGTAAACCGCAAGATTGCGCTTTTCCCGCGCTGCAAGCCCAAGCCCGCCGCTGGCTGGCCCTGGACCCGGAGGGCAACGGTGCCCTGGCCGAGGCGCTGGCGGACGAAGGAGCCCTGCGGGCATACTTCAACGGCCGCCTCAGCTTCGGCACCGCCGGCCTGCGCGGCCCCCTCGGCGCCGGCAGCCGGGCCATGAATCTGGTGGTGGTAAGCCAGAGCGCCCGCGGCTTCGGCCTCTATCTCAAGGGGAAATTCAGCAACGGCCGGGTGGTCATCGGCTACGACGCCCGCCACCGCGGCGCCGAATTCGCCCGGGCCAGCGCCGAAATTCTCCAGAGCCTCGGCCTGGACTGCTATTTGAGCCCGGAGCCAATTCCCACGCCATTGCTGGCCTACGCCCTCCAGGCCCTGGACTGCCACGGCGCCATCATGGTTACCGCCAGCCACAATCCGGCCGGCGACCAGGGCTACAAGGTCTACGTGGGCAAGGCGCAGATTATCGCCCCGGAAGACCAGTACATCGCCGCAGCCATCGACCAAGCGGCGGCCGCGGACGTGGCCAGTTACCCCCGTTCCGACCGCTACAAATTAATCCCGCCAAGGGTTTTCCAGGACTACTGGGCCCGCAGCGCCCGCCAGCGCCAGAGCGAACCGCGGCCGCTGAATTTCGTCTACAGCGCCCTACACGGCGTCGCCACCAAATCCCTGTTAGAAACCCTAAAAATTGCCGCCATTAACCCGCCGCTGCTGGTGGCCGAGCAGTGCACGCCGGACGGCGATTTTCCCACCCTGCCCTACCCGAACCCGGAGGCGCCGGGCGTGCTCGACCGGGCCATTAACCTGGCCGAGGCCCACGGCTACGAGCTGGTGCTGGCCAACGACCCGGACGGCGACCGGCTGGCGGTGGCAGTCAAGGACGGCGGCCACTGGCAGCAACTGACCGGCAACCAGATTGGCCTGATGCTGGCATGGCACCTGATTCGCCGCGGCGGCCGCGGGGTGCTGGCCTCCAGCCTGGTGTCGAGCCCGCAGCTGGCAACGCTGGCGGCCCGCTACGGCCTGGAGTACCGGCGCACGCTAACCGGCTTTAAGTATCTGGGGCGGGTGGAAAACCTGCTGTTCGCCTACGAGGAGGCCCTGGGCTTTCTGGTGGACGCCGACAAGGTGCGCGACAAGGACGGCATTTCCGCGGCGGTGGCGCTGCTGGATTTGGCCCTGGCCCAGGCGGCCCACGGCCGCAATCTGCTGGATTACTGGCGGGAATTCACGGCCACCTTCGGCCACAGCTCCAGCGGCCAGCTGGTGCGTGAATTCGCCGATGTTCGGGAAATCGCCGCGGCCATGAATGCGCTGCGGGCCCGGCCGCCGACGGAGTTTGCCGGTCTAAAGGTGGTGAACCATGAGGACTTCGCCGCCGCTCAGACCATGCGGGCGGACATGCTGCTGTTTGAGCTGGCCGGGGCGCGGCTGATTTTCCGCCCCTCCGGCACCGAGCCGAAGCTGAAGATTTACCTGGACGTGGTCGGCGAGAGCGAGGAGGAATGCGCGGCGCTGCTGGCCCGGCTCCGGGCGGCGCTGGCGTAATTTACCGATGGGCTGACGCTTTATCTGTTTGCAAAAATAGCTATTTTTACGTACAAGGGAAGCGCCCGTCCGTTTGTAAATGTGGCTTATACAAACAACCGGGCGCTTCTCCTGTCGGTAATTTTGCCGGTGATGATGAGGTAAGTACGGCAGCGGCGCCGGACGGCTAGGCGCCGGCCACCTTCCCAGGCCGGTTAGCCAACGGAGCTTACTGCCATTAAATAGATGGCTTGGGTGCACGGCCAGCGGAACCTCCCTAAATAAATACAGCTGAAGCGCCCTGTTGTATGTTTAAACACATTTACCGACGGCCGGGCGCTTTTACTGTATGTAATTTAAGACTTTTAAACATACAGGAGAAGCGCAGCACTGAGCACTAGCGAAGAACCGCCCCGTCGTATGTATTTTGCCGCTGCGAAAAGCCCGCGGCCGGCGCCGGCGCTTTTGCTATATTTACCCCTTCAAATTCACTAATAAGGCAGTTATGGCACTCATCGTACAGAAATACGGCGGCACCTCCATGGGTTCAATCGAACGCATCGAACGGGTGGCGCAGCGTATCATTCGCGCCCGCGCCGCCGGCCATCAGCTGGTGGTGGCGGTTTCCGCCATGAGCGGCGAAACCAATCGCCTGATTCAGCTGGCCCAGCAGATTACGCCCCGGCCCAGTAGGCGGGAAATGGACGTGATTATGAGCACCGGCGAACAGGTTTCCATCGGCCTGCTGGCGCTGGCGCTGGAAAAATACGGCCAGCCGGCCATCTCCTTCACCGGCGCCCAGGTGAAAATTCTCACCGACAGCGCCTTTTCCAAGGCCCGCATTCTCGCCATTGACGAAGAGCGCGTTCGCCGCGCCCTCGCCGCCGGCCAGGTGGTGGTGGTGGCCGGCTTCCAGGGCGCCGACGCCGAGGGCAACATTACCACCCTGGGCCGGGGCGGCTCCGACACTACGGCCGTGGCCCTGGCCGCCGCCCTCAAGGCCGCGGAATGCCAGATTTACACCGACGTGGACGGCGTCTACACCACCGACCCGCGGGTGGAACCGAAGGCGCGCAAATTGGAGCGCATCACCTTCGAGGAAATGCTGGAAATGGCCAGCCTCGGCTCCAAGGTGCTGCAGATTCGTTCGGTGGAATTCGCCGGCAAATATAAGGTGCCGTTGCGGGTGCTATCCTCGCTGGAGGAGGTGGAAACCACAGGCACATTGATTAGTTTAGAGGAGGAGAATCCCATGGAAACAGCAGTAATTACCGGCATTGCCTTCAGCCGCGATGAGGCACAAATCAGCGTGGTGGACGTGCCGGACCAGCCGGGCATCGCCCACAAGATTCTGCAGCCGGTGGGCGCGGCCAACATCAACGTGGACATGATTATTCAGAACATCGGCGCCGACGGTAAGACCGATTTCACCTTCACCGTGCCCCGCGGCGACTACGACCAGGCCATGGAGCTGCTGCGCCAGCAGTATCCGGAGGGCGGCCCGGTGAAACTAAGCGGTTCACCCATCGCGAAGGTGTCGGTGGTGGGCGTGGGCATGCGTTCCCACTGCTCGGTGGCCAGCACCATGTTTGAGGCGCTGGCCAAGGAGGGCATTAATATCCGCGTCATCAGCACCTCGGAAATAAAAATCTCCGTGGGCATCGACGAAAAATATATGGAATTGGCGGTGCGGGCCCTGCACGAGGCCTTCCATTTGGATAAGCCCGCCGCCTGATACATACAGGAGAAGCGCCCAAGCGTTAGCGCCGGGCGCCTGAGCCGCCGGCAAAGAACCGCCCGTCCGTTTGTAAAGCGGCGGCGCTGCCGGTTCAATAATTAAGGTCAATTCACAGTTTGGAAATTCCCATGCAAAAGGCAGAATTACTCTACAAAGGCAAGGCCAAGTCCGTCTTCGCCACCGCCGACAGTCAGAAGGTCATCATGCACTTCAACGACGACGCCACCGCCTTCAACGGCGAAAAGCACGCAATCCTGGCGGACAAGGGCATTTTGAACAATAAGATCAGCACGCTGATTTTTGACAAGCTCAAGGGCGAGGGCGTGCCCACCCACCACATCGAAACCCTCAACGACCGGGAACAGCTGTGCCAGCGGGTGGACATCATTCCCCTGGAGGTAATTGTGCGCAACGTGGTGGCCGGTTCCATGGCCAAGCGGCTGGCCATCGCCGAGGGCACGGAGCTGGAAACGCCGGTTTTCGAGCTGTGCTTTAAGAACGACGAACTGGGCGACCCGCTCATCAACGACGACCACGCCATCGCCCTGAACATCGTCAGCTACGAGGACCTGGACCGCATCTACCAGCTGACCGACCAAATCAACGTGATTCTTTCCGAGCTGTTCTACGACATCGGCGTCATTCTCGTGGACTTTAAAATCGAATTCGGCTGGAGCCCGGAGGGGGAAATCGTCCTCGCCGACGAAATCAGCCCGGACTGCTGCCGCCTCTGGGACGTGGAAACCAACGAGAAGATGGATAAGGACCGCTTCCGCCGCGACCTGGGCAATGTGCTGGAGGGCTACGCCACCATTCACCGCCGCCTGAGCGACCTGCTGGAAGCGGACGACTAGTGGAGGTGCGGCGGGGCGACCTGCTGGCTTTAGCCCGGGCGGGGGAATTCGACCTGATAATTCACGGCTGCAACTGCCAGTGCACCATGGGCGCCGGCATTGCCAAGCAGATTCGGGAACAATTCCCCGCCGCCTGGGCGGCCGACCGGGCCACCGGCCCCAGCGCCGCCAAGCTGGGCACCATCAGCAGCGCCACCGTGCCCCTCGGCGACCGTGAATTAACCATCATCAACGGCTATACCCAGAACCACTGGAACGGCCCGGGGGTGCTGTTGGACTACGGCGCCCTGGCGCAGGTTATGGCCACGGTGCGGGAACGCTACGGCGACCGGCGCATCGGCTATCCGAAAATCGGCGCCGGCCTGGCCCGCGGCCACTGGCCCACCATCGCCGCCATCATCGACCGGGAACTGGCCGGCTGTCAGCACTGGCTGGTTATCCCCGATTCACAGATTTAATACTGGAGCATCAATGACCCTTGACTATAAAAGCGCCGGCGTGGACAAGGAGGCCGGCTATGCCACCGTGGCCCGCATCAAAGACTACGCCAAGGCCACGCTGAATTCCCGGGTGCTGGGACAAATCGGCGCCTTCGGCGCCTTCTACGATTTAAGCGGCTACCGCCACCCCATTCTGGTGTCCGGCACCGACGGCGTCGGCACGAAATTAAAAATTGCCTTCGCCCTCGGCCAATACGACAGCATCGGCATCGACGCGGTGGCCATGTGCGTGAACGACATTCTCTGCCACGGCGCCCGGCCGCAGTTCTTCCTCGACTATCTGGCCTGCGGCCGGCTGGAACCGGCGGTGGCGGCGGACATCGTCAAGGGAGTGGCGGAGGGCTGTTTGCAGGCCGGCGCCGCCCTCATCGGCGGCGAAACGGCGGAAATGCCGGACTTCTACGGCCCCGGCGACTACGACATCGCCGGCTTTGCCGTGGGCGTGGTGGAGAAGGAACAGCTCATCGACGGCACCAAGGTGCGGGCCGGCGATTACATAATCGGCCTGAAGTCCAGCGGCTACCACAGCAACGGCTATTCGCTGCTGCGGAAAATCTTCCCGGACCTGCGGGCGGAAGTGGCCGGCCGCACCGTCGGCGAGCTGCTCCTAACGCCGACGAAGATTTACGTTAAGGAGGTGCTGGCGGCGCTGGAACAGTTCCCGGTGCACGGCCTGGCCCACATCACCGGCGGCGGCCTGCCGGAGAACCTGCCGCGGGCCTACGGCGCCGGCCTGAGCGCGGTCATCGACGGCAGCCTTTTGCCACCTTTACCTTTATTTGACCTGGTGCAAAGACAAGTTAAATGGGAAGAATGCCTCGGCACCTTCAACATGGGCATAGGCTTCGTGCTCATTGTGCCGGCGGAGGCGCAGGCGGCAGCCCTGGCCCACTTCGGCGACCAGGCCATACTCCTCGGCCAAATGGAGCGGGGCGAGCAACCCCTGGTGGTGCGATGAATCTGCTGGAGCAGTACCGGGCGCAGCTGGCGGCCAAGCACTACAGCGAAGACCCGGAGCAGGTGAAAATTATCCAGGCGCTGATGGAGCTGGAAGAACGGCTGGCACGGTTGCCCAAGGCCGGCGGCTTCATGGCGAAGCTGTTCGGTGCCAAGCCGGCCCCCTACCTTGGCGGCCTCTACTGCTGGGGCGGCGTCGGCCGCGGCAAGACCTTCATCATGGATTTGTTCTTCGACCATTTGCCCGGCCGCAAGCGCCGCCGCCACTACCACCGCTTCATGCTGGAGCTGCACCAGAGCCTGCGCGCCCTCGGTAACGTGGCCGACCCCATGGATTTGGTGGTGAAGCAGCTGAAGGAGGACATCGACGTGCTGCTGCTCGACGAATTCATGGTCAGCGACATCACCGACGCCATGCTGCTCTACAAGCTGCTGGAGGCGCTGGAGAAATACAACATCGCCCTGGTTACCACCAGCAACATCATTCCCGACAATCTTTACAAGAATGGGCTGCAACGGGAGCGCTTTCTGCCGGCCATCGCCTGGATTAAGGAGAAATTGACCGTGCTGCCGGTGGCCGACGGCGAGGACTACCGCCGCCGCCACTTCCGCGGCGAAGACGTGTTCCGCACGCCCAACGACGCCGCCAACAACGCAGCGCTGCAGGCGGATTTGGCGGAAATCAGCGGCAAGGCCCTGGACGACCGGCGCCCCTTCCTGCTGGACGGCCGGCAAATTCCCATCGTGGCGCGCAACCAGCAAACCATCGTTTTCGACTTCGCCGCCCTCTGCCAGGGCAACTATTCCCAGAAGGACTACATCGAAATCGGCAAGCGCTTTAACTACGTGGGTTTAATCAATGTGCCGCTGCTGGACGCGGACCAGGAGGACGCGGCCAAGCGCTTCCTGCTGCTCATCGACGAGTTCTACGACCAGAACATCAAGCTGCTGCTGACCAGTGCCCTGCCGCTGGCGCAGATTTACCAGGGGAAAAAGCTGGCCTTCGAGTACGAACGGCTGCAGAGCCGCCTCTTTGAAATGCAGGGCAGCGACTACTGGAACCGCCAGAGCAATCATTAATTACCGACGGACGGGCGCTTTCCCTGTATGTAACTAGAGCCTTAATTACATACAAGGGAAGCGCCCGTCCGTTTGTATATGGCCTGGGGAACGGTTTAAACATACAACGGGGCGCTTCCCCTGTATTTATAAACCCCAGAAAATTCATGGGCTTAGGTGTTTAATTAAACTTTTGGAGCTCATCTATGGAACTGCTGCTCAATCCGGTGGTCTTTGCCGTATTGCTCATGTTGCTGCTCGCGGTGCTGCGGGTGCACGTGGTCTTCAGCCTCATCTTCAGCGCCCTGGTCGGCGGCATGATGGCGCATATTCCGCCGGCCACCATTGCCAAAGCCCTGGAACTGGCGCCGGACGCGCCGGTGGGACCGCTGGAGAAATTAAAGTTCGTCATCAAGAGCTTTGAGGGCGGCATCGGCGCCGGCACCACCACCGCCCTGTCCTACGCGGTGCTGGGCGCCTTCGCCGTGGCCATCGCCCAATCCGGCCTGGCCCAGCTGATGGCCGACTTCATCATTAAACGGACGCAGGCCGGCCGCGGCCGGGCGGTGAAATGGCTGCTAATCGCTGCGCTGCTGGCGGTCAGCGTCATGAGCCAGAACCTGATTCCCGTGCACATCGCCTTCATTCCTATCCTGGTGCCGCCGCTGCTGGCCGCCATGAACCAGCTGCAAATGGACCGGCGCCTGCTGGCCTGCGTCATCACCTTCGGCCTGGTCTGCACCTATATGTTCATTCCCTACGGCTTCGGCGACATCTTTTTGAACAAGATTCTGCTCGGCAACATCAGCAAATTCGGCATGGACGTCTCCGGCGTGAACATCTACCAGGCGATGGCCATCCCGGCGCTCGGCATGGTCGCAGGCCTTGCCATCGCCATCTTCTACAGCTACCGCCAGCCGCGCCACTACGAAGACCGCCCGGTCGAAGGCGCCGCCGAACAAGTACCGGTCAAACCGCTGAACATCATCATCGCGCTCATCGCCGTCACCGCCGCCTTCCTGGCACAAAAATACACCGGCTCGCTCATCCTCGCCGGACTCATCGGCTTTGCCATCTTCATGGTGGCGCGCGTCATCCGCTGGCACCAAGCCGACACCGTCTTTAACAGCGGCATCCGCATGATGAGCATGATCGCCTTCATCATGATTGCCGCCAACGGCTTCGCCGCGGTAATGAACGCCAGTGGCGGCATCGAGCCGCTGGTAGCCGACAGCGTCGCCTTCTTCGGCAACAGCCGCGCCCTGGTAGCGCTCGCCATGCTGGTAGTCGGACTTTTGGTGACGATGGGCATCGGCAGCTCCTTCTCAACCCTGCCCATCATCGCCGCCATCTACGTGCCGCTGTGCGGCCAAATGGGCTTTTCGCCGCTGGCGACGGTGGCCATCATCGGCACGGCCGGCGCCCTGGGCGACGCGGGTTCGCCGGCTTCGGACAGTACGCTGGGGCCGACCATGGGCCTGAACAGCGACGGCCAGCACGACCACATGCGCGACACGGTCATTCCCACCTTCCTGCACTATAACTTGCCGCTGCTGCTGGGCGGCTGGCTGGCGGCGCTGGTGCTGTAGGGTTTTAAGTTACCGATGGGAGGGCGGTTGTTCTCCCTCCGGTCGCCGGCAAGCCGGCCCCCTCCTCCGTCGGCTCACGCACCCATCGCTGACGCTCGGGCGGTTGTTCGCCTCCTCTGTCGGCTCACGCACCCATCGCTGACGCTCGGGCGCTTTACCTGTTTGTATAAACGCCAATTACAAACAATGGGGCGCCTCCCCTGTATGTTTAAAGCCTTAATAAACATACAGGGGAAGCGCCCCGTTGTATTTATAAATCGGAAAAAGGCCCCTAGGCCCAGAGATTTTTTAAGAAGCGGTAAACCGTGGCCAGCACCTTATTGCCGCTGGGCACGTAGAGCAGCCAGTACATTACGCCCACGTTAATGGGCAGCAGCAGCCAGTGGGTCAGCTGGTAGCTGGCCTTCTTCAGCTTATGGTGAAAGGCCAGCTGCGCCACCGTACCGCCGAACCAGCCGCCCAGCAAATCCCAGAAGTGCAGGGTGGTCTCCCGCAGGCGCCAGCCGCCGCGCTGCGCCTGGTACTTGTCCCAGCCGTAGAGCAGCAGCGACACGATGCCCAGGGCCAGGTAGATGTTGTAGAACAGCGCCGGCATGTAGTGTTTCTTCACCGCGCCGTAGAGGAGAAACCAGAAGAGAAAGGCCACCGGCAGCGCCAGCAGCTGCGACGGGCGAAAGCCCCCCGAGCTCCGGCGGCCGCCAGTTCCCGTCGCCTTCACCCCAAAGGCCAGCAGCTGGCCCCGGGGATTGCGCTCAAGGAAGAACTGCACCGGCTCATTGCGCTGCGGTTCCCGCCGCGGCCAGAAGTCTTCCCATTCAAAGACCGCTAGCCGGTTAATGCCGTCCACGAGAATTTCCCCGCGGCGCTGGGCCCGGGAGAAACTTTTCACCCGGCCGCGATAGAAATTTTCCTGCATCATTCCCGACTCAAGGCCTCCACCGGGTCCAGCTGGGCCGCGTTGCGCGCCGGCATATAGCCAAAGATTAGGCCGATGGCGCTGGCGCAGCTGAAGGCGATAATCACCGAATTGGTGGAGAAAATCATACGTTCCCGGCCGGCGGCCCCATTCACCAGATGGCCCAGGCCGTAGGCCAGACCAATGCCGAGCAGGCCGCCCAGCAGGCAGAGCATGATGGCCTCAATGAGGAACTGCAGCATGATGTCGCCGGGACGCGCCCCCACGGCCATGCGAATGCCGATTTCCTGGGTCCGTTCGGTTACGGACACCAGCATGATGTTCATCACGCCGATGCCGCCCACCACCAGCGCAATGGCGGCGATGAAGGAAATGAGCATGGTGAGGGAATTCATGGTGGCGTCCACCGCCTTACGAATGCTGTCGCTGTTGAAGAAGGAAAAGTCCTCGCTGCCGTGGCGGCGGATAAGAATGCGGCGAATGGCGTCCTCGGCGGTGGCCGGGTCGTAGCCGTCGCGCACGCGCACGGTGATGCCGTTCAAATTGGAGCGGCCCAGCACCCGGTTCATGGCCGAGGTGTAGGGCATGTAAACGCTGATGGAGCCGCCGCCGAAGCGGTTCTGCTTGGAAAAGTCCGCCAGGCCGATGACCCGCACCGGCACATTCTTCAGAATAATGATTTCACCGATGACCTCGGCCGGCTGCTTATCCTTACCGAAGATTTCCGCCACATTGCTCTGGTCCAGCACCACCACCGGCGCGTAGCTGTCCACCTCCTGCTGATTAAAGGTGCGGCCCTGGCTGACCGGCACGTTTACCACCTGGAAATACTGGGCGCCCACCCCGGTTAAATTAACGTTGAAGGTTCTATTCTCGTAGCGCAGGGCCGGCGAGGCACCCACCGACGGCGTGGCACTGTCAATGAAATCCTGCTGGCTCAGCACCTCCGCATCGCTGGGCACCAGGGTGCGAATGCGCCGCGAGCGCGGGTCGCCCATCTTGCCCGGGAAAATCTCAATGGTGTTGGAACCCAGGTCGCTCATGTCCTCCATGATTTTCGCCTTGGCCCCGTTGCCGAGGGCGACCATGGCCACCACCGAGGCAATGCCAATGATGATGCCGAGCATGGTGAGAAAGGCGCGCATTTTGTGGGCGTAGACGGCGCGCAGGGCCATGGCAAAGGCCGAGGGCAGGCGGGTGAATAGGGAATTGCCGCCGCGGCGCCGCTCCTGCTTGAGCTCGCCCGTGGGGTTGTCCCGCTGCCGTTCGTCGCGGATTACCACCCCGTCGCGCACCTCAATGATGCGGTCGGCCTGGGCGGCGATGTCCCGGTCGTGGGTTACCAGCACCACCGTGTGCCCTTCCTGATGGAGTTCGCGCAGGATTGCCATCACTTCCTTGCCGCTGGCCGTGTCCAGGGCGCCGGTGGGTTCGTCGGCGAAGATGACCTGGCTGCCGTTCATCAGCGCCCGGGCAATGGAGACCCGCTGCTGCTGGCCGCCGGACAGCTGGCTCGGCCGGTGATTGATGCGGTCGCCGAGGCCGAGGCGGGTTAAAAGCTCTTCGGCGCGGCGCTGGCGCTGGCCCGGGCCGACGCCGGCGTAGATGGCGGGAATGGCCACGTTCTCCCAGGCGGTGAGGCCGCCCAGCAGGTGATAGCGCTGGAAGATGAAACCGAAGTACTCCCGCCGCAGCGCCGCCCGCTCCTCCCGGTCCAGCTGGCTCACGTCGCGGCCGTTGATGTGGTAGCTGCCGCCGCTGGGCCGGTCCAGGCAGCCGAGGATATTCATCAGCGTGGACTTGCCCGAACCGGACTGGCCGATGATGGCCACCATTTCCCCCGGGTGAATGTCCAGGCTGATGCCCTTAAGTATGGTTACTTCCTGTTCGCCGCTGATGAATTTCCGCGTCAGGTCGCGAATGGAAATTATGGGTGTGGCCATGGCTAGAAGGGGGAATCCGCGCTCATGCCCGGCGGTAGCTGGCCGGCCCTCTCATCTTTCGTACTGACGATGACCTCCTGGCCCTCGCTCAGCCCCTCCAGCACCTCCACATTGACGCCGTCGTTGATGCCGACGGTGATTTTCTGGGATTTCGGCGGCGCGGCCGGGTTAGGGCCGGGCAGCAGCACCTCGTCGTCCTTCTGCAGGGCGGTCATGGGAATAGTCAGGGCGTTCTTCGCCTCCTTAATCTTGATGGTCATATTAGCGGTCATGCCGATTTTCAGCCGCTCGTTGGGATTTTTCACGTCCATCTTGCCGTAGTAATAGACGGCGGAATCGTTGGAACTGCTGCTACTGCTGTTGTTGGATACGGCCAGCGGCGCCGGGTCAATGGACTTAATCACCCCCTCATACTTGGTTTTATCCTTGCCGAGCAGGGTGAAGCTGGCCTTCATGCCGGTTTTCACATCGCCCACGTCGGCTTCGGCAATTTCGCCGGCCACGGTGATGGTGTCGGTCTGGGCCAGGGTGATGATGGTGGGCGACGATTGCACCGCGTTGATGGATTGGCCTTCTTCCACTGCCACCGCCACCACTACGCCATCCATGGGCGCCGTAACCGTGGTGTAGCCGAGATTAACGCTGGCATTCTTCAGGGCCAATTCACTTCTTTCAATCTGCGCCTGGGCGGCGGCCACTTCCGCCTGGGCGGTGCCGAGGGCGGCCTTGGCACTGTCCAGATTCTCCTTGGTACCCGCTTCGCCGAGGGATTTCTGCCGGTTGTAGCGCTTCTGGGCCTCGGTCAGCTTGGCCTGGGCCGAGCGCAGATTGGCCTTGGACACGTCCAGGGAGGCCTTTTCGCTGTCCCGCTGGTTCTGCTGGGTGTCCGCGTCGATTTCGGCGATTTTGTCGCCGGCCTTCACCTTATCGCCGATTTCCACGTGTAATTTGGCGATTTTACCGGACACCTGGGCGCCCACCTTCACCTCCTTAAAGGCCTGGAGGGCGCCGGTGGCCAGCACGCTGTGCACCAGGTCGCCGCGGCTGACCTTGGCGGTGATGTAGGGCGGCGGCATGTTGGCCGGGTCCTCTTTGCCGCTCTGCCAGTAGAAGTAGCCGCCGGCCAGCAGGCCCAGCAGCAGAATCCACTTCAACCAGGATTTAATTCGTCGCATCTTGTCTTCCTCGGTAATTGATTTTGGAGTGCGCTAATTATGGCAGAGCCGCCGCGATATTTTCTAAATGCCACGGCGTTTACAAACGGACGGGCGGTTCTTCGCTGACGCTCAGGCGCTGCGCGCTTTAGCTGTATGTAATTAAGCGAAGAAAAAACCCTAACGGTGCTCGCGCCTCATCATTTCCGCCAACTGGCGCCGCCGGCGCCGCCGCCGCAGTACCGGCACCAGCGCCGCACTGATGGTGGCCATTAATACCAGAGCCACGCCAAGCCAGGCCAGGGCGCTGGGCCGTTCGCCGAGCAGCAGCACCGCCATCAGCGAACCGAAGAGCGGCTCCAGCGGCGTCAGCAGGGCGGCCAGATTCGCTGGCACCTGGCCCATGCCCCGGTTCCACAGCCAGTAGGCCAGCCAGCTGCAGCCGACGGCCAGGTAGAAGAGGCTGAACAGCCCCGACCAGGCGAAGGCGATGTGGTAGCTTTCCACCAGCGTCAGGGTGAAGGGCAGACACAGGAAGCCGGCCAGGGCCAATGAAAGCGAGGTGTAGGCGCTGGCGTCGATTTCGCGGATAAATTGCTGGGTCGGCCGCAGGGCCACGGAAAAGGCCACGCCGCCGAGCAGTATGAGAAAGCAGCCGAAGAAGCTCACTTCGCCGCGGTCGTCGCCGCCGCTAATCATTAGCACCACCCCAACCAGCGCCAGCAGGCCGCAGAGCCAGTGGTAGGGCTGGGCCCGGTCGTTGAAGAAGAAATGGCCGACGAAGACCGTCAGCAGCGGCTCCAGGCCGAGGATAGTTACGGCGCTGGCCACTGAGGTGTATTTCAGACCGATGAATTGCAGCAGCAGCACGCAGATGTAATTGGCAAAGGTGAGGGCCAGCAGCAGCGGCCATTTATTCCTGGGAATGCGGCGCAGGTGGCCCGGCAACAGCGGCAGCAGCGGCAGCACGGCGATGAATAAACGCAACTGCACCAGCAGCACCGGGTCGAACATCTGGTAGGCGTACTTGGCGGCGATGAAGGAGCTGCTCCAGATAATCAGCGCGAGGATTTGCAGGCCCATGGCTAATCCAACCAGCGGCTGAGCTGCTGCTGATTGATGACCGTCAGCCGCACCCGCTCCAGCTCCGGCGCAATGAGCAGGAAGGTGAATTCAAAGATTTCCCCGTCGCGGCGCACCTGGAGCCGCACTTCCCGGTCGGGCGTGTTCAGCAGCAGCTTTTCCTTTAGAAATTCTCCCTGGTCGGCCACGCTCAAGCCGTCGATGGTCAGCAGCTCATCGCCCACCGCCACCCCGGCCCGCGCCGCCGGGCTGTGTTCGTCCAGCCAGCTGACGCGGCTGCCCTGCCAGCGGAAGCCGGGGCTACAGCTATGCTCGCTGTAGCGTTCCAGGGCTAGGCCGAAGTCCAGCAGCGCCTCGTCCAGCGGCAGTTCGCCGGGGTGGTGCAGCAGCCGGTCCAGGAGTTTATTGAATTCCTCCCTCAGCTCCCGCGGCAATAGCTCGGCGGCCTGCTGGCGGAAATCCGCTTCGCTGAGACCGCGGCCGCTGTGGCGGTAATTGCGCCACAGCTGGGCCAGCAGCTGGCCCAGGGAACTGCGGCCGTGTTGCCGCAGCCACAGGTCGGTGAGCAGGGCGGCAAAGGAGCCCTGGCAGTAGTAATTGACGGAAATATTCAGCGCGTCCTCGCCGCCGGCGTAGAACTTGGTCCAGGCCTCGATGGAGGACTGGGCCAGGGTCTGCACGAAGCGGCCGGGCCAGCGGTAGAGCTTTTCCAGGTCGGCGGCGATGAGGTCTAAATACTGCTGCTGGCCGATGATGTCCGCCCTCTGTAGCAGGTAGTTGTCGAAGTAGGCGGTGTAACCCTCGAAGAGCCACAGCAGGTCGTCGGGCTGCTCCGCCTGTAGCTGGTAGGGCTGGTAGGTGGCCGGCTTCAGGTCCTTCACGTGCCAGCTGTGGAAGTACTCGTGCACGATGAGCCCCATTAAATCCGCGTATTTCTCCTCGGTGGCCATGGCGTCGCGGCCCTGCATGAGCAGGCTGCTGCGCCGGTGCTCCAGGCCGCCGTGGCCCTTTTCCACCAGATGCAGCAGGAAGCAGTAGCGGTCGTCGATGGCCGGCGGGAAGGCGCCGAAGAGCCGGTGGGCCTCCTCGCAGCCGCGGCGGCAGTCTTCGGCCAGCCGTTCCAGATTAAAGCCGCTGCAGTCGCCGGAAATGTAGAAATCGTGATTAACGCCCTGCACCGGGAAGGAGAATTTCGTCAGTTTTTCCGCCAGCAGGAAGGGGGTGTCGGCCAGCTCGTAGTAGTCGGTGCAGAAGGCCAGGGCCCCCGGCGCCACCTGCCAGTGCTGGCGTTTTTCGCCCAGGTCGAAGGCCAGGGAACAGGGTTCCTGCTCCAGGCCCTTGACGGTGAGACAGGCGGCGGCCGGATTAAAGATGGCCCGTTTATGGTCCAGATAGCACTGGCGCACGGACACATCGTGGCCGTAGAACTGGTAGTGCAGCCGCACCAGCCCGCCGCCGGCCAGGCCCCGGCAGTCCAGCAGCCAGCGGGACGGGGCCACCTGTTGCAGCACCAGCGGCGTGCCCAGCTCGTCCTCGGCGCCCAGATGGCTGAGATATTTGGAGAAGTCGCGGCGCATGTAGCTGCCGGCAATCCACACCGGCAGATAGATTTCGTTGATTTCGCCGGGGCGGTAGGCCAGTTCGGCGGTGATGGTGAAGCGGTGGCCGCCCGGGTTGGGGCTGATTTGGTACTGGTTCATGGACGTTCCTAGAAGAGAAAACTAACGCTATTTTAGCGGCCTTAAACATACGGACGGCCGCTTCCCATGTATGTATTTAGGGCGATTACAGACAGGTAAAGCGCCCCGTTGTATGTTTGTGGTCTTAAACATACAACGGGGCGCTTCCCCTGTTTGTATTTAGCTGGAATTACAGCGCAGTGCGACCTTTAGGTGGAACAAGCGCCCCGTTGCATTGATAAACCGTGGGAAAGCGGCGGCCGGCGCCGGCGGCCTATAATTGCCCCTTTTAATTCTGGAACGCCGTGAACCGAGCCAAACTCTCGCCGGCCCTGCTGCGCTGTGGCCTGCTCTCCATCTTCATCAGCGCCCTCCTGGCGGCCATTAAGATTAGCGCCGGCCTACTGGGCGATTCCTATGCCCTCATCGCCGACGGCATCGAATCCACCACCGACGTATTTTCCTCGTCCATGCTGCTGCTGGGCCTGTGGTTCGCCCGCCAGCCCGCCGACGCCAATCACCCCTACGGCCACGGCCGCGCCGAAACCCTGTCCACCTTCCTGGTGGTGGCCTTTCTCATCGGTTCGGCCACGGTCATTGTCTTTGAGAGCGTGCAGCACATACTGACGCCGCACAAAACGCCCCAGCCCTTCACCCTCGTCGTGCTGGTGCTGGTGCTGGCGGTGAAGGAGGCCCTGTTCCGGCTGCTGCGGCGGTTGGGCCTGGAGGAGGATTCGCCGGCCTTGGAGGCGGAAAGCCAGCACCAGCGCAGCGACGCCATCAGTTCTCTGGCCGCCTTAGTCGGCATTAGCATTTCCCTACTGCTGGGCGACGGCTGGGAAAGCGCCGACGACTGGTGCGCCATCATCGGCGCCGGCATCATTTATTACAACGGCTGGTGCATCTTCCGCCCGGCCCTGGCCGACCTGATGGACGAGCACCGCAACGACGAGCTGCGCGGCGAAATCATTAGGCTGCTGGCGCAGGAACCGCTGGTGCTGGCGGTGGAGCAGTGCCTGCTGCGGAAAATGGGCAGCAGCTACCTGGTGAATTTGCGGCTGGCGGTCTACGAGGGCCACCGGGTGGCGAAGATTTGCCACATGAACGAACGGCTCCAGCGGCAACTGCGGCAGCGCTGGCCGAAGCTGGGGCGAATTTTCATTGAAATCAGTGGCCGCAAACTTTAGGAGGATTAATGGATAGGGAACAGCTACGCCGCAGTAAATTTCTTTCTTATGTGCTGCGCCATCACCCGGAGGAAATCGGTTTAACCCTGGATAAAAACGGCTGGGTGGCCATCGACGAATTGCTGGCCCGCAGTCGGAACCGCTTGCCCGGCTTCGACCGGCCGCAGCTGCTGGATTTGGTCGCCAACTGTCCGAAGCAGCGCTTCACCCTGTCCGCGGACGGGCAGAAAATCCGCGCCGCCCAGGGCCATTCCACGGCTCAGGTGCAGCTGGAATACGTGCTGCAAACGCCGCCGGCGCTGCTCTACCACGGCACCGCTCGGCACTTTCTCCCCTCAATCCGCGCCGAGGGGCTAACGCCGCAGGGCCGGCACCTGGTGCATCTGTCCAGCGACGTGGCCACGGCTATGAAGGTGGGCCAGCGCCACGGCAGGCCGGTGGTGCTGACGGTGCGGGCGGCGGCTATGGCTTGCCCCTTCTACCGGGCCGATAACGGGGTCTGGCTGGTGGCGGCGGTGCCGCCGCAGTTTCTTGAGTTTCCTGACTAGCTTTACGTACATACAAAGCGCCCGTCCGTCGGTAAGACGGTAAGGGCGCGTGAGCCTTGGCGAACAACCGCCCCGCTGTCGGTAAATAGGGCCAAAATTGGTAATTGGCGCCGGGCCTTTTAAGATAGGCCGGCATTTTTGTTAAACACAAGGAGAGCAATATGAAAAAAATCTGGATTCTCGCCCTATGGGCTGGCCTGGCAAACGGCCAGCAGCCCGCGGCCAGCCCGACGGCCCCCAGCAATGTGGACGTGGCCCTGGATAAAATTGGCACCGCCCTTACGGCCACCAAGGAGGCGGCCGGCGCCGTCGGCACCGTGGTTAAGGAACAGACCGGCGCCCTTAAATAAGGCGGTAACGGCGGGGAAAAGCGCCCTGCACAGCGGCGCCAAGGCGATTATGGAATGGACGGCGCCAGCCAGTCCCACGGCGACGGCCAGCGGCAGCGCAAGCGCAGCGTGATGCAGGCAGTGTCAGTCTGCTGCATCACTATTACCAGATTGCTAAGTATTCCCTAAGTGTTTCACTATATATACTGTCACGCCTTTCAGAATGAAAAATAGTAACATTATGCGACGCACTCGCCTTCATGGCTCTTCCGCTGCGCTCATCGCGGTGGTGTCCCTCTACTTCACTGTCGTATTTAAC
>CAUSQL010000024.1:0-21150 GCA_963533935.1 uncultured Cardiobacteriaceae bacterium
CGCATGGTGGCGGTGGTGGCCAGCGCCACGGCCATTTATGAACTGCTGGCGCGGCACTTTCCCGATTAAAATACATACATAGTAAGCGCCCCTATGTTTGTAAATGGGCTTTTACAAACGGACGGGCGCTTTCCCTGTATGTAATTAATGCTCTAAATACATACAGGGGAAGCGCCCCTATGTTGGTAAAACTACTCCAATGACTGTTCTGCCACTGCCGCCAGCGCCCGGGTGAACTCGTTTTTCTGGCTACTGAGAATTAGCAGATGGCTTTTTGCCCGGGTCAGCGCCACGTAGATGACCCGCGCCAGCTGTTCCCGCGGCCACTGCTCGCTGACCCGCATTTGCCCGATGCCGCAGACAATCACATGGCTGAATTCCAGGCCCTTGCTGCTGTGCATGGTGCAGAGGGTGGGCCGGTCGTTCTGCCACTGGTTGCGCTGGCCGGCGTCGATGAAATCCTGATGGGAAATGGCCGCCCGCCGCAGGACGTCGTGGAGCACCTGACCATGGTTCCGACTGAAGCAGAGCACGGCGATTTCCCCCGGCGGCACGCCCGCCCGTAGCCACTGGTTTAAGGTCTTCAGCACCAGCTCATGCTCCGCGTGCAGGCTGGCCACGGCCCGATAGACCGGTTCCAGATTGCTGGCCAGGCCGCCGGCTTCGCCGCTGAGGCAGGGAATGTGGTCGTCGTCGCTGTCGGCGGGGTCGATGAACCTAAAGATGAAATTCTGGGCGTAGCGCTGAATCTCCCGGCTGTTGCGGTAGTTGCGGCGCAGAATTTTCGTGCGGCCCTGGGCCTTGATGTTCACCGAGGACAGGCTGAAATCCAGGCTGCGCCGCTTGGGATAGAGGGTCTGCGCGTCGTCGTAGAGGAACAGCAGCCGCTCCTTTTCCGGTTCCAGCAGGGCCACCAGCAGGCGAATCCAGTCCGCCTCCAGGTCGTGGCCCTCGTCGATGAGCACGGCGCCGTAGCGTTCCGACCAGTAACCGGCGGCCAGGGTCGCCGCCAGCTGCGGCGGCAGTTCCTCGAAGGTGCCAAACAGGTTGAGGCGATGGCGCCGCTTGAGTTCGCTACAGAGGCCGTGAAAGTGCCACACCTCAATGTTTGGCTGGCCCTGCAGCCGTTGCCGCAGCCGCGCCGCCAGCACCTTGTTGTAGCAGACCACCAGCACCGGCGCGGCCGACTCCCGGGCCAGCTGAAGGGCGCGATGCTGCAGAATCAGGGTCTTACCGGAACCGGCCACGCCGTGAATGACCCGGTGGCCGTCGCCGAGGCTGTGGGCCAGCTGTTCCTGTTCCAAGTCAAGCAGGCGGATTTCCTCGGGCCATTCCCGGATTAAATCCCGGTCGTCGAAGACCACCTCTTGGCGGTTAATGATGACCTGCGAGACGAGGCCGGCGCGCACGTGATTAATCTGTTCCGTGCTCAAGGCCAGCGGGAAGCGGTAGGGGAAGAATTCGTCCAGCCGCGCGCGGAAGCTGGCGGCGGCCTGGGCCGGGTCTAAATCTTCCCGGTAGAGGGTTTTACTCGGTTCTAAAGACTCGTCGATATCGGCGGGCATGCGCGCCCGTTCGCAGTTGCTAAGCACGCAGCCGTAGCCCCAGGGCAGCAGCAGCTTGCCCTGATACTTGCCGGTGCGGTGCAGCAGCAGCGGGTTGCGTTGCAGGGAGCTGATGAAGGGCAATAGGGTGTCCCGCGCCTGGGCGATGGGATTGGCTAGAACCGTCTGCGGCCCGCCCTTTTCCAGCTGTAAAAATACCTGTTCCCGGTTGGCTTCAATCAATTTCGTGTGGGGCCAGCCTTTAATTTCGATGGCCAGCAGGCCGCGCTGGGGGTGAAAAATCAGATAATCCGGATAGCGGATTCGCGGGCCGGGGCTGGGCAGGTCGTACCAGACCAGATAGTCGTCATCGAGCTTATTCTTTAATAAATCGTAGAAGCGTCGCTCGCTGGCGGTCATTTTGTCTAATTTGGGGCTATTGAGAAATTGCGCCATGGAATTCTCCAGTGGAAGTTGCAAAATTATAGCCATACAAACAGAGGGGCGGTTCTTCTCCCCTCGGTCGCTGGCTTCGCCAGTCGCTGCGCTCAGCGCTACGCTCTTCTTCGCTGCGTTGTTCTTCCACCTGACGGTCTCACCGTATCTTTACCGACGTACGGGCGCTTCCCCTGTATGTATTTAGCGCCCTAATTACATACAGGAGAAGCGCCCGTCTGTTTGTAATTAATCTTCGCCCCCTTTATCCCAGCCTAGCCCAGCGCCATAATTGGCTTTTCAGCCTTTGGAGTACGCCATGCGCGCCATCTTTTTCGTTTCCGACAGCACCGGCCTGACCACCGAAGCCATGGGTAAGGCCCTGCTCTACCAATTCCCGCAGCAGGAATTCCAATCCTCCATGCACTCCTTCGTGGACAGCCGCGAGCGGGCGGAGAAAATCGCCGGCAAGATTAACGCCGCCGCCGCCAGCGGGCCGCGGCCCATCATCTTCGCCTCCATCATTAATAAGGAAATCATGGACATCTTCCACAACACGGCGGCGCTGACCATCAGCTTCTTCGACACCTTTCTGCCGGAATTGTCCGCGGTCATCGGCCAGGCCCCCAGCTATTCCCTCGCCCGCATCCGCGGCATTAACAACCAGCAGAACTACGACGCGCGCATGGAGGCGGTGAATTTTTCCCTCAACCACGACGACGGCGTCAGCGACCGGGAATTGCAGAATGCGGACGTGATTCTCATGGGCGTGTCCCGCAGCGGCAAAACCCCCACCTGCCTCTACATGGCCATGCAGTACGGCCTGCGCGCCGCCAACTACCCGCTGACCGAGGAGGATTTAGAAAGCACCGACCTGCCGGCCATGGTGCGCCCCTATAAAAATAAGCTCTTCGGCCTGACTATCCAGCCGGAGCGGCTCCAGGCCATACGCCAGGCGCGGCGGCCCAATTCCGCCTATGCCAAGCTGGAAACCTGCGTCGGCGAGCTGCGCGACGCCCAGGCCATCTTCCGCACCCATAACATTCCCTTCGCCAACACCACCGATAAGTCCGTGGAAGAGCTGTCCGCCTACATCGTGCAGTTTCTCAAGCTGCAACGGCGCGGCATTTAAATACACCCGGGCGCTTATCCTGTATTTATATGACTCCCTTAAACGAACTCCTTGAGGAATACCAGCAATGGCTGGAGCCCTTCTCTGACGAGAGCACCCGCAACAACGCCAGCCTGGACTGCACGAGCCTGGTGCGCCAGGTGGCGCCACTCACCGCGCAGCTGGACGGACTGCTGAAGAAGGACGAACTGGCCCAGTGGCAGCGCTTTGACTTCGAGGAGAAGCGCTTTCTCCGCAGCCAGAACATTCTGCAGAACAATCTGGCCTGCCTCATCGACTGGCGTTCCAGCCAGAGCGGCCTGAAGCGGCTGGCCCACTTCATTGCGGCGCTGCTGCGGCTGCACCGCTTCCACAGCGACCGCTGGCCCATTCTCCACGGCCTGGCCACGGCCAAGGCCCTGACGCGGGTGGAAAACCGCCATTTCCTCTTTCTCCACAAGGGTAACTGCTGGCTGCTCCAGGCCAGCGACGGCGCCGGCCGCACCGCCAACCCGGTGCAGATTGAAAACACCCTCTACAACATCGTGCACGGCCAGCACCCGGACAGCAGCGACCTGCCCTTCACCGCCTATTCCTTCGTGCCGGAGCAGGAGTTTCAGGCGCTAAAGGGACAGCTGCGCCACAGCGAGCACAACCGGGAGCAGCTGGAGCTGGTCAAGGACGCCTGGTTTTCCGTGGCCCTGGAGGATTTTCACCAGAACGACCTGCACGACGGCCTCATCGGCGCCGCCTTTAAGGACTACGAGAATTTCTTCAGCTACAAGCCCATCAGCTACTGCTGCAACACGGTGGACGAGCGCTATTTTCTCCACAGCGAAACCACCTGGGCCAATCCGGAGACCCTGGCGCAGCTGCTACAGCTGACCCAGGACTACTTTGACCGCCAGGACTTTGACCGGCGCAATGAACTGCCGGCGGATTTGGCCGCGCGGCGGCTCAGCTGGCAGCTGACGCCGCAGCTGGAAGAGCACATCAATGAATTGCTGGAGGATTACGAGCGGGAGGCGGACAGCTATTACTGCAGCAACAGCGACCTGTTTTTAACCGACGACGCACGCCACACCCTGGAGCGGGTCGGGGTGCAGCCGCTGCTGGCCATCGCCTTCCAGTACGCCCAGTGGCGCAATTTGAAGACGATTCGCAGCGTCAATGGGCTGCAGTGGGGGGAATTGAACCAGCGGGTGCAGCTCACCTCCCGGGAGGCCATCGAGCTGGCCGAGGCCATCGCCGAGGAGGAGGACGACGTTAAGGATTTATGGCAGGACTACGTGGCGGAGTACGAGCGGCGGCTGGGCAGCGAAAACCCCTACCGCTACCTGCAGGCGCTGGAACTGCTGGCGCGGCAGAAGCACCTGGACATCGACTTCTTCCATAGCAAGCATTACCAGGAAATTCCCTGCCTTAACATCAGCCATAACTGTGATTTGCCGAGCCTAATCTTCCTGCCCCGCGGCGATAACGCCTTTGCCCTCAGCTACCAGCTGCGGCGCAACAACATCGGCATTTGGATTACTCACCGGAAGAAGCGCTCCTATGCGGTGCAGCGCTATTGCCGGGAGGTGAAATTCGCCCTGAAGCAGCTGCTACGCTTGCTGGGCTAAGCCAGTCCGCCTTCTTGGTGCTCAGGGTGCTGAACAGCTCCGGCCGGCACAGGTACACGTGTTTTTCGTCCTGCATGCCGTAGCGCTGGCTGGCCTGGTTGTAGGCGAGCACCTGGAAGGAATGGCCATCGACGCTGAAGCGCAGCGGCAGGGGTGGCAGCTGGGAGATGAATTCGTCGCGGCCGTAGCGCTGGTCGCAGTGATAGACCAGCCGCTCCAGTAGCCGCTCCAGCAGCTCTTGGTCGATTTCCTCCCCGTCCAAAAGCCAGCGGTCGCCTTGTTTATTCAGGGCTAAATGCCAGTCGCCATTGTCGATGGTGATGTTTTGCACCTGCCAGCGGAAATTAATGAGGCTGGTGCGCGGCGGCCAGCAGATGAGCGTCAGGTTAATGGTGCAGAGCAGGGCCAGCAGCCCGCCGTAGTACTTTTTCTTCATGGGGGAATTTTATCCTCTTGCCGGAACTTTTAAATACATGGAAGCGCTTCCCCTGCATGTATTTTGGCCTTTAGGTAACTAAATTCGGCGGATGGGCTATAGTGAATCCCTTTAATAATCGGGAGGAACCATGGAATACGGACAATTCACCCTGCGCGGCGGCCTCATCGGCATCGAACGGGAATGCCTGCGCTGCGACGGCAACGGCCAGCTGGCCCGCAGCCGCCACCCGCGCGCCCTCGGCAGCGCCTACAGCCACCCGAACATCACCATTGACTATGGCGAAGCCCTGCTGGAGCTGGTAACCGACGCCAGCGCCGGCGTGGAACGGGCCTACGACCAACTGAAGGCGCTGCACCAATTCTGCGCCCAGCACATCGGCGACGAGCTGCTGTGGCCCGCCTCCATGCCCTGCCGGCTGCCGGCGGAGGAGGACATAGAAATCGGCCACTTCGGCAGCAGCAATTCCGGCCGGATTCGCCGTCTCTACCGCATTGGCCTGGCCCACCGCTACGGCCGGCCCATGCAGATGATTGCCGGCATTCACTACAACTATTCACCGCCGGCGGAACTATTTAAAGAATTGGCCCAGCTGGAGGGGGTGGAGGACAACTGCGCCTTCCGCAACCAGCGCTTCATGGGCCAGCTGCGCAGCCTGCAACGGATTTCCTGGCTCGTCTGCTATCTCTACGGCGCCTCGCCGGTGGTAGACCGCAGCTTTACGCCGGCCCAGGGGCGGCTGAACCGCTTCAGCGAATCCACCCTGGGCTGGGAGCACGCCACCACCCTGCGCATGAGCAATCTCGGCTACCAGAACAAGGTGGATTTCGCCGTCAGCTTCGACAATCTGGAAAGCTACGTGAACGATTTAATCAGTGCGGTAATGACGCCGGCGCCGGCCTACGAATATCTGGGCCTAAAGAATCCCGACGGTTCCTACAAGCAGATTAGCGTGAACATTCTGCAAATTGAAAACGAGTACTACACCGCCGCGCGGCCGAAGCAGGTGGGCCGCCGCGGTGAGCTGCCCAGCGTCGCTCTGCGCAACCGCGGCATCGGCTACGTGGAGCTGCGGCTGCTGGACGTGAACCCCTACGACCCCTGCGGCATCAGCATTGAGCAAATGCGGGTCATCGAGGCGCTCATGCTGTGGGCCTTTCTAAATCCGACGCCGGCCTTCGGCAGCCGCGACCTCAACGAGCAGAACACCAACCGGCTGCGCACCGCCTGCTGCGGCCTGCGGCCGGACATCGAGCTGTACGACCGGGGCCACCGGCGGCCCATTCGCGAGTGGGCGCAGGCGCTGCTGCGGCAGATTCTGCCGGTGGCCGAGGCGCTGGGCGAGCAGCACCAGGTGGCGGTGGAAGCGCTGCTGAAGCGGGAGGAATTGCCGAGCCAGCGGCTGCTGCGGGAGTTGCAGGGCCAGGAATTCATCGACTGGGGCCTGCATCTGGCGCGGCAATACCGGCAGCAGTTCCAGGAACCGCTGTTTTCGGACAAGGAGGAAAAGCTCAAGGCGCTGGCGGCCCAGTCGCTGCGGGACTTTGAAGCGGCGGAGGCGGCGGCCCAGCACCAGGAGCCCTTCGACGAGTACCTACGGCACTATTTCAAACAGCTGGAAGAGGTCTGATTTACATACAGCCAAAGCGCCCGTCCGTCGGTATAAATGTATTCCCAGTGATGAAAGCGGCACGGAACCCCGCGACTGCTGGCCTAGGCTGGGGCGCGCCGCCGGGCGGAGAATTACGCCGCCATTGCGTTGGAAATCAAAGAGAAGTTAATTTTAAAAAACATAGAATTGAATCTTTATTAACAGGTAAATCAATTGCTAATGTTGCAATCAAGATAATGTATTAATCAGCTATGTAGAAAATAGCGGTTGGCAGTATGTACGAGCAAGCATTAATAGCAAATGTGAAATACAAAGATGATTTTGATGTAGTTAATTTTATGCATTAAGTTATGAAATAGTTTTCATATTTATTCATTTATAATGACAGAAAGAAGTTGTATATGTATTAAAGCTAGATTTGAATCAATAAATACTTTTTATATTTACAAAGGAATTAATTCATGAATAGTATTAAAACCCACATAGATAGTAAACAGTTTACTAATTTTTTCGACCAAAGATACATAAAAACATTAGATGAAATTAGAAAAAGTGGAGCTTATCCTAGATATACAATAAATATATCAAACATAGAATATCTACTAAGAGATGATGAAGATGATTCACCCTATGGTGAGCGTGAATATTATCGTCTTAACAGTTGCTACAAAATAGATAATAATTTACTTATTTTAATTCCATTGCCATCGGGTCCTCTTGATTCTGATGATCCTTATTTACTTAATAAATATATCCTTTTTACAAAAAAATTCGTTGCTAAGGTTATGATGGATGGTAAGGAATCTATTGTTGTAGATATATCTGGGAATAAGATACATCCGACTGATAATGATATAGAAGAAATAAAAGATATTATCTTTAAATTCATTAATAGCGGAGAACTTACTACGGAATTCATGGGAGTTGAATTAATTATGAATAGAAATCAAACAAATTTTACTATTTTAGGAATGGAATAATCATGTAAATATTACTAATGATAATGCCCCGATTAATGACATTATCAAATATTTAAATCGGGGAGAAAATCAATTTTAGTACAGGAAATGATTATTTTTACATGCTGAAACTATTGATGGGGAAGGAATCCGAAACTATCTGAATAAGTCAGGAATTTCCCAGCCCAATTCGTTAATTACCAACAACGGGGCGGTTTTTCGCCCCCTGCGTCGGCTCACGCACCCTCACTAACGCTCGGGCGGTTGTTCGCCCTTCGGGCTCACGCTTCCTCGCTAACGCTCGGGCGCTTTACCTGTATGTAATTAAGGCATTAAATACATGCAGGTAAAGCGCCCCTATGTTTGTAAATCCACGGGCTAGCGGCGTTTGAAGGGCACCCGCGATTTATTTTCGTAGAAGCCGAAGTGCATGTAGTCCGGCCGCCGGAAGTTGGCGCCCCAGACCCAGGCCCGGCGGGTGAAGGCCCGCACCACGTCGCCGTTCGGCGTGATGGAGTAGGGATTGAGGCCCGGCTGCCAGCTTTCCCCCACCAGCACCCGGCCGTCCTGGCTGATTTGCGGGTTCTCCTGGGGATTAATGTCGATGGCCAGGCCGTAGTTGTGCAGGCTGCGCAGATTGCCGCGGCGCCACTGGAAGCCGCCAATTTCCTTAATGGGAAAGCGTTCCGGCCCGTGGAAAATCTCCGTGAAGATGGCGTGCACCTCCGGCGCCAGCAGATGGAACACCTGAATGCGGGTTTTCCCAGGCACCTTCTGGCCGTTCTTCAGGCGCCAGATGGGAATTTCCACCCAGACCATGTGGCGGGCGGCGGTGGTCGGGTTCGGATTGGCGTAGACGTCGGTCAGCAGCGTGTGAATGGTGAAATTCAGCTGGCCGTACTCCTGGGCGACGCCGTTCACATAGCGCAGCTGCTGGGCCGTGAGGCCGGAACGCACGTAGATTTGGCTGTGGCTGCGGTCGCAGCCCAGCAGCGCCAGGGCGAGGAAAAGGGCGGTTAATTTTTTCATGGCGGCATGGTGCCCGAGGACGGCTTTCCTGTCCATAAAATTGAAAAAGCGGTGGCCGGGCCCCATGAAGTTCTTTTTCAAGGAACCGCTATGACAACAAGTTTTAACGCCCACAGCACCACCATTCTGTGCGTGCGCCGCGGCAACGCCGTGGCCATTGCCGGCGATGGCCAGGTGTCCCTCGGCGATACGGTGATGAAGGCCAACGCCCGCAAGGTGCGCCGCCTGTACCGCAATCAGATTCTGGCCGGCTTCGCCGGCGCCACCGCCGACGCCTTTACCCTCTTTGAACGCTTTGAAAGTAAGCTGGAGGAACAGGACGGCCAGCTGCTGCGGGCCGCAGTGGAGCTGGCCAAGGACTGGCGCACGGACCGGGCTTTGCGGCGGCTGGAGGCATTGCTCATCGTCGCCGACAAGGCGAACACGCTGATTCTCACCGGCAACGGCGACGTCATCGAGCCGGAAGACCAGATTGCCGCCATCGGCTCCGGCGGCATGTACGCCCTCTCGGCGGCGCGGGCGCTGGTGCGCAACACGGAGCTTTCGCCCCTGGAAATTGTGGAGAAGAGCCTGAACATCGCCGCTGACATCTGCGTTTACACCAACCACAACATCATCACCGACAGCCTGTAATCATCATGTCTACCAATCTAGCTAAATTAAGTATGACTCCTAGAGAGATAGTTGAAGAGCTTGACCGCTTCATCATCGGCCAGACCAAGGCCAAGCGCGCCGTGGCCAACGCCCTGCGCAATCGCTGGCGCCGCCAGCAGGTGCCCGAGCCCATGCGCAGCGAAATTACCCCGAAGAACATTCTCATGATTGGCCCCACCGGCGTGGGCAAGACGGAGATTGCCCGCCGCATCGCCAAGTTGGCCAACGCCCCCTTCATTAAGGTGGAAGCGACCAAATTCACCGAAGTGGGCTACGTGGGCCGCGACGTGGATTCCATCGTCCGCGACCTCATCAGCGCCTCCCTCAAGCTGGAGCGGGAAAAATCCAAGCGGGAGGTGAAGACCCGCGCCCAGGAAAACGCCTTAAACCGGGTGCTGGACGTGCTGGTGCCCGGTTCCAATGAAAACAATGTGGCACGCAAGTCCTACCGGGAAAAGGTGGTGCGCGGCGAGCTGGATAACGAAATCATCGAGCTGGAGCTGAAGGCGGACAGCGAGCCGGTGGAAATGACCGCCATTCCCTTCAACGAGGAAATGGGCGAGCGCATGGACGAGTTCTTCAAGTCCTTCGAGCGGCTGAATAACAAGCGGGAGAAGCAGAAGCTGACCATCGGCGAGGCGCTGCTGCGGCTGGCCGAGGAGGAGGAGGACAATCTCATCTCCGATAAGGAAATTAAGGAGCGGGCCATTAAAAACGCCGAACAGAATGGCATCGTCTTCATCGACGAAATCGACAAGGTGGCGAAGCGCTCCGACCACGGCGGCGACGTGTCCCGGGAAGGGGTGCAGCGGGATTTGCTGCCGCTCATCGAGGGTTCCAGCGTGAACACCCGCTTCGGCACCATTAAGACCGACCACATTCTGTTCATCACCTCCGGCGCCTTCCACTTCGCCAAGCCCTCGGATTTAATCCCGGAATTGCAGGGCCGGCTGCCGGTGCGGGTGGAGCTGGACGCGCTCACCGTGGACGACTTCGAGAAAATCCTCACCGACACCGACCACAGCCTGCTGAAGCAGTACCAGGGGCTACTGGCGGCGGAGGGGCTGAAGCTGGAATTCAGTGCCGACGGCGTGCGGCGCATCGCCGAGCTGGCCTATCAGGTGAATAAGAGCACGGAGAACATCGGCGCGCGGCGGCTGCACACGCTGATGGAGCGGCTGCTGGAGAATCTTTCCTTTGAGGCGCCGGACCGGCCCAGCGGCGAAGCGCTGACCATTGACGCCGCCTACGTGGACAGGCATCTGACCGAGCTGGCGCAAAATGTAGATTTAAGCCGCTTTATCCTCTAATGGCCGACCACGCACACTTCATGGCCCTGGCTTTGGCCCTGGCTCGCCGCGGCCTTTATTCCACGGCGCCGAATCCGCGGGTGGGCTGCGTGCTGGTGCGCGACGGGGAAATCGTCGGCCAGGGCTTTCACCGCCGGGCGGGCGAGGGCCACGCCGAGGTTAATGCGTTAAGGGAAGCGGGCGGCCGGGCCCGCGGCGCCGTGGCCTATGTAAGCCTGGAGCCCTGCGCCCACCAGGGGCGCACCCCGCCCTGCGCCCTGGCATTAATTGAAGCGGGCATTAAAGAAGTGTGGGTGGCCTGTTTGGACCCGAATCCGCTGGTGGCCGGCCGCGGCGTGGCCCTGCTGAAAGAGGCGGGCATTACGGTGCACTGCGGCCTTTTAGAAGGAGAGGCCCGGGCGTTGAACGCGGGCTTTTTTCAACGCATCACTACGGGCCGGCCACTGCTCACGGTGAAGCTGGCCGCGTCGCTGGACGGCCGCACCGCCCTGGCCAACGGCCAGAGCCAGTGGCTGACCAACGCAGAATCGCGCCGCGACGTGCACGAACAGCGGCTGGCCAGCGATGGGATTCTCGCCGGCAGCAGCACGGTTATTCAGGACAACGCCCTGCTGACGGCGCGCCACGCCACCGATTTACCGCGCCGGGAACCGCTGCGCATTGTCATTGACGGCCAGGGCCGCCTTACTAAGGATTTACGGCTGTTCACGGATTCCAGCCCGCTGCTCATCGCCCAGCTGCACGGCGGCGAAGAGCGGGGCGAGTTCTACGAATTTCGGAACTTCCCGGCGAAGGACGGCCGGGTGGACCTGGCGGCCCTGCTGGATTACTTGGGTGAACGGGGTTTAAACAATCTCTGGGTGGAGGCGGGGCCGACCCTGGCCGGTGCCCTGCTGCGGCAAAATCTCGTGCAGCGGCTCGTCATTTATTACGCCCCCTGCCTGCTCGGCCCCCAGGCGCGGCCGCTGGTGCAGCTGCCCTTGCTGGAAGAGCTATCTGCTAGAATAAATTTTCGGCTGGAACACTGCCGTGAACTGGCCGGCGACGTCAAATTAACCTTTAAAACCGATGTTTACAGGAATCATTGAAAATTTGGGCACTCTACAGGAGCGCCACGACCACGGCAGCGACCAGACCCTGGTCATCGCCGCCCCCACCATAGATTTTTCCACCGTGCGCCTTGGCGATTCCATTGCCGTCAATGGGGTCTGCCTGACCGTGCGCCAGCTGGGGCCGCAGAACTTCAGCGCCGACGTGTCCAAGGAGAGCCTGGAGCGCACCACCCTGGGCGAACTGGCCTTGGGCCAGCCGGTCAATTTGGAACTGGCCCTAACCCTGAGCAAACCGCTGGGCGGCCATCTGGTCAGCGGCCACGTGGACGGGGTCGGCCAGCTGCTGAGCCGCCGGGACGAGGGCCGCAGCGAACGCTTGGAATTCCGCATGCCCAAGGAAATCGCCCACTATGTGGCGGTTAAGGGTTCCATCGCCATCGACGGCATCAGCCTGACTGTGAACGGCGTCGCCGACGACCGCTTCCAGGTGAACATCATTCCCCACACCAGCGAACACAGCACCCTGGGTTCCTACAAGGAGGGCCAGCGGGTCAATCTGGAGGTGGATTTAATCGCCCGCTACGTGGAACGGCTGCTGCGCCGCGACAGCGACCACAAGCCGTTAAGTTTGGAAGATTTAATGAAGGCGGGTTTCTAATGGCATTGAACAGCACGGAAGAATTAATTGCGGAAATCCGGGCCGGCCGCATGGTCATACTCATGGACGACGAAGACCGGGAGAACGAGGGTGATTTGGTCATGGCGGCGGAGTTCATCAGCCCGGAGGCCATCAACTTCATGGCCCGCTACGGCCGCGGCCTCATCTGTTTAACCATCGACCAGGCGCGCAACGACCAGCTGAAGCTCTGGTACCAGGCGGGCCAGAACAGCTCGCCCTTTCACACCAATTTCACCGTCTCCATCGAGGCGGCCAGCGGCGTAACCACCGGCATTTCCGCCGCCGACCGCGCCCACACCATTAAAGTGGCCACGGCGGAGCACGCCCAGCCCAGCGACCTGGTGCAGCCGGGCCACGTCTTCCCCATCGTCGCCAAGGACGGCGGCGTGCTGGTGCGCGCCGGCCATACGGAGGCGAGCACGGACCTGGCGCGGCTGGCGGGGCTGCGGCCGGCGGGGGTGATTGTGGAAATCCTCAACGAGGACGGTTCCATGGCGCGGCGGCCACAGCTGGAGCGCTTCGCCGCCGAGCACAACATTAAGATTGGCACCATCGCCGATTTAATCAGCTACCGGCTGAGCCGGGAACAGACGGTGATGCGCCTGTCCCAGTGCGAGCTGCCGACGGAGTTCGGTAATTTTTCCCTGACCGCCTACCAGTCCATCTTCGACCGCCAGCGGCTGCACTACGCCCTGACCAAGGGGAAAATCGAGGGCACCCGGCCCACCTTTGTGCGGGTGCACGTGCAGAACGCGCTGACGGATTTATTCCACGGTCGCCTGCCCGAGCGGAATTTCTCCCTGACCCAGGCGCTGGAACGGCTGGCCCGGGAGGACAGCGGCGTGCTGGTGGTCATCGACGACGGCCAGGAGCCCCAGGACATTCTCAGCCGCATGCACGGCTTCGCCCACGGCCAGCGGCCGCCGCGGCCGTCCGAGGAGCAGCACCTGCGCAGCTACGGCCTCGGCGCGCAGATTCTCATCGACCAGGGGGTACGCAAGATGCGGCTGCTGTCGGCGCCCTACAAATTAACGGCGGTGTCCGGCTACCAGCTGGAGATTGAAGAGTTCATCGGCGAAGAATAAATTTGGTAGCCGATGGTTAAAACTTCATCGGCGAGGAATAAATTTGGTAGCCGATGGTTAAAACTTCATCGGCGAGGAATAAAAATAATACCTACAGGGGAAGCGCGTAGCGCGTAAGACCGCTAGGTCGAACAACCGCCCGTCTGTTTGTAAATACGCCTTAAAAGGTCTTTTACAAACATACGGGCGCTTTCCGTGTATGTATTTATGTTTAATTTACATACAGGAGAAGCGCCCGTATGTTTGTAAGACAGTGGGCGCCTGAGCTCAAAAGGAGCGAAGAACGCGCAGCACCTGAGCGCAGCGAAGAACGCGAAGCACCTGAGCGTAGCGAAGAACGCGCAGCACCTGAGCGTAGCGAAGAACGCGCAGCACCTGAGCGTAGCGAAGAAGCGCCTATCCGTTTGTAAATTAAAGGCTTAATGCAGGCAACGAACACATTAAAGCCCCAATTACCGTAATGACGCGCGGATTTAGGCGCCACGTTCTCACACTTAAATCCTCTCCCCCGTCCAACCGGCATTCTTGCCACACCCATTTAATGGATTTACAAACGGACGGGCGCTTTAGCTGTATGTTTATTTAGGTTTTAAACCTACAGGGGAAGCGCCCCGTTGTATGTTAATTCACCCAATTAACCGGCAGCGGGGCGCTTTTCCCGTTTGTATTTCTTAATTTCGGGTGCCTAATGCTAATCTATCGCATTAACGTAATTCCCCAAGATTTTCCATGAGTCTATTTTTCTCCCTTTTCATACGCTGCTTCTGGCTGAACCTGATGATGGCCGGCGCCCTCAGCGCCAGCGGCCGGGCCCGCCCCCGCCCCACGGCCCTGCTGTTGGCCTTCATCGGCGGCCTCGCCCTCGCCGCTCTGACGGTCTTAACTTTGCCCAGCGGCGCCAAGGCACTGTTTTACTTCGCCCTCGGCCGGCTGCTGCTGCTGTTCTGCGCCCTGATTTACTGGTTCTGCCGCGGCCCCGGCGCCGGCCTCCTGCTCTGGTGTGCCGCCGGCTACCTGAGCGGCGGCCCCTTCTTCGCCGCGCCGGTGATGAGCGCCTTTTCCAGCAGCAGCGTGGTTAATACGGATTTCATTCTGCACTGCTTTGCGGTGCTGGCGGCGGCGCTGCTGTCGGCGCTGCTGGTGCTGTGGCTGTACGTGTTAAAGGCGCAGCTGTCGCGGCGGCCCTGGCTGGCCCTGGCCACCCTGCTGGTGCTGGTGAACCTGGCCGTATGGCTCGTCTGGCTCGGCGCCGATTTACAGCTGGCGGCCATTAAGCTGCAATGGCTGGAAATCAGCTCCGGCCAGCTGCGCTTCCTCGCCCGCGCCGAATACGCCCGCAGCTGGGTGGGCTACCTGGCCGTGGCAGTGGGCTTTATGGCACTTCTCTGGGCCTACTGCTTCGCGCACCGACCGCGGGCCCGGCGCTGGCGGGCCATTGACGAGAAAAAATCCGTCGCTGGCCGGCTGGCCCTGGCGGAGTACAACGGCAGCCGCCGCCTCTGCCTCCAGGCGGCCGCGGCCCTGGCGCTGGTGCTTGCCACGGCGCTGCACTGGGATTTGGTGGCGTCGCGGCCGCCGGCCCTGTCCGAGGCCAAGCGGGTGGAACTGGCGGCGGACGGCTTTATCCATTTGCCCATCGAACCCTTTAAGGACAACGATTTGCACCGCTTCGGCTGGGTTTCCCCCGAGGGCAAGCTGGTGCGCTTCTTCGTGGTCAATCGCTTTAAGGACGAATGGGCGCCGGCGGTGGTCTTCGACGCCTGCCTGCTCTGCGGCGACACCGGCTACGCCCTGGTGGACGACCAGGTGGTCTGCGTGTCCTGCGGCGTGCGGTTGTACCGGCCGGCGGTGGGCAAGGCCGGCGGCTGTAATCCGGTGCCCATCGTCGGCTGGCAGATGGACGAGCGGGAAATCCGCGTGCCGCGCAAGGGTTTGGAGCAGGGGCTGACCCTGTTTAAAACGGTGCTGGAAATTGAAGTGCGCGACCCGGTGGACGGGCAGCCGCTGAAGAACACCACCGCGCCCTTCCGCTACAGCTACGGTACCCAGACCTATTTCTTCCACAGCGAGGCCAATTACCAGCGCTTCCTGGACGACCCCAAGGCCTATGTTAGGGATTAAACAAACAACGGGGCGCTTCCCCTGTATGTATTTAAAGCACAATTACATACAGGTAAAGCGCCCGGACGTTTGTAAAAACGCCGGGCGCCTGAGCAACAAAGTTGCGAAGAACCGCCCCCATGTCGGTAATTATCAAGGAGTTCTATGTTTTTTCGCATGCTATGGCAGCAGTGGCGCCAGGATTTAGGCCGTAAATCCCTGGCCCTGGCCACCATCTTTCTCGCCGCCGCCCTCATCGCCGGGCTGCTGGCGGTCTCCGTGGACATCGGCGACAAGATGTCCAAGGAACTGAAGTCCTACGGGGCGAACATTCTCGTGGAGCCGGCCGGCGGCGCCCTGCTGCCGGCGGACATGGCCGGCGAGCAGTATTACCTGGAGCAGAAATCCCTGCCGGCGGTGATGGACATCTTCTGGCGCAACAATATCTTCGGCTTCGCGCCGCTGCTGCGCGGCAAGCTTGCGGTAGCCGGCCAGGAGACCAGCGCCCTCGGTACCTACTTCGACGCGCCGCTGCCGCTGGCCGACGACAAGAATTTCCACACGGGCCAGAAAGCCGTCAGCGCCTTCTGGCAGATTCAGGGCGCCTGGCCCGCGGACCGCTGGCAGAGCGGTGAGACCGTGGAACTGCTGGCCGGGGTGAAATTGGCCCAGGCGCGGGGCTGGACGCTGGGCCAGCAGCTGCCGCTGGCCTCCACGGCGGAACCGGCTAAAACCTTAAGGGGGAAAATCGTCGGCATCGTCAGCAGCGGCGCCGAGCAGGACAATCAGCTGGTGCTGCCGCTGGCGCCCTTGCAGGAATTGCTGGGGCTGAAGGATAAAATCAGCGCCATTCAGGTGGCGGCCATGACCGTGCCGGAGAACGATTTATCGCGCAAGGCCCACGAGAACCCTTCCGCCCTGGACGCCAAGCAGTACGATCAGTGGTATTGCACCGCCTACGTGTCCACCATCGCCCACCAGCTGGAAGAGGCGATTCCCGGCGCGGTGGTGAAGCCCCTGTGGCAGGTGGCCGCCTCGGAGGGTTTAATCATCGGCAAGATTCAGCTGCTGCTCATCGTCTGTAGCCTGGCGGCGCTGCTGGCGGCGGCCATGGGCATCGGTTCTTTAACCAGCAGCGGTATCATGGCCCGCAGCCGGGAAATTGGCCTTATGCGCGCCCTCGGCGCGAAGACCTGGCAGATTGCCCTGCTCTTCTACGGGGAAGGGCTGCTGCTGGCGCTGCTGGGCGGCCTGCTCGGCTGCCTGGCCGGGGCGCTGCTGGCCTATTTCATCGGCCAGGCCCTGTTCGCGGCGCCCTTCACCTTTAATTTCATCGTGGTGCCGGTAGTGGTTTTGGCGGCGCTGCTCATCAGCCTGCTCGGCACCTTCTTCCCGGTGCGGGCCATCAATCGCCGCGTGCCCATCGAGGTGCTCTATGACCGTTGATTTCCGCTGGCAATTAATCCTGAAGGCGCTGCGGCTGAAATGGGCGCGCAGCCTAATCATCATCGGCGCCCTGGCCATCGGCGCGGCCATGGTTACGGCCATGGCGGCCCTCTACTTCGACATCAACGAGAAGATGAGCCGGGAACTGCGCTCCTTCGGCGCCAATTTCTACCTGGGTTCCGCCAACGAGGCCAGCTTTAAATTGGCGGACTACGAAGCCATCGTCGCCGCCCTGCCGCCCCAGCTGTTCCACGCCGCCAGCCCCTACCTCTACGGCATGGCACGCAGCGAGGGCGAACCGCTGGCCCTGGTGGGGGTGGACTTTCCCGCCCTGCCGCCGCTGGTGCCCTACTGGCAGGTGGAGGGGGCTTGGGTGTCCCAGCCCTTCGACGACCGCAACGCCATGCTGGGGAAAAATCTCGCCAAACAGCTGGAGCTGGGCCTGGGGGATTCCATCAGTCTGGTGAAGGAGGGCAAAAAGAAAACCTTTAAAATCAAGGGCATCATCGAAAGCGGCGACGTGATGGACAGCGTCATGGTGGTGAATATCCGCGTGGCCCAGCAATGGCTCGAGGCCGGCGACAAAATCAGCTACGGCCTGGCCTCCCTGGCCAACGACAACGACGCAGTTACGGCCCTGGCGGAGAAACTTAGCCGCCGGTATCCGAACCTGGACATTCACCCAATCCGCAAGGTCAGCGCCGCCGAGGGGCAAATTCTCCATAAAATCAAAGGCTTAATGGGGCTGGTCTGCCTGATTATCCTGCTGCTCTCCAGCCTCTGCGTGAACAGCAGCCTCACCGCCATGACCCAGGAACGGCGGCGGGAATTCGCCCTACAGCGGGCGCTTGGGGCGCGGAAAAGCGCCATCATGGGTCAGCTCATCGGCGAAACCCTGATTATGGCGCTGGTGGCGGTGGTGCTCGGCCTGCTGCTCGGCCTGCTGCTGGCGCAGCTGCTGGGCCAGGTGGTGTTCCATTCACCGGTGGCCCTGCGCTGGCCGGTGCTGCCGCTGACCTTCTTTCTCTCGTTGCTGGTGGCCGCCGTCGCCGTGGCTATCCCGCTGAAAAACGTTCTTTCCCTCCAGGCGGCAACGGTGCTTAAGGGAGCATAAATGGACAAAATCATCGCCACTGAACATCTAAGCAAGCGCTTCGGCAAGGTTAGCGCCCTGGAAGACATCAACATCGCCGTGGCCGCCGGCGAGTTCGTCGCCATCATGGGTTCCAGCGGTTCCGGCAAAACCACGCTGATGAATATCCTTTCCTGCCTGGACACGGCCAGCGAAGGCAAGCTGTTTCTAAACGGCACCGATGCGGCGGCCCTGGACGAGGAGGCGCGGCGGGACTTTCGCGCCCGCACCATCGGCCTGGTCTTCCAGCAATTTCACCTGCTGCCCTACCTGAGCGCCTGTGAAAACGTCATGCTGGCCCAGTACTACCACAGCGTCATCGACCCGGCGGCGGCGCGGGCGGCGCTGGAGCAGGTGGGCCTGGGCCATCGGGCCGACCATCTGCCGCGGCAGCTGTCCGGCGGCGAACAGCAGCGGGTGTGCATTGCCCGCGCGCTGATTAACGAGCCGCAGATACTCTTTGCCGACGAGCCCACCGGCAATCTGGACGCGGAGAACGAGGCCATAGTTTTGGAAATTTTCCGCCGGCTGCACGGCCAGGGCCGCACCATCGTTATGGTTACCCATAACCCGGAGCTGGGCCAACAAACCGACCGCATCATTCGCTTGCAGCACGGCCACATCATTGAAGGATAAGTACATGAAAAAATTAATGTTTTTTGCCCTCCTCGCCCTGTTCGGCTGTAAGGAGGAGGAACCGGCCCAGGCGGTGGTCGGCGGCGCGGCCCCGGCCATCGTTGCCCTGAACGCCAAGGAGCAGGTGGTTAAGCTGAAGCAGCGGCCGACGCTGCTGACCTTCTGGTCGTCCACCTGCGGCATGTGCATTAAGGAACTGAAGGAAATGCAGGCGGTGCGGCCGGCGGCGGTGGACCTGCTGGCCATCAACGTGGACGGCGTCGATGGGCCCACCCTGGCCGGTTTTATCAGTAAATACGGCCTAACGCTGCCGGTGGCCGCCGACCAGCTGGGAGTTACCGCCGAGCGCTACCGGGTCAGCGGCACGCCGACCAATTACCTCATCGACGGCCAGGGCAAAATCCTCAAGCAGAAGGCCGGCAGCCTGGCCGGCGACGAGCTGGCCCTGTGGCTCAACGGCGGTGCTCCGCCGCAGGGGGCCGCGGCCCACAGCAAATTGCTGGCGCTGCGCGCGGGCATGCAGGGGGAAGAATGCGGGCCGGAGCAGCAATAGCCGTTTACAAACAGGGAAAGCGCCCCGCCGTCGGTAAATAGGCATTAAATGGGTTTTTACCGACAGACGGGCGGTTGTTCGACCGTCTCACGCGCTACGCGCTTTAGCTGTATGTATTTAAGCCCTTAATTACATACAGGGGAAGCGCCCGAGCGTCAGTAAGAAAGCATAAGGCCGTTAGGCCGAACAGCAGCGAAGCGAAGTGAGCCCCGCAGGAGCGAACAGCAGCGCAGCGAAGTGAGACCGCTAGGTCGAACAACCGCCCGTCCGTCGGTAAATAACCTGAAGCCGGTTTAGACCGGTCAAAGAAAACCGCAATTTACGCGGCCTACTGCCCCAACGGCCCATTTCCATTAATTACCGACAGCAGGGCGCTTTAGCTGTATGTATTTAAGCCCTTAATTACATACAGCTAAAGCGCCCCGCTGTATTTAAAACCCATAAAGCAGGAGAAAATCATGCTGCCCTTCAGCGACAGCCATTGCCATCTGGACTACTACCGGACGGAGCTGCTGGCCCAGGACCCGCGGGCCCAGCTGGTCAGCGGCGACAGTCCCTCCGCCTGTTGGGCACGGGCCCGGCGGGCCGGAGTGGGCCGGGTCATCGCCCTTACCGTCGGTGCTGCAAATTTTGACGCCGTAGCCGAGTTGGAGAACCTGGCCGGCGTCTTCCCCGCCTACGGCCTGCACCCGCTCTACCAGGCGGAGCACCAGCCGGCCCATTTGAATATGTTAGAGAAATATTTAAGGCGGCCGGCCACGGTGGCGTTAGGTGAATGCGGCCTGGACGGGAACGGGCCGGAGCCGGCGGCCCAGCGCCGCTGCTTCATTGCGCAAATCGGCCTGGGGCGGGAGCTGGCCCTGCCGCTGTTAATCCACAGCCGCGGCGCCCTGGAGGAGGTGCTGCAACTGCTGCGGCGGGAGCGGGCCGGCGCCTTTGTCATTCACAGCTTCACCGGTTCCGACGTGCAGCTGCAAAAAATCCTGGAGCTGGGCGGCCTAGTCGGCGTCGGCGGCACCTGCAGCTACCCGCGGGCCCAGCGGCTGCGGCACCAGCTGGCGACACTGCCCGCCGACCGCTACCTGCTGGAAACCGACGGCCCCGACCAGCCCCTCTGCGGCCGCCAGGGGGCAGTCAATTATCCGGAGCTGATTCCAATAATCGCGGCGGAGCTGGCGGCCATCCGCGGCGAAGCCCTGGCGGAAATTAGCCGCGCCAGCGAGGCCAACTTCCAACGCTTTTTCTTTCCGTCCCACCCCTAATTACCTACAGTCAAAGCGCCCTGCCGTCGGTAAATGGCAGTTTAAATACAACGGGGCGCTTCCCCTGTATGTATTTAATGCATTAATTACATACCGGAGAAGCGTGAGTCCGAAGGACGAACAACCGCCCCGTTGTCGGCAATTACCATGGCGACAGGGCCATACTCACTAGCCCCGCTGCCACTTGGTGCCGCCATAAAAAAGCCCGCCGGAGCGGGCTGGGAATCAAAGGCCGAGCAGCAGGCGGGCCGGGTCTTCCAGGGCGTTCTTAATGGCCACCAGGAAGCCCACCGCCTCGCGGCCGTCGATGATGCGGTGGTCGTAGGTCAGCGCCAGATACATCACCGGCCGAATCACCACCTGGCCGTTCTCGGCCACCGGCCGTTCGACGATGTTGTGCATGCCGAGGATGGCGCTCTGGGGCGGGTTCAGAATCGGCGTGGACAGCATGGAACCGAAGGTGCCGCCGTTGGTGATGGAGAAGGTGCCGCCG
>CAUSQL010000025.1:0-20582 GCA_963533935.1 uncultured Cardiobacteriaceae bacterium
AAGGTCGTTGGTTCAAATCCAGCCCCCGCTTCCAGAATTTTTAGAAGCGCTTAGCAATAAGCGCTTTTTTTATTGCCAAAAACAGCGAGGCGACTATGTCTAAAGAAGAAGAAATTGCTCATCTGTGTGCGCCGGTGGTTCAGGGGCTGGGCCTGGAACTGGTGGGGGTGGAATATCACCAGAATTCCGTTAATCCCATTTTGCGCATCTATTTGGATCGGGAAGGTGGCATCACTATGGACGAAATAGTGGCGGCCACGGAACAATTGAATCCGCTGCTGGACGTGGCTGACCCCATCGGGGGCTTTTACACCTTGGAAGTGTCGTCGCCGGGCCTGGACCGGCCGCTATTTAGCGCCGCCGACTTCGCTAAATTTGCGGGCCAGCCGGTCAAGGTGCAGCTGAAAACGCCCCTGGAGCGGCGCCGCAAGTTCCAAGGCCTAATCCAAGCTGTGCAGGGCGAGGAAATTCAGCTGCTCTGCCAGATTGGCAAGGAGCAGCAGCTAATTACCTTTAACTATGACAATGTGGACCGGGCGCGGCTGGTGCCGGTCTTTGACTAGGAGTGAAGAATGTCCCATAAGGAAGTGCTTGCCATCGCTGAAGCGGTGGCCAACGAGAAAGAAATTCCCAAGGCCGCCGTCTTTGAGGCGCTGGAAACGGCGCTGGCCGCGGCCACCAAGAAGCGCTTTGAAGAGGAGGTGGCCATTCGCGTCAGCATTGACCAGCGCAGCGGCGAGTACACTACCTATCGCCAGTGGTTCATTGTGGACGACGATGATTTCCTCGAGCGGCCCCAGGCGCAGATGCGGGAAATGGTGGCGGCGGTGGAATTCCCCAAGGCCAATCTGCAGGCCGGCGACGTCCACGAAATAATCATTGAAAACGAGCCCTTCGGCCGCATCAGCGCCCAGCTGGCCAAGCAAATCATCATTCAGAAGATTAAGGAGGCGGAGCGGGAGAAGATTTACCTGCAATTCGCCCACATGGAGGGCACGCTGGTCAATGGCATCGTGCGCCGCTACGAGAAGGGCACGGTGCTGGTGGACGTGGACGGCATGGAGGCGTCCATTAGCCGGGAGCATCTCATTCCCCGGGAAAATCTCCGCATCGGCGATCGGGTGCGCTGCTATTTGGAAAAGGTTAATCGGGACGTGCGCGGCCAGCTGCTGCTGCTGTCCCGCACCAGCCCGGAATTGCTGAAGCAGCTGTTCAAGGTGGAAGTGCCGGAAATTGGCGCCGGTAACATTGAAATCATGGGCGCGGCCCGCGACCCGGGGCGGCGCGCAAAAATTGCTGTGAAAACCCTTGACCCGCGCATCGACCCAGTGGGCGCCTGTGTGGGCATTCGCGGCTCACGGGTGCAGAGCGTTACCAATGAGTTAAATGGTGAACGCATCGACATTGTGCTGTGGAACGATGACCCTAGCGAGTATCTCTGCAATGCCATGGCGCCGGCGCAGATAATTCAGACCATCAGCGAGGAGGAGAAGAAAAAAATCGAAATCATCGTGCCCGACGACCGCTATGCCCAGGCTGTAGGCCGGGAGGGCCAGAACGTGAAGCTGGCCAGCCAGCTTACCGGCTGGACCATCACCGTTACGCCCCAGCAGCTGTTTTTACAGCGCCAGAGCCAGGAGCAGTCCGGTTTGCAGCACTTCCTCGGCATCGACGACGAGCTGATGGAGCAGCTGCGGGAAAATGATTTAGCCAGTGCCGAGGCCCTGGCCGAGGCCGACGACGAACTTCTAACGGAAATCGCCGGCGACCGGGCCGAAGTGCTGCGGGACAAGGCGCTGGACTATCAGCTCCAGCAGAATTTAGATGTGGAAGGGGAGGAGCTGGAAAATTTCATCGTTGACCTATTTCCGCGGGACAGCGCCCAAATCATTGGCGCTTTAAAAAATGAAGGATTAAACAGCCTGGCCCAGCTGGCCGACCTGTCCACCGCCGAGCTCATGGACATTAGCACCATGAACCAGCGGGACGCGGCGGCACTGATTATGAGGGCCCGGGAACAGCAAGAGCAGGACAAGGGAGATGAATGATGCTTGTTAAAGATATAGCTAAACAATATGGCGCCAGCCCGGAGAAATTTATCGCAGACCTACGGGCCGTGGGCATTACCGTCAATTCCGTCGAGGACGAGTTGGAATTAAGCAGCGATGAAAAGCGTCGTCTCATTAACCACATAAAAATTCAGAAGCCGGCGCCGAAGGTGAGCGTGCGGGGCGGCGAGAAGCGCGGTGAGGTGCGCAAGGAGCGTAAAACCGGCAGCAGTGCCAAAGCGCCCGCCAAAAAAAGCGAGGCCAAGCCGAAGGAGCGGAAGCTGACGCCGCTGGAACTAGCCAAGCAGATGGCGGAACAGCAGCGCATTGCCCAGTCCGACGCCCAGCGCCAGAGCGAAATCCAGGCGAAGGAGGAGGCGCTTGTCCAGGAGCAGGCCCGGAAAAAGGCCGAGGAGGAGCGCCGCGCCCGCAAGGAGGAGGAGGCGCGGCTGAAGGCGGAAGCCGAGGCCCAGCGCAAAGCCCAGGAGGAGGAGCTGGCCAAGAAAATGGCGGCCCAGGAGCAGGAGCGGCGCCAGCGGGAGGAGGAGCTATCCCGCGCCAACGCCCAGAAGGAGTTGGCCAAGCAGCAGGAGCGGGAAAAGCAGGCCAGCCAGGAGCAGGCGGAACTGGAGGTAAAACGCCAGGAAGCCCTGCGCGATGTGGAACGCAAGGAGAGCTTCGAGGAGGAGGCCAAGGCCCGCTTCCACATTAATAGTGATCGGGATAAGACGCGGGAGCGCGGCGCCAGCAAATCCGGCAGCGGGCGCAAGGGCGGTGGCAATAAACGGGAGGACGTGCAACGTAGTCCCAGCCGCTACCCGAAGAAGAATGCGCCACCGAAGCAGGAAAAACCGGCTCCCATTGTCCGCGAGGTGCGCATTCCCGAGACCATTACCGTGGCTGAATTGGCCCACAAAATGGCCGTTAAGGGCACCGACCTAATTAAAACCATGATGAAGCTGGGCACCATGGTAACCATCAACCAGGTGCTGGACCAGGAGACCGCCGCGCTGGTAGCTGATGAAATGGGCCACAGCTACGTACTGCTGAAGGAGAACGAGCTGGAGGCCCAGGCCATGGCTCAGGCCGATGGCAACAGCCAGAGTGTCGCCACCCGGGCGCCCGTGGTAACCATCATGGGCCACGTGGACCACGGTAAGACCTCGCTGCTGGACTATATTCGTAAAAGTAAGGTGGCCGCCGGCGAGGCGGGCGGCATTACCCAGCACATCGGCGCCTACCGGGTGCAGACGGACAAGGGCGCCATCACCTTCCTGGACACGCCGGGCCACGCCGCCTTTACGGCCATGCGCGCCCGCGGCGCCTCGGCCACGGACATAGTGGTGCTGGTGGTGGCCGCCGACGACGGGGTCATGCCGCAGACCATTGAGGCCATTCAACACGCCCAGGCGGCCAAGGCGCCCATTGTGGTGGCGGTGAACAAGATTGATAAGCCGGAGGCGGACTTTGAACGGATTAAGTCGGAACTGTCTCAGCACGGCGTTATCTCCGAGGACTGGGGCGGTGAAACCCTCTTCGCCTATGTGTCCGCCAAGACCGGCGAGGGCATCGACGACCTGCTGGACAAAATTCTGATTCAGGCGGAAATCATGGAATTGACCGCCCCGAGCCAGGGCATGGGCCGCGGCGTGGTCATTGAATCGCGGCTGGACAAGGGCCGCGGTACGGTGGCCACGGTGCTGGTGCAGGCGGGGCAGATGAAGAAGGGCGACATCATGCTGGCCGGCATGGAATACGGCAAGGTGCGCGCCATGCTCGACGAGAAGGGCAAGGAACTGAAGGAGGCGGGCCCGTCCACGCCCATTGAGGTGCTGGGTCTGTCCGGCACGCCCAAGGCCGGCGACGAGGTAATCATCGTCGAGGACGAGCGTAAGGCGCGGGAAATTGCCAACTTCCGCCAGGGTAAATTTAAGGAAATTAAGATTGCCCGCCAGCAGCGCAGCAAGCTGGAGAACATCTTCAGCGGCGCCAGCGACGACGAGGTTAAAACCATCAATCTCATGGTTAAGGCCGACGTGCAGGGTTCGGTGGAAGCGCTCAGCGACAGCTTCCTGAAGCTGGCCACCGACGAGGTGAAAGTGGCCATCATCGGCTCGGGCATTGGCGGCATTACGGAATCGGACGTGCAGCTGGCGCTGGCTTCCGAGGCCATCATCATTGCCTTTAACGTGCGCGCCGACGCCAACGCCAAGCGGCTGGCCGAGAGCGAAGGGGTAGATTTGCGCTACTACAGCATCATCTACGAGGCCATCGACCAGGTGAAGGCGGCCATGGCCGGCCTGCTGTCGCCGGAGGTGAAGGAGGAAATCATCGGTCTGGCCGAGGTGCGTTCCGTGTTCCATTCTTCCAAGCTGGGCAATATTGCCGGCTGCATCGTCAGTGAAGGGGTGCTGAAGCGCAATAATCCGATTCGCGTGCTGCGCAACAACGTGGTCATTTACCAGGGGGCGCTGGAATCGCTGCGCCGCTTTAAGGACGATGTGAACGAGGTGCGGGCGGGTATGGAATGCGGCCTGGGGGTGAAGAACTACAACGACGTGCGCGAGGGCGACCAGATTGAGTGCTACGAGCGGGTGGAAGTGGAGCGGCACCTGTGAAATTTGACCGCACCCGCCGCATCGGCGAGGAGATACGCCGCGAGCTGGCGACGGCGCTGAGCCAGCAGCTGGACCACCGCCACAGTTCGCTGCTGTCCTTTACCGCCGTCCATCTGACCCGCGACCTGTCCTACTGCAAGGTTTACGTAACCCACGTGCTGCCGGACCCGGCCGAGCGGCAGGAATTGCTGGCCCTGTTGAACCAGCAGGCCAAGCAGTTCCGCCACCATTTGGCCCGCAATCTGAAGCTGCGCAAGGTGCCGGAGCTGACCTTTGTCTACGACGAATCCATTGAGTACGGGGCGAAGATGGAGGCCAAGCTGAAGGATTTGGTCAGAGATTTGCCGCCGGAGGAGCCCAGCGAATAGGTCTTCGGTGTTTATACCGACGGAGGGGCGCTTTACCTGTTTGTAAATACAGCTATTTACGTACAGGTAAAGCGCCCCTCCGTTTGTAAAAGGCCAGGCCGCTTCAGCTGTTTTAGCTGTCCTAATCGCTCCAAATCACATCAATGGTCAGCCAGCCGCCGGGCTCCTCCGTACTTTTCACGGGCACGGCCGTGCCGCGGACGGTGATGATTTCCGGGCTAAGGCCCTGATTTACGAGAAAATTCTTCACCCTATCCGCATAGATAATCGCCAGGTTTGCCCCGGTGCTGACCAGAGCATCGGTCGGTGGCTGGCCGTGGCTGCTAATCCTAATGCGCTGGGGCGGCGTCGCCAGCTGCCGGTAAAAGTCGCTCAACCGGGCACGGCCGGCGGCGCTCAGCTCCAGTTCGTTGCCCCTAAAGAGCTGGCCAATGCTAAAGCGGTACCGCTTTAGGGCCACGGAACTGCTGGCTTCCTGCACCGGCGCGGCGGTGAAGAATTGCCGCAGCCGCGCCATGGTCGTTTCTCCAGCCGCCGGCGTTTTGCCCCAGGCCAGGCCACTGAACAGCAGCAGTAGCAATGATTGCTTAAACATAAAAACTCCAGATACAAACAGACGGGCGCTTCCCCTGTTTGTAAAAATAGATATTTTACGTACAAGTAAAGCGCCCGTCCGTCGGTAAATTAAGCCCGTGCCAGCAGCAGCAGCTGCCGCTCCGCCGCCAGATGGGGCACGGTCAGCGGAATCGTCCGCGCGGAGAAGTCCGCCCGTTCCAGCTGCTCTGCCTTCGGCCCCTTCATCAGCAGCCAGTGGCTGGTGGCCGTGCCCAGGTGTTCGGTCAGCTGTAGGAATAAATTCACCTCGGCCAGGGCACGGCTGATGATTACCGCCGCCGTTTCCCGGCAGTCCTCCACCCGGCCGCGGAATACCCGCACCTGCTCCAGGCCCAGCTGGGCCACCGCCGTGTTTAAAAAGGCACATTTCTTCCCGTTGCTCTCGATGAGCAGCACCGGCCGGGGCTGGCAGATGGCGATGATTAATCCGGGCAGACCGGCGCCGCTGCCCACGTCGGCCAGGGAGCCGGGCGGCAGATGGGGCAGCACCGCCAGGCAGTCCAGCAGATGCTGAATCACCTGCTGGCGCCGGTCGCGCACGGCGGTCAGGTTGTGCACCGCGTTCCATTGGTTAAGTAAATCCAGGTAACGGGCCAGCTGGGCCAAGGTGGCCGGGTCTAAAGCCAGCCCCAGGGCCGCTGCCCCGTCCCGCAGCAGTTCGTCCATCAGAGACTGCGGAAGTATTCCAGCAATAGCGCCACCGGCCGGCCGGTGGCCCCCTTATTGGTGCCGCTGCGGAAGGAGACGCCGGCGATGTCCAGGTGCGCCCAGGGGTAGTTTTCCGCGAAGTGGGACAGGAAGGCGCCGGCGGTGATGGAACCGGCCTCGCGGCTGCCGGAAATGTTAGCGATGTCCGCGAAGGGGCTCTTCATCATGTCCTTGTATTCCTTGTCCAAGGGCAATTTCCACAGGTAATCCTCGCTGCGCTGGCCGGCCTGGAACAGGGCTTCCTGCAATTCCTCGTCATTGCCCATGAGGCCGGCCCGGTGGGAACCGAGGGCGATGACCACGGCGCCGGTCAGGGTGGCCATGTCGATGACCGCCTGGGGCTTAAAGCGTTCGGCGTAGGTGAGGCCGTCGCAGAGAATGAGCCGGCCCTCGGCGTCGGTGTTGAGGATTTCCACGGTCTTACCGCTCATGGTTTTCACGATGTCGCCGGGGCGGGTGGCCTGGCCGTCGGGCATGTTCTCCACCGCCACCACCAGGCCGATGACGTGCAGGGGCAGCTGTTCCCGGCATATACCTGCGATGGCGCCGAAGACCGCCGCGGCGCCGCCCATATCGCCCTTCATTTCGTCCATGGCCGCCGCCGGCTTGATGGAAATGCCGCCGGTGTCGAAGGTAACGCCCTTGCCCAGCAGCACGATGGGCGCGCTGTTCTTGGCCTGGGGCGATTTATACTCCATGACGATGAGCCGCGGCTCGTTGGCGCTGCCCTGGGCCACCGCCAGCGCCGCATTCATCTTTAACTCCGCCATCTGCGGCTTGCCCAAGACCTGCACGGTTAAATGTTCATGTGCTTTGCCCAGCTCCTCGGCCCGCTGGCCCAGATAGGCGGGGGTGCAGACGTTGGCGGGCAGATTGACCAAATCGCGGCAGAGGCGGCTGCCGGCGATGTAGGCTTCCGCCTGGCGCAGTTCCGCCGCCGCATCGACGCCGACAAACTGCCAGTGCCAATCGAAGGCGGCGCGCTTTTCACTTTTAAATTCCTCAAAGGCGTAATCGCCGGCGCCGAGGGCCTGGGCGATGGCCTTAACCTGGTCGGCGTTGCTGGCCAGATGGCAGGCGATATTTGCCCAGCCGTTGTCCCGGGCCAGGGCCTGGCCGCTGAGGGCCGCGTTAGTTAGCCCCTTGTCGCTGCCGTCCACCGCCACCACCAGCAGCCGCCGTTGGCCGGCCACGTCGTAGAAGAGGCGGCCACCCTTCTTTGGCAGATTGCCCTTCTCCTGCTGTTGGCTGAAATAGCCGGAGCTCTGCTGGTCGAATTGTTGTAAGGCGGGGGAGAAGGAACCATCTTCTTTAATGGCTACGATGGTTAGGTCGCTGGCGCTGGCCTGGGGAACGGTGGAAAAGTGCATAAAAACCTCAAAATATTTAAAATTCCGGGGCAAAAGCATAGCAAATTGAGGTTTTATGCCCAAGATTTACCGGGCCCTGGCCAGGGAGACCCTGGCCATTTTCTTCGCCACCCTACTGATTTTATTGGCAATTATTCTGAGCTTCCGCCTGTCCAACCTGCTGGCCAGCGCCGGCCGCGGCGACATTGCCCTGGGCGCCGTGGCCCAGCTCATCGCCATGCAGGCCCTGCGCTTTCTCATTCTGCTGGCGCCCCTGTCCTTCGTCCTGGCCGCCATGATGGCCCTGGGCCGCATGCATCAGGACTTGGAAATCAGCGCCCTGCTGGCCAGCGGCATCGGCTACGGCCACCAGCTGCGCGCCCTGCTGCTCACCGCCTTCCCCATCTGTCTGGGGCTCCTGTACCTGCAACTGTTCGTGCTGCCGCAGGTCTACCGCAGCCAGGAGGCGCTGCAACAGCGGGCCCAGCAGCAGGTGGCGGTGGTGCTCTTCCAGCCCCGCTCCTTCCGCAGCTTCGGCGACGGCAGCACCATTTACATCGATAAAATCAGCCAGAACCAGCTGCAGGACTTCTTTTTAAAGCGCGGCGATGAATTAATCCTCGCCCAGCGCGGTCGCCTGGAAATCAGCGGACAAATGCGCAGCTTCTACCTGGAAAACGGCCGCCGCATCTTCCTCGGCGAAGAATTGCAGAGCTACGGCAATTTCCAGCGGGCGGAGCTGAACATTCCCCTGGAGCAGCAGGTGCTGAGCAATAAGCTGCGCAACATTCCCACGGCGGAGCTGGACCATTCCCCGGCCCAGCGGGCGGAATTGCAGCTGCGGCTGAACGGCGCCCTGGCCCTATTCATCTTCGTTTTCTTCATTCCGCTGCTGGCGCGCAGCAAGGTGCGCGGCGGTAAATACCAGAAGGTGCTGCCGGCCTTTCTCCTCTTCGCCCTCTACTACAACCTGCTGGAATTCCTGGTGAGCCAGATGAAAAAGGGCAAATTGACCCTCTGGGCCGGCGCCTATCTGCATGTGGCCGTGCTGATGGCCGCCTACGCCTACTGGCAGCTAAGCACACGGAGGCCGGCCCGTGCTTAAAAAATTCGACCGCTACCTGCTCCGGCTCATCGCCCTAACCACCGGCGGCGCGCTGGTCTTCCTGCTCACCATTGATTTGCTGGTGCAGCTGTCCGGCGACTTCAACGATAGCCAGCCGCTGGCGCTGCTATTCCAGCTGCTGCTGTGGCAACTGCCGGACAAAATCATTCTCTTCCTGCCGGCCAGCCTGCTGCTCGGCGCTATCCTCGCCCTGGGCGCCCTGGCCCGCAGCAATGAGCTGACCGTGGTGCTGGCCGCCGGCGTGAGTCGCTTCCGCCTGACCCGGCCGGCGCTGCTCTTCGCCCTGCTGCTGGGCTTTGCCGGCCTGGGCCTGGGGGAAATTATTAATAACACCGCCAGCGGCGCCTACGAGCGCCTATTAAATAAGATGGGCACGAACGGCCAGAAATCCCTGTGGCTGCGCGACCAGAACTATCTGGTGAACATTCACGGCTTCAACGGCGACGGTTCCCTGGCGCAGCTGGACCTCTACCGCTACGACGAGCAACAGCTGCAACTGCGCCGGGCGGCCAGCGCCAGCTATAGAAACGACCACTGGCAGTTAAGGCAGGTGCAGCTCTACACCATCGACCAGGAGCACATCACGCTGCAAAGCAGCGCCACGGAGCGCTGGCCTAATCCCATCAGCCCGCGGCAGATTCAGCAGCTGGCCAAGGACCACCGGCTGAACAGCCTGGGCAAATTAATCAATCTGGCCCGCTTCATGGAAGCCAACGGCCTTAGCCACCGGGAAATTGACCTGCAGATTTACCAGAAGCTGCTGCTGCCCATTAACAGCCTCATCATGATTCTGCTGGCGCTGCCCTTCGTCTTCGGCAACCAGCGCAACAGCGCCCAGGGCACCCGGCTGGTCTTCGGCATTATCCTCGGCACCTTCTACTATCTGGCCCAGTCCATGTTGGCCAATCTGGCGCTACTGTTAAATCTGTGGCCGCTGTTGGCCCTGCTGCTGCCGAATCTGTTCTTTGCGGCGGTGGCCCTATTAATTCTTCGGAGAGGCTAATGTTCAATTTGGACGATAAACGATTAAAACTGGATTTGCCGCTGCTGGCCCACGGTCGCCTGAATCAGCCGGAGGCCTGGCTCTTTGACCGGCCCGCCGGCGCGGTGCAGAGCCAATTCACCTGGGGCGAGCCGGTGCGGGTCTACGGTTTCCACAGCGATTGGGCCCTGGTGCAGTCCGAGCGGGACGGCTACTGCGGCTGCCTGGAGCTGGCGGCCCTCAGCCTGGCGCACCGGCCCTTTCCTGCACCCAGCCACCGCAGCATTCGCCCGGCGGTAATCCTCGACCGGCCCGACCTGAAGGGGCGGCCGCGGGCCAGCATTCCCACGGACAGCTGGCTGAATTTGACCGCCGCGGAAAATGATTATTTTGAATTGGCCCAGGGCGGTTTCATCGGCGCCTGGGCCGTGGAAAGCCTGGATTCCGTGCAGGAACCGGTGCTGACGGCGGCGGAACAGCTGAACCGCAGCTACATCTGGGGCGGCCGCGGCCTGGCCGGCCTGGACTGTTCGGCGCTGGTGCAGTACTGCTACCGCCGCGCCGGGCGCCAACTGCCGCGGGACAGCGATTTGCAGTGGCAGCTGCTGGCCCGCGACCACGAGGAGGTGAACGCGCCGCGGGCCAACGATTTAATTTTCATCACCGGCCACGTGATGCTGGCCACCGCCGTCGATGAAATCATTCACGCCAGCGCCCACCACGGCCGGGTGGTGCGGGAAAAATTCGGTATGGCCCGGGAACGCTTCCGCCGCGACGGCAGCGAGCAGAGCCTGAAGATTTACCGCTGGAAGGACTAGGCCTTAAAAACATACAACCGAAGCGCTTCTATGTATGTATTAAGGCCTAAAAACATACATATGAAGCGCTTCTCTGTTTGTAAATAGCCAATAAAAAAGGGCCCGCAGGCCCTTCTTCTTAACCACTGAACGCTGCTACACGTTCACGCCGTAGTTCTTCGCCAGCGCGTAGAGGCCGCCGGCGTAGCCCTGGCCCACGGCGCGGAATTTCCACTCGCCGTTGTGGCGGTAGACCTCGCCGAAAATCATCGCCGTTTCCGTGGAGGCGTCCTCGCCCAGGTCGTAGCGGACGATTTCGCTGCCGGTCTGCTGATTGACGCAGCGCACGAAGGCGTTTTTCACCTGGCCGAAGTTCTGTTTGCGCTGGTCCGCCTCGTGAATGGTTACGGTGATGGCAATTTTCTCCACCTGCGGCGACACCTGCTTCAGGCGAATAATCAGGCTTTCATCGTCGCCGTCGCCGGCGCCGGTGCGGTTGTCGCCGGTGTGCTCCACGGCGCCGTCCTTACTCTTTAAATTGTTGTAGAAGATGAAACTTTCATCGCCCAGCACCTTGTCGCCGGGGCCCAGTAGAAAGGCGCTGGCGTCCAGGTCGAACTCCGCGCCGTCGGTCTGGCGCACGTCCCAGCCGAGGCCGATGAGCAATTCCGTTAAATTCGGGTCTTCCTTGCTCAAGCTGACGTTGCCGCCCTTGTTTAATTTCACCGCCATAGATACTCCTCTGTTATTTGGCTGCGGGCCGCGCACGGCCCCGGAAAATTAGTCCAGCTGTAGCCACTTATTGACGTATTCACGCACCTGGGCCAGCAGTTCCTGGTCTTCGTTTATTTTACGGCCATAGGAGGGAATCATGGCGCGCAGGCGCTCGCCCCAGTTTTCATCTTTAAAGCGCTGGGAAAAGCTCTGTTCCAGTACCTTCAACATGATGGCGGCAATGGTGGAAGCGCCCGGGCTGGCCCCCATCAGCGCCACCAGGCTCTTATCTTCGCTGAACACCAGCTCGGTGCCGAATTGCAGCACCGCGCCCTTGTCCGTCTTCTTAATGATTTGTACCCGCTGGCCGGCGGTGATGAGGCGGCACTGCTCGCGCTTGGCCTGCGGGAAGTACTTCAATAATTCCTTGTGGCGGGCGTTTTCCGTGAGCAGGGCCTGGCCGATGAGGTATTTCACCAGGTGCAGATTGTCCCAGCCCACCTTGAGTATGGCGCCGATGTTGTAGGGCTTGATGGATTTAAAGAGGTCCAGCCAGGAGCCGTTCTTCAGGAATTTGGTGCTGAACAGGGCGAAGGGGCCGAACAGCAGCATGTCCTTGCCGTTCAGATGGCGCAGGTCCAGGTGCGGCACGGACATGGGCGGGGCGCCGGCTTCCGCCTTGCCATAGACCTTGGCCTGGTGGCGCTGGGCCAGCACCTCGTCGTCGATGAGGATAAATTGGCCGCCGACGGGGAAACCGCCGTAATTGCGGGCCTCCTTAATCTTCGAGCGCTGCAACAGCTTCAAACTGTCGCCGCCGCCGCCGATGAAGACGAATTTGGCGTTCACCACCTCCCGTTCGCCGGTCTGCCTGTTCAGCATGGTGATGTCCCAGCTCTTGTCGGGCCGCTGGTTTAAATCCTTCACGTTGCGGTTGCAGTGCTGTTCGTAGTTGCCGCCCTTAATTAGGGAGCGGGCCAGCTCCTTGGTGATGGCGCCGAAATTCACGTCGGTGCCGTGGGGCGTGTGGCTGGCGGCCACCGGCTGGCTGGGGTCGCGGCCCTCCATGATGAGCGGCGCCCATTGTTTGATGACTTCCGGGTCGTCGGAGAAGGTCATGCCGGCGAAGATGGGCTGCCTGTCCAGGCCCTCCTGGCGGCGGCGCATGTATTCCACATTCTTTTTCCCCCAGACGAAGGCCATGTGGCTGGTGGGGCGAATGAAGTTGCGCGGCTGACCCAGGCGGCCGCTGCGCACCAGCGAGGCCCACATCTGCCGGGTTACTTCAAATTGTTCCATGATATTTACGGCCCGGTCGGTGGCGACGGAGCCATCGGCGTTTTCGGGGCAATAGTTCAGCTCGGCGTAGCCGGCGTGGCCGGTGCCGGCGTTATTCCAGCCGTTGGTACTTTCCAGGGAGATGTCCTCGAGCTTCTCGAAGAGCGCCAGCTTAAGCTGGGGGGCCAGTTCCTGCAGGTAGGTGGCCAGGCTAATGCTGGCGATGCCACCGCCAATCAGGGCCACATCAATGTTCTTGCTTACCGCTGTCATAGGTTTGCCTCGTAAATTACTTATCCAAATGGCTTCATTGCCGTTTTGTAATTTAAAGCAACGAAAGCAACGCTGGCAAGCGTACCGTTTGTAAATTTACAAACGGACGGGCGCTTCCCCTGTATGTTTAATTAGACTTTTAAACATACAGGGGAAGCGCCCGTCCGTATTTAAAACGCCACTTACAGATAGTTCACCAGCAGCGGCACCAGCTTATCCGGGCTGGAACCCTGGCAGTTCTCGCCGATGGCGTGCATTTTCCATTCGCCGTCGTGGCGGTAGAGCTTGGCCATAATCTGCGCGGTGTGGCTGCCGGCGGCGGACAGGTTGTAGCGGGCTACTTCGCGGTTATTGGCCAGGTTCACCAGGCGACAGTAGGCGTTGTTCACCTTGTCGAAGGTCTGGCCCCGGTAGCTGCTGACGGTGAAGACCAGCGCCTTCACGTTCGCGCCCAGCCGGCTCAAATCCACGTTAATGACCTCGTCGTCGCCGTCGCCCTCGCCGGTCAGGTTATCGCCGCTGTGGCGCACGGCACCGTCCTTACTGTTCAGCTGGCCGAAATAGACCACGTCCACCAGCTGATTCTGCTGGTCAAAGATGAAGGCGGAGGCGTCCAGGTCGATGGAACCGCCGCCGAAGCCGAAGAAGCCGCCCTTGGCCACGTCCCAGCCCAGGCCCATGGCGATTTTCGTCAGTTCGCCGCCGGCTTCTTTATTGAGGGAAATTTTCTGTCCCTTTTCCAGATTTACTGCCATTGTTTACCTCTAGTTGCTGTTGATGAAAGATTTCAGCCAGTTGATGAAGCCGCCCTTATTGCGCGAGCACAGCACCACCTTGCCGCTGCCGGAGAATTTTAGAACTACGCCCTCGCCGCCGGTGAAGGAGTTCAGCAGGGAACCGAGCATGCCGCCGCCGCGGCGGGTGCTCACTCCCGGTTCGTAGTGCAGCCGGCTGTCCCAGGCCACCACGTGGCCGTTGTCGATGGTCATGGGGGAATCGGGGCTCACTTCGATGGTGAAGATGGTGCCGAAGCCATTCACCGCCACCTGGCCTTCGCCGCGGGTTCTGGCGATGACAAAGCCGCCGGTGTTGCCGAAGATGGCGGCGCCGAGGCTTTGCGTCTTCAGCTCCATGTCCACGGTGCTGGAACAGGCCATGAAGGCGCCGTCGGAAATGTAATATTGCGTGGCGCCCACCTCAAGAATCTCGATGCCGCCGGGGGTGATGGGCGCCAGCAGGCAATCGCCGGCGCCGTGGCTGGCGGTGATGCGCTGCTGGAAGAAGCTCTCGTCGTTGGCGAAGCTGCGCACCACCGCGTTCAGCAGGCCGCCGTTCATTTCGCCGACCAATTCCAAATTATTCTCCATCATGACCATGGCGTTGCTTTCGCAGGTGATGGATTCGCCCTGGCTCAGGCGGACGTGTAGAAAGGGGTCGTATTCACTGGTTACGGTGAAAGTGGCCATTTAATCCTCCAATTACGATTAATTACATACATATAAAGCGCTTCCTTGTATCTATAAATTTAGAAAAGCGTTACGCTAATCTTCATGACGATTTTCCGCAGCGGCGCCGGCGCATTGGCCGCGATGGTGGGCCGGTGAATGTCCTCTGGATAGAGCACGAGGAACTGCACCGGCCGCAAATTAATGAAGTTCTCGCCGGCGGCGGATTCGTAGAAGAGTAAGTCCCGCGCCGGGTCGTAGGGCTGGGCGATGGGATTGGCGCCGCAGTCCAGGGCCACGCCGATGGTTTCTTCCCCGTCAATTAAATAGTGCAAATCCACGTGGTGGCGGTGCTGCTCCGGCCTCAGCTCGGCGGCGGGGCGGCTGGTCAATTCCAGCAGCTGGGCGGTGATGTGCTCGCCCTCTACGGCAATTTTCTCCGCCGGCAGCTGGGTGAAGTCCTGGCCACGCAGCCATTGCAGGGCACGGCCGATGGCGGCAGGGTAGCGGTTTAGGGAGGCGCGGGCCAGCTGGTCGTAGTACATCAGCGGCTCCGGAATTTACAGTTATGGGCCATGGTTCTCTCCGGCAAAAGGCTGATTGTAAGGGCTAGTGGAGTTTTTATTAATGGTTTTACCGACGGCGGGGCGCTTTATATGTATGTATTTACGGCCCTAATTACATACAGGGGAAGCGCCCGTCCGTTTGTAAATACAGGAGAATCAGGGCTGCGGCGCCGGGATTTATAATTGCCCCTTTTATTCGAGGGATTCCTATGGAAGCAAATTATCTGGCCCGCGCCGTCGAGCAGGCCATGCAGCAGCGCTGGGCCGACCGGCAGAGTTTTCGCGCCGAAATCGACCCGAGCAAAGAAAAATTCTATTGCCTGTCCATGTTCCCCTACCCCTCCGGCCGCCTGCACATGGGCCACGTGCGCAATTACACCATCGGCGACGTCATCGCCCGCTACCAGCGCATGCTCGGCAAGAACGTGTTACAGCCCATGGGCTGGGACGCCTTCGGCATGCCCGCGGAAAACGCCGCCATAAAGCATAAGCGGCCGCCGGCCGCCTGGACCTACGACAACATCGCCTACATGAAGAAGCAGTTGCAGGCCCTGGGCTTCGCCATCGACTGGAGCCGGGAGCTGGCCACCTGCCAGCCGGAATACTACCGCTGGGAGCAGTGGCTGTTCACCAAGCTCTACGAGAAGGGCATCATCTACCGCAAGCTGGGCACGGTGAACTGGGACCCGGTGGACCAGACCGTGCTCGCCAATGAGCAGGTCATCGACGGCCGCGGCTGGCGCTCCGGCGCGCTGGTGGAAAAGCGGGAAATTCCCATGTATTACCTGAAAATCACCGCCTACGCCGAGGAGCTGCTGCGGGATTTAGACCAGCTGGACTGGCCGGAGCGGGTGAAAACCATGCAGCGCAACTGGATTGGCAAGTCCGTCGGCGCCCGCATTCGCTTCCCGGTGGCCGACCGCGCCGATGTCATTCAGGTCTACAGCACCCGGCCGGACACGCTGCTGGGCGCCACCTACCTGGCCTTAGCCGCCGAACACCCGCTGGCGCAGGCCGCCGCCGCTGCTAATCCCGCCCTGGCCGCCTTCCTTCAAGAATGTAAGGCCGGTTCCGTGGCCGAGGCGGATTTGGAAAAAATGGAGAAGAAGGGCATGGCCACCGGCCTCCAGGCCATTCACCCCCTCACCGGCGCCCCAATCCCCGTGTGGGTGGCGAACTACGTGCTCTGGGGCTACGGCGACGGCGCGGTCATGGCGGTGCCGGCCCACGACGAGCGGGACTTTGAATTCGCCCACAAATACGCCCTGCCCATTAAACAAGTCATCGCCAACCCGGCGGTGGACTACGACCCGAGCCAGTGGCAGAAGGCTTACAGCGATAAGGAAGGTTCCCTAATTAATTCCGGCGAGTTCGACGGCCTGAGCCCGGAGGAGGGCCGCCGCGCCATCACCGCCAAATTGCAAAGCCTGGGCCGGGGCGAAGAGGCGGTGCAGTATCGCCTGCGCGACTGGGGCATTTCCCGCCAGCGCTACTGGGGCTGCCCCATTCCGCTGATTAATCAGGACGGCCAGGATTACCCGGTGCCGGAGGAGGAGCTGCCGGTGCGGCTGCCGGAGCAGCTCATTCCCACCGTCGGTTCACCGCTGAAGCAGGACGCGGACTTCATCAACTGCCAGTTCCGGGGTCAGCCGGCCCAGCGGGAAACGGACACCATGGACACCTTCGTGGAAAGCAGCTGGTACTTCTTCCGCTACATGTCGCCGCACTATGAACGGGCCATGGTAGAGCCGGCGGCGGCCCAGTACTGGGGCCAGGTGGATTACTACATCGGCGGCATCGAGCACGCCATTCTGCACCTGCTCTACGCCCGCTTCTTCACCAAGCTCATGCGTGACGAGGGGCTGGTGCAGGTGGACGAACCCTTCAAGAAACTATTAACCCAGGGCATGGTGCTGGCCGGCACCTGGTACCGGGAGGCCGCCGACGGCAAGCGGGACTGGTTTAACCCGGACGAGGTGGAACCGCAGCTGGACGACAAGGGCCGCATCGTCGGTGGCACCCTGCTTAGGGACGGCCAGCCGGTCAGCTACGGCGGCATGGAAAAAATGTCCAAGTCCAAGAACAACGGCATCGACCCGGAAGAACTACTAAACCGCTACGGCGCCGACACCGCCCGCCTCTACACCATCTTCACCGCGCCGCCGGAAAGCACCCTGGAATGGTCGGACAGCGCCGTGGAGGGCGCCCACAAATTCCTGAAGCGGCTCTGGACCTACTGCCATGACCACCGCAACCATCTGGACTTCAGCCCGGTACCGCACGAGCGGCTGAACGAGAAGCACCGCAAGCTGCGCCACAGCCTGCACGAGCAGCTGCGCTCCGCCCGCTTCGACTACGAGCGCAGCCAGTTCAACACGGTGGTTTCCTCGGCCATGAAGATGTTTAACGTTCTGGGAGAAATCGAATCCGACGAGCGCGCCCTGCGCGGCGAGGGCCTGCGCCTGCTGCTGCTGGTGCTGGCGCCCATCGTGCCGCACATAACCGGCCAGCTGTGGCTGGATTTAAAACTGCCCGGCGACATTCTCACCACCGCCATTCCGGAACCGGACCCGGCGGCGTTGGCCCTGGCGCAAATCAGTCTGGTGGTGCAGATTAACGGGAAGAAACGCGGCGACATCAGCGTGCCCGCCGCCGCCAGCAACGAAGAAATCATCGCCGCCGCCCTGGCCGACCCGGAAATTCAGAAATTCCTCGAGGGGGCCACGCCGAAGAAATCCATCGTCGTGCCGCGGCGGCTTGTGAATTTGGTGCTCTGATGTGGGCTAAAGTCGCACAGCGGCCGCTGTTCAACCTGGGCTTCCGCATCTTCTTCCTCAGCAGCGCCGCCAGCGCCGTGCTCTTCATGGTCTGGTGGCTGCTGGCCTACTCCTTCCACTGGGCCCTGCCGGTGGGCGCGTTGCGGCTGCCCCAGTACTGGCACGGCCATGAAATGCTCTTCGGCTTTGCGGTGGCGGTGGTGGCCGGCTTCCTTCTCACCGCTGTGCAGAATTGGACCGGCGTGGCCATGCCGGCCGGTGGGCGGCTGCTGGCCCTCTGGCTGCCCTGGCTGGGCGCCCGCTTCGTCTTCTTCTTCGCCCCGGGCCAGGCGGCCCTAGGCGGACTACTGGACTTCAGCTTTGCCACGGCGCTGAACCTGGCCGTCATCAACGCCTGCCGCCAGAAGGAGGGGCAGCTGAAGCGCCAGGCGGGCATCATTGCCAAGCTGTCGCTGTTGATGGGGGCGAACCTGCTGTTTCTCTGGAGCTTAACCAGGGCCAGCGTGCTGGCCACCAGCCTCTATTTCGGTGTGTTCGTAATCATTGGTCTGGTTATCACCATCGGCCGCCGGGTGCTGCCCTTCTTCACCCGCAACGGCCTCATGCCACAGCAGGTGCAGTTTGAACCGCGCAACAGTGAGAATCTGGATAAATGGTGCCTGCGCGCCTTCCTCGTCTTCTTCACCCTGGAACTGCTGCGGCCGCATTGGAAAGTCCCCGGCCTCGACGTGGCCATCGCGCTGTTCGCCCTGGCCACGGGCCTGCTGAATCTCTACCGGCTGGCCGGCTGGTGGCATTGGAAGGTGCTGAAGGTGCCGCTGCTCTGGTCCATGTTCTTCTCCTTTGCGGCGATGATTTTCGGCTTCCTGCTCTACGGCCTGCGGCCCTGGCTTAGCGGCATCGCCCCCAGCCTGGCCATGCACTCCTTTGCCGTGGGCGGGCTGGCGCTGATGGCTCTATCCATGATGGGGCGGGTGAGCCTGGGCCACACGGGTCGCAACATCATGGCGCCGCCGCGGGTGCTGATAATTGCCCTATTTTTAATGGTTGCCAGCTATCTGCTGCGGGTGCCGGCGCTGCTGCTGTGGCCGAAATTTAGCCCGCCGTTGATTATGCTGGCGCAGCTGGCCTGGCTCGGCGCCTTTGGCCTGCTCTGCTACGGCTATTGGGCCATCTGGTGCAGTCCGCGGGTGGACGGCAAGCCGGGCTAGCCTGTTTACAAACATACGGGCGCTTTAGCTGTATGTTTAATTGGCCTTAACATACAATCGGGCGCTTTAGCTGTATTTATTTAACGCTTAAATACCTACAGCTAAAGCGCCCGGTTGTTTGTAAATCTGGCGTAAAAAAACGGCCGCTGGCGCGACCGTTCTGCTTTTTCTGCTCTCTCTATTTAAGGGCAGCCTTGGCCTTTTCCGTCAGGGCAGTGAAGACGCCCTTGTTGTAAACGGCCAGTTCGGCGAGGATTTTTCTATCCACCCCCACGCCGGCCTTCTTCAGACCGTCCATCATGCGGCTGTAGGACAGGCCGTTCAGGCGGGCGGCGGCGTTAATGCGCACAATCCACAGGGCCCGAAACTCCCGTTTCTTGGTTTTACGGTCCCGGTAGGCGTACTGATGGGCCTTAATTACCGCCTGTTTGGCGACGCGGAACACCTTGCGGCGGGCGTTGTAGTAGCCCTTGGCCAGCTTCAGGATTTTCTTGTGGCGGGCGTGGGCGGTTACCCCTCTTTTTACTCTTGCCATCTGCTACTCCTAACCAATCATTTGCCTAACGGCTTTCACGTCGCTCTTGTGCACCATGGTGGTGCCGCGCAGGCCGCGCTTCCGCTTGGTGGACTTCTTGGTCAGAATGTGGCGCAGGTGGGAATGGCCACGTTTATAACCGTTGGCGGTCTTTTTGAAGCGCTTGGCCGCGCCCCGGTGGGTTTTCATCTTTGGCATGTTTAACTCGCATTAGTTTCTAAGGTTATTTTTTCGGGGCCAGGACCATGACCATCTGCCGGCCTTCAACGCCGGCCTTCTGTTCCACCACGGCAACATCGGCCAAATCGCCTTCGATGCGCCGCAGCAGGTCCTGCCCCAGCTCCAGGTGCGCCATTTCCCGGCCGCGGAAGCGAACGGTAACTTTGGCCTTATCACCATCTTCTAAAAAGCGCTTCAGGTTGCGCAGTTTAACCTGATAGTCGCCCACATCAGTTCCCGGACGGAACTTGATTTCTTTCACTTGGATGCGCTTCTGATTCTTCCGCGCTTCCTGTTGTTTTTTCTGTTGTTCATAGCGGAATTTGCTGTAATCCATAATCCGGCACACCGGCGGATTGGCGTTGCTGGCAACTTCCACCAAATCTAAATCCTGCTCATAGGCCTGGTCCAGGGCGCGGCTGGTATCCATAATGCCCAGCTGCTCGCCGTCCGCACCGATGAGGCGCACCTGTTTGTCCGTAATTTTTTCATTAATACGGGTTTCATTTGCCTTAGCTATGGCTAAATCTCCTGTGCTTTTGTGTTGATTAGTTGTTGCAGATGGGCAACCAGGTCGGAAATGCTCAGCGTTCCCAAATCCTTACCGTCCCGCTGGCGGACCGACAGGGTGCCGTTGGCCTTCTCCCGGTCGCCGGCCACCAGCAGGAAGGGAATGCGCTGGAGCGTATGCTCGCGGATTTTATAGTTAATCTTTTCGTTGCGCAAATCTTTTTCCACGCGAATGCCAGCATTTAACAGGGTTTGCTCCACTTCGTTTACATAATCCGCCTGGGCGTCGGTGATGGGCATGAGCATGGCCTGCACCGGCGACAGCCACAGCGGCAGGGCGCCGGCATACTGCTCAATGAGAATGCCGATGAAGCGTTCCAACGACCCTAGCACGGCGCGGTGAATCATCACCGGCGTCTGCTTCTCGCCGTGCTCGTCGATGT
>CAUSQL010000026.1:0-18248 GCA_963533935.1 uncultured Cardiobacteriaceae bacterium
GGTGCCGGTCGATGGAATCCAGGGCGCCACGCAGCAGGTCGCCCATTTCCGCCAGGCCCCAGCCGCTGAAAACCAGCACGCAAACCCAGAAGCCGGACAGGTGCCAGCCGGTCCACTGCGGCAGGGCAAAGAAGAAGAGAAACAGCCAGACCAGCAGCGGCACGATTCTGATGGTCTCCAGATAGAGCCGGGCCGGCCAGCGCAGCAGGCGTCGCCCACTGCGTAGGATTAGGCCAAAACCTAGGCCCAGCAGGCTGGAAAAGACCAGGGCCAGCAGCGACAGCGCCAGGGTTTGCAGCAGGCCGGCGCCGAGGATTTTCAGGCTGCCGGCGTTGAAGAGCCAATCAAGCATGGTGGCGCCGGCTCCGCCGCTCCAGATAGTGGGCCAACAGCACCAGCGGCAGCAGCACCAGGCCGTAGCTGATGAGCAGCAGCAGCAGCGCCTCGTTGGTGCGGTATTCACTGGTAATCACGTCCCTGGTTATGCCCATCAGCTCCGGCACCGACACCGCGTAGACCACCGACGTTTCCTTAATGAGAAAAATCACGTTGGCGGTCAGGGCCGGCAGGGCCACGGCCAGGGCCTGGGGCAGGACGATGAAGCGGAAAATCTGGTAGGGACTTAAGGCTAACGCCCGCGCCGCCTCAATCTGGCTGGCCGGCACCGCCTGGAGGCCGGCGCGCAGGGCTTCACCCATATAGCTGCCGCCGAGGAAGGTCAGGGCGATGACGCCACAGACGAAGCCGTCCCAGTGAATGCCGAGCTTGGGCAGGCCGAAGTAGAGAAAAAACAGCTGAATCAGCAGCGGCGTGTTGCGCGACAGCTCCACATAGGCGCCGGCCAGCGGCGTGAGCACCCGCAGCGGGTAGGTGCGCAGCAGGGCCACGGCCAGGCCCACCAGCAGCGATAGGCCGATGGCCCAGCCGGCCAGCTGCAGCGTAACCAGCAGGGCGCGGTAAAAGCGGGGAGCGGTCTCCCAGAGATAAGCGTAATCCATGGGCGCAGCATAGCGCCGGGACGGCGGCGGTGAATAAACCCTTGGTTCTGGGCCCATAACCGGCGGTTATTGCCGAGTTAGCGCTGCGTTAGCTGCCCCTTTAGTAAAAATAGCTATTTTACGTACAGGGAAAGCGCCCGTCCGTTTGTAAAATCAGCAATTACAGACAGACGGGCGCTTCTAATGTATGTAATTAAGGCCGTAAATACATACAGGGGAAGCGCCCGTATGTTCGTAAACGCCTAATTACAAACAACAGGGCGCTTAGGATGTATGTTTATGCCTTAAACCAGCACCCTTACGGGTGCGGGAACTATTTAGCTTCCGGTGAGCTTTGCGGCTTAGAATCCTGCGGCGCTTGAGCCTGAGGCTCTTGGGCCTGCGGCGCTAGGAAGAAGGTGCCCTGCGGTTCCACCCCCAGATATTTTCTATGGAAATCCAGGTAGTTCTTGAGCGGGTCCACGTCCTTAAACTGCTCCGGGTACAGGGCCTTGGCGATGAACTGGGCGCTGGCCAGGTCAGTGATGGAGCGGGACGCCGTGTGGTACAGGCCATAAACCCGCTTATTTTTCACCGCCGGAATGCCGTCCCAGCCCAGCCGCTTGGTGAAGCCGGCCAGCCGCCGCCGCGCGTCCTCTTCCTTAATGCCAATGCCCATGGCCATGATGTCCGGCTTGCTGGCGGCGTCCTTTTCCGTGCCGGAAATCATCACCACGTCCGGCGGGTTGCTGAGGAATTGCTCGGCGCCGATGGGCCCCCAGTTTTCCACGAAGGGCGCGGCGATATTGTCCCCGCCCACCTGCCGGGCGATGGCGCCCCACATATTATTGCCGAAGGTGTAGCTGTACTCGCCCGGGCCCTTATCGCCGAATTCAATGTAAATCTTCGGCTTGGGCCCCTTGGCCGCCGCCACCCGCTTTTCGATGTCCTCCATGCCCGCCGCGTACTCGTCGGCCAGGGCGTTGGCGCGTTCTTCCGTGCCGGCCAGCTGGCCGAAGATGCGAATGCTCTTGGTGTGGTTGGCCACGGTCTGGTCGTTGAAATCCACCACGACCACGGGAATGCCTGCTGCTTCCATGCGTTCCACGTCGGCTTTAATGACGTTGTACTGAACTTTGCCCATGATTACCGCGTCGGGTTTTAAAGACAGCGTCTTTTCCAGGGAGAAACTTTGATTATTCGCATGGCCCACGTCGGCGATATTTTTCAGTTCGGGAATTTTATCAACGAAGAGTTGCCAGCTGCCGGCGTTGTATTTCTCCCAGAATTCCCGGGAAATGCCGTGAATGTGCTTGAAGTTTTCCAAACCGGTGGCGGCGATGTAGTCGGGGAAGTAGAACATAAGCACGGCGTTTTTCACCGGCACGTCCACCTTCACGTCGCGGCCGAGCACGTCGTTAATGGTCTTAAGCTCGGCGCTGGCGCTGTGCAGGGCCAGGGCAGCGAGGAGAAGTAGTTTTTTCATGGTTTACCCTCTTATAAAAAGGGGAGATTTTAGCAGAGCAATGGGAACCAATCTTATTTAACGCCGGTGCCGTTAAATTTTTGCTGCCATACTCCAACGTAGCTGGGCCACCGTTAGCCGGTGCACGTAATTTTTATCCCAATAAAGGCCCTAGGGTTTGGCACTTTCCGGATACTGGAAGGCGTACTGCCTGAGGCCTAGATGGTTAGGATTTAGTTGAAAAACGCTCTTAGAATATTATTTGCTTTTTGTCGATTTTGTTCGTCATTTTGCTCATAGGCGCACCTTATTTTTTCTAAAACATCGCGGTCAAAAAATTGCACTATTTCATTCTGAAGTTTTGCCCTCTTTTGTAGTCTTACGATTATTGGGTGCTTAATGGCCTTAGCGTTATCAAAGTCAAAATTTTCAAAATAACTAGCGTCTTCGTTTATATATTTGCTCATGTTTTCGCTCCGACTTAATAGCAGTAATTAGCCTAATGCTATCGTCTCTTTGTGTCCAAGATACCGTTAGTAATCTAGCTTTATCACTTAGACCGATAGTTATAAATCTTTGTTCCAGATATTTGAACCTAGTATCTTCAAAAGTTATTTCATTTTCATCAAAAAATACCGCGCATGCCTCTTCAAAGGTAATTTGGTGTTTTACTTCAACTTGACTTTGTTTTGCATCGTCCCATTCAAAGCCAATACCTAGAATCTCTAGCCCAATGTAGCCATTGTTTCATCTCAACGGCCGGCCGGCTAGAACCAGCGCCACAGCTAGAACCGCGGCGGCCATTAGACCTAGGGTTAAATCCCCCAGCGCCAGCAGCAGGCCAAAGACCGGCGGCAGTAGCCACCAGTACCGCGGCAGCCGCTTCGTCCGCTTCTGGCTTAAACGCCAACGCAGCAGCGGCACCAGCCACAGCGGCGCCGGCGCCAGGAAAATCACGGAAAACAGATAATTCGGCAGCGAAAGCCAAGTCATCGCTAGAAATAGCCATAAAAAGACAAGGACATGCAGCATAAGCCGTTGCCAAATAATTTTTCCGTTCGGGTCGCGGCGGCGCCGTTCCTCTTCCGCCTGTACCACCGCTGTTGCTTCCTCATCGTCCAGGAAGGTGCGCAGCCGCAGCGGTTTGCGCCACAGTGCCAGCGGCGATTGGGCCAGCAGCCGCCGGTGCGCCACCGCCAACAGCATTAGAAAGCAGTAGCTGAACAGTTGTAGCCAATGGCGGTAGAGGGCCAGGGCCGCCGCCGGTTTATCGCCCAGGCCCAGGGCAAGCAATGCCCGCAGCGGCGGTAGTATGAGCACACAGTACAGCCACCAGCGCGACGGCATGAAGCTCCACAGCCAGCAGACCGCCAGCGCCTGGAGGAGAAATTCAACGCTTAGTCCCATAGAGCCTCCGCTCCGGCCAGCGGCGCATCTGGTCGCCAGCAATGACATAGGCGAAAATTGCGGCGATAAATAGGTCGCTGGCGGTGAGCGCCATCAGCATGATGGCCCCATCTCGGTCGCTAAAAATTAGACCGATGAGCGCCGCCAGCGCCGTCGTCGTCAGCGCTAGCCAGAGCCAGTGGCAGGGTTTAATAAAGCTGAGCAGCAGAACCGTGGCCAGCAGCAGCCAGGGCAGCGCCGCGATGAACAGGTAAATTAGTTGACTGGGATTTAGGTTCATGGCCGTTCCAATGTGAATTCCAGCGGTAAAACGCAAAAAGGCCGCCAGAATGGCAATTTACAAACATACGGGCGCTTTGACTGTATGTAATTGATACCTTAAATACATACAGGAGAAGCGCCCGTCCGTTTGTAAAAACCCTTAAATAGCTATTTGGGTGCCGCCGCAAAGAAATACTGGAAGAGGAATACCAGGGTGAAGGCGCTCAGATAGAGCAGGCCCAGCAGCGACAGCTTGTAGAGCTTGCCGCGGCCGACGCCGTGCTCACCCTTCGACACCAGCTGCAGATTCAGCCAGGCAAAAATCGGCGTGAACACAAAGGACATAATCATGGCGAAATCCAGCATCTGCTTCACGTCGCCCATGAAGAACTGCACGATGGCCATGGCCGCCAGCGAACAAACCAGCATCCAGCCGTTGATGTTGCGGTTGCTGGCCTGGTCCTGGTTAAGGATTAGGCGCAACGCTTCACCGTTAGCGCGGGAGTAGCCGTCAATGACCGTAATGGTGGTGCCGAACATGCACAGGAAGGCGATGAAGGCGATGAGCGGCTTCGCCCATTCGCCAATAACTGAGCCGTACATTTGCACCAGCTGGCCGATGTAGGCGACGCCGGCCTTCTCAATGACCGTGCCGGAACCGTACTGGGTCAGGGCGCCCAGGGCCACGAAAATCACCGCGAGTATGGCCGTGCCGATGTAGCCGGTATTAAAGTCGAAGATGCCCGCGTCGTATTTCACCGGCCGTTCCTGCTGCTGGGCCACCACCCACATGGAATTGATGGCGGAAATCTCAATGGGCGCCGGCATCCAGCCCATGAGCGGCACGATGAAGGCGAAGCCGGCCCAGGTCCAGGGGGACGGTTCAACGAAGTCCGGCCGCATCACCGCGCCCTTGTTCAGGGCCAGCAGCACCGCCACCACGGTGCTGACGGTGAGGCAAATCATGATGAGCTTCGATAGCCGGTCTAACAGTTTGTAGCGGCCGAGCAGCAGAATGAGGAAGGTGCCGACAATTACCCCGTTGGATAGGGCGCCGATGGGCAGATTCAGCGACGGCGGTAGCATGAATTTCAGTATGGCGGCGGTAACGATGGCCACGCCGGCAATATTGATGACCTCGGCGATAACATTAAGAATAAAGAATAGGTAGAGATAGGCGCGGCTGATGGCCCAGTAGCCCTCGATAAGGCTCTTGCGCGTCGCCAGCGTGTACTGCATGCCGAAGCGGAAGAAGGGGTATTTGAACAGATTGGCCAGCAGGACGATGGCCAGCAGCTGCCAGCCGTAGTTGGCACCGGCCTGGGTGCTCATGATGATGTGGGAACCGCCCACGGCCGCCGAGGCCATGAGTATGCCCGGCCCGAGGGCCCGTAGTTTTTCCTGCCACGATGACTGTTCTTCCATGGGGTAAAATCCTCAAAAAATTAAAGAATTTATCCTATTTCGCCGGTCCAACAAGCAAAAAATCCCATGAAATTTAAGAAAACCCTCATCGCCCTGACGCTGCTGCTCCTGCTGCTATTGCTCACGCCGCTGATTACGGCGCAGGTCAGCCGGCGGCTCTTCCAAAATAGCCTGCAACAGCTGGAACAGAACGGCTTGACCGTGGCGGCGGTGGCCATGGACAGCGGCTATGGCCGCAGTAATTTCCGCGCCCAATTGGACGGCGCGCCGCTGACCGTCGATGTGCAGCACGGCCTGGGCACCATCTTCGGCGGTCATTTCCTCACGGCCCAGTCCCACTGGCAGCAGGTGGACGCCGACAGCAGCTTGAATCTGTTCAGTAAAGTTCAGGTGGCCGGCCGGGCCCAGCTGCTGGACCAGCCCATTAATTTTTCCCTTAATCAATACGTCTTTGGCAGCGAACGACACATAGCGGTGGATAGATTTAATTACCCGCCGCTCAATCTACAGCTGGAAAACCTCAAACTCACCGAAGGTGTAAACGAGCGTAGACAGCAGTTTCTCATCGACCGGCTCCAGCTGCCGGGCCAGGAGCTGCGGCGGGTGGAAATCAACTGGCATAGCGCCGACAAATTGGTGTTAAGCGCCGCCGCCGACCTGAATCTGCCCCTAAATGGGAAACCGCTGCGCGCTCAGCTGGAGCTGACGCCGGAAATGAACGCCACGGACTCGGGCGCGTCGCTGCCGGCCATCGTCCAGCGGCTGGAGCGGGAAGCCATAGCGACCGCCTTCCGCCTCAGCGTTAATAACGGCGACCTGCTCATGGAGGGGCGGCTGCCCGGCCCATTGCAGCCCGGCCCGCAGCTGCTGCGGCAGCTAGTCGGCGCCCGGGTGGAGATTAAGCCGCAGTTCGTCAGCGACTACGACCTGCGCATTCCGCTGACCGTGCTCTACGGCGGCCTGCTGCTGCCGCGGAACGACGCGGGCAATTACGCCTTCACCGTGCAACTCGATGAAAAGAACGGCGCCTTGAAACTGGACAAGGCACAATGAACCCAAGCAATTTAAGGAGTATTTATGGCTGACGCGATTCTGGCCCTGGCTGACGGCACCATCTTCCGGGGCACGGCCATCGGCGCCGCCGGCAGCAGCTGCGGCGAACTGGTCTTTAACACCTCGATGACCGGCTATCAGGAAATTCTCACCGACCCGTCCTACTCGGGGCAAATCGTTACTTTGACGGCGGCCCACGTGGGCAATACGGGGGTGAACGGCCTGGACGTGGAAACGCCGGCGGGCATTCAGGTGGCCGGCCTGGTGGTGCGCGACTGCCCGCAGCTGTACAGCTCCTGGCGCGGCGAGAAATCCCTGCGCCAGTATCTGGAGGAACAGCACATCGTCGCCCTGGCCGACATCGATACCCGCGCCCTAACCCGCCAGCTGCGGATAAACGGCAGCCAGAACGCCTGCCTCATGGCCGGCGAAATCGACGAGGCGGAAGCCCTGGCCCGGGCGCGGCGGCAGCCGTCCATGAGCGGTCTGGATTTGGCCAGCGGCGCCGGCCGTAAGCGGCCGGAACAGTGGATTGAAGGCAGCTGGCAGCCGGGCAATAACAATTACAGCATCAACGAGTACGGCGAATATCACGTGGTGGCCTACGACTACGGCATTAAGAGCAATATTCTGCGGCTGCTGGTGGCGCACAACTGTAAGGTTACGGTGGTGCCGGCCCACACCTCCTACGAGGAGGCCCTGGCCTACAAGCCCGACGGCATTTTTCTGTCCAACGGCCCCGGCGACCCGGAACCCATGGCCGCCGCCATCGCCACCATTAAACAATTCATCGCCAGCGGCATACCCCTGTTCGGCATTTGCCTGGGCCACCAGCTCATCGGCCTGGCCTCGGGGGCGCAGACCATTAAGATGAAGCATGGCCACCACGGCGCTAACCACCCGGTGCAGAATCTGGCCACGGGTAAGGTGCTCATCAGTTCGCAGAACCACGGCTTTGCGGTGGACGAAAGCACCCTGGCGGAGAACGTGCGCGCCACCCACCGGTCGCTGTTCGACGGCACCCTGCAGGGCTTGGAATTCACCGACCGGCCCGTGTTCTCCTTCCAGGGCCACCCGGAGGCTGCGCCGGGGCCCCAGGACGCCGAGGGCTTTTTCCAGCACTTCATTCAGCTGATGCAGACCGCCTAATTACATACAGTAGAAGCGCTTCTATGTTTGTAAAATCATCAGATTAGCGAAAAAACCATGTTTGCCGGTTTTCAATTTTCCATTGCGGTAATTCTGCCCATCATCGCCATCATGGCTTTGGGCTGGCGGCTGGCCCAGCGCGGCACCCTGGAGAACAACACGGTGGCGACCATGAACCACATCGTTTTCCACTACGCCCTGCCCTGCCTGCTGTTCTTCAGCGTCATTAAGAGCAAGGCCAATTTCAGCGACCAGTGGCGGTTGATTCTCGTGGGCTATATTTCCGTGCTAATCCTCTACTTCTTTGCCACCAGGCTGGCAGTGCGCCACTTCGCGCCGGCGGACCGGGGCGTTTTCGTCCAGGGCGTCTATCGCTCGAATACGGCGGTGGTCGGCCTGGCCCTAGTGAAGGCGGTTTACGGCAGCGGGGATATTTTCGCCATCGCCGCCATACTCACCGGCGCCCTCTCCCTACTATTAAATGGGCTGGCGGTGGTGGTTTTAACGGAGCACACCGGCCAGGGCGGCCTGAACCGGCAGCTGCTGTTTAAGCTCTTCCACAATCCGCTAATCATTGCCATGGTGCTGGCCATGGCCTTTCACAGCACGGGCCTGGCCATGCCGCGGCTGTTCATTAATTTTGGCGACTACATGAGTAATTTGACCCTGCCGCTGGCCCTACTCTGCGCCGGCGCCACCTTTGATTGGCGGGAAATCAGCGGCGCCGGCACCGTCGCCGTCTGGGCCACCCTGGGCCGGGTGCTGGTGGCACCGCTGGTATTCGTGCTGGTGGGAATGGCCCTGGGCTTCCGCGGCACCCACCTGGGCATACTGGTGCTGCTGGCGGGGGCGCCGGCGGCCACGGCCAGCTATATCATGGCCAAGGCCATGCCCGGCAATAATGCGGTGGCGGCGGCCAATATCATTGGCCTGAGCAATGTGGCGTCGCTGCTGGTGATGGGTTTAACCATCACCTTCTTTAAACTGTGGGGTTGGGCCTAGCCCGCTCTAAAATTTTTTTTAACACGAGGAATTGACATGAAAAAGAGCCTTTTCGCCCTATTGCTAGCCAGCGCTGGCCTGTTCGCCGCCGACGATGAAATCACCATCGCCCTGGCCGGCCCGGTAACCGGCGCCGTAACCCAATATGGCACCATGCAAAAAATTGGCGCCGTGCAGGCTATTGAGGACTTGAACGCCAAGGGCGGCATGAACGGCAAGAAGATTAACTACAAAATCTACGACGACGGCTGCGAGGGTAAGCAGGCGGTAACGGTGGCCAACCAAATCGTTAATGACGGGGTGAAATTCGTCATCGGCCACCTGTGCTCCGGCGGCACCCTGGCGGCGGCGCCCATTTACAACGAGGAGGGCATCGTCATGATTACCGCCGCGTCCACGTCGCCGGAACTGTCGCAGAAGGGCTACGAGACCATTTTCCGCACCATCGGCACGGATTTGCAGAGCGCCCCGGCCTCCGCCGACTACATCGCCAAGGTGAAGCCGAAGAAAATCGCCCTAATCCACGACAAACAGGCCTACGGCCAGGGGCTGGTGGAAGAGCTACAGAAATTACTGAAGGAAAAGGGCGTAGAAGTGGCCATTTTGGAAGGGGTAACCGCCGGCCAGACGGATTTTTCCGCTTTAATCACCAAATTGAAAAGTGCCGGCGTGGATTTCGTCTACTGGGGCGGCTATTACCCGGAATTGGGCCTAATCATTCGCCAGGGCGCCGAGCAGGGCTTTAAGCCCACCTACATGGGCGCCGACGGCATCGACAATCCGGACATCTTCACCATCGCCGGCAAGGAGGCGGACGGGCTGCTGGCCACGGTGCCGCGCAACTTCTCCAGCCTGCCGGAGAACAAGAGCATTCTCGACGCCATGAGCAAGAAGAAGGAGGACGGCACCGGTCCCTTCGTCATGCCCGCCTACGCGGCCACCAAGGTGGTCATCGACGCGGCCAACCTGGCCAAGAGCAACGAGCCGGCGGACGTAGCCAAGGCCATCAAGGGCAACAGCTTCGATACGCCCATCGGCAAGATTTCCTTCCAGGAGAACGGCGACCTGAAGGACTTCCAGTCCGTGGTTTACGAGCTGAAGTCGGACGGTTCGCGCACGCTGAAGTCTGAATAGGCTTTTAAACATACACCTTAAGCGCCCCTCTGTCTGTAAATGTGCTTTTACAGACAGAGGGGCGCTTTATATGTATGTATTTGTGGCGTTAATTACATACAGGGTAAGCGCCCGTTCGTTTGTATATTTACCTTTTATGGATAACACGCGGCTGGCCATCAGCGCCACGGTGCTGCGGGCGGAGCTGAGGCAGCGGGATTAATCGCCTATTTACAAACATACGGGCGGTTCTTCGCTGACGCTCAGGCCTGCGGCTTCCCCTGTTTGTAAATGTTCGTCTCTTGGAATATTTACGGCCAATGAGCCAACTTGGCGGAAAAATTGCATTGTGATATATTCTGCCGAATATTTTAAAATATTGATCTTCAGAACGTCTTTTTTGTGTTTTTTCTTGTAAATTCAACAAATTAACTAAATAGATATAATTTTTCTTGCTAAAAATCCACTTAGCGTTTAAATTGATTTTCCATGTTAATTTCCTGGCGTTGAAGAATGAAAAAGCTACTTCTCACCACATTAATCATGGCCCTACCGGCGCGGGCGGAATTGCCCCTAAGCCTGGAAGGTCTTAATCCTGAGCAGAACAAGTTCAAGCTGTCCGTGGGTCTGTCCTATTACAATCAAAACCGGAATAGCTATTCCCAAGGCCGTTCCCAATATCTTCTGACGCCGCAAAATCAAAGCATCGAAATTCCCGGCCGCCTGCAAAACGGCCGCAACAACAGCGACATCTTTTCCACCAACGTGGGCCTGAACTACGGCCTCAACGACGACACGGAGCTTTACGGTTCCGTCGGCGGCTACTGGCGCAGCAACCGCTATTCCTTGGACGGCCAGCGTTCCAGCTCCAGCAAGGGCGAATTTTCCAACGTCAGCCTGGGCGTGAATCAGGTGCTGCTGCGCGACGGCTACAACCCGCTGCTGGTGGGCACCGTCGAAACCAACCTTTATGAAAAAGTTCAGGGCAAGGGCCGCAGCGGCCGCAGCTGGTACTTCGGCGCCAACACTTACAAGGCCATCGACCCGGTGGTATTCAGCTTCGGCGGCGGCTACCGCGCCAACTTCGGCACCACCGAAGGCGTGAAAACCGGCAACTATTTCCAGCTGAACGGCGGCGTTTCCTTCGCCGCCAACGACCGGGTAAGCCTGAGCAGCCACCTGCGCTGGCTGGGCCGGGAGCCGGACAAATTCCGCGGTGAAAAGCTGGGTAACTTTGAAACCAGCACCTCCGCCGACATCGGCGTGGGCTACAGCTTCAGCCGCGACACTTCCATTAATGCGGACGTGCGCTGGAACTTGAGTGGCCGCGACGACGGCGCCAACGTGAATTTCACCTGGCAGCACCGCTTTTAGGAATTAGATTTAATGGATTTATTTAAGACTTTATTAATGAATTCAGGAATTGGCTAATTAAACGGCCAATATTCGCGGAGGGAGCCAAAGCCGATGATTTTAAGCCCCATCAGACTTTGGCGTTGTCTTGGTCAGACACCCTCTATTTTAATGGGCTTAATTCAAATGAGGAATACTCAAATGAAAAAATTAGTATTAATTTTATCCGCCAGCTTCAGCAGCATCTCTGCATTTGCCAATGAAGATTTCGCTAGCAATGAAATTGCAAACGATGAAATCGTTGCGCAAACTTTTGCTTCTGATGCCACTGGGGAAATTGCGGCTCTTTCTAATGAAGAAATGCAAAATACGAAGGGGGCTATGTCAACTTTAGCTGTTGTTAGTACTGGATTGGGCGTAGCCAATGGAGTTCTTCATTATTACTACAGCTATCCATCGAAACATAATGGTCAAAAACCAGCAGTAGCTCATTCAATCGCGCATGCGATAAATACGACTGCAACTGTATATGCTGGTGGCAGCCTAGCTCGTGTAGGCGCTGAGGCTGCAGGCACTATATTAGGTACAACCGCACATGCAGTTTGGGGAGACGCAATCGATCATGTTGCGACTCCAGAAGACTTTAAGCGTTAATAAGCTGCTGAAGTTTGGTGCCAAGTAAAATTACTTGGCACTTTATTTAACCTCTTTATTCAGTTATGTTGGATATAATAAGTAAATTAGGTATAGAATATATATTAGTAATTTATATATTGGCAGAGAAAAACTGCTTAGTTAGATTCTATATGTGGTTATTTTTCTCAACATTTCGATTATTAATCGGACTTATATTTATTATTATTGATAAGAATGTGTCATTAGATATATTTTTTATAATAATAATGTATATATTATGGCTAATAATAACTGTATTAATCTCTAGTAGTACATTAAAAGATATAAAAACACCAAATAATCTAAATAATCATAAAAGCAAAAGGAGATATGTAATAGAAATTACTACTTTGACCTTATTGTTAGTATTAAAATTATATGCCCAATACACAGAGTTATAGTCATCTAAAAATAATTGCTAGTTAATGAAGAATTTAATTTCCGCTTTTCTATTAATTTTCCTTTCTCTTTCTGCTCTAGCCCAACGGCATTTTTCCGAAGAAATATCCTCCTTTAAACCCCAAGTAAAAAGCTGGAAGGCCCTCCGCGACGAGGGCATCACCAAACAGGATTTGGATTATTCCTGCGGGGCGGCGTCTTTGGCCACGCTGTTGAATCGCCAATTCAATCAAACTGTCAGCGAAGGACAGATCCTTCAGCTGTTCATCGATAATGACGGCGGCAAAGACAAGGGAAAATACAAAGAAAAGGAAGAAAAAGAGGACAAGTACCTGAATCGGGAGGAGCGGGAAAAGCAGCGGGAAGAGCTGATGGCCTCCTTCGCCGACATGCAGGCGGCGCTGCCAAAGCTGGGCTTTCGTGGCCAGGGCTATGCGCTGTCCTTTGAGCAGCTGCAAAAGCTGACGGCGCCGGTCATCGTCTATCTGCGCTACCGCACCAATGACCATTTTTCCGTCCTCTACGGCATCAACGACCGCACCGTGCTGCTGGCCGACCCGTCCCTGGGCTATCTGTCCTTAAGTAAGGAGCAATTTCTGGAGGCCTGGAATACCCGCGACGGCCAGCTGGCTGGGAAAATCCTCGCGGTCATTCCCGCCAAAGGCTCTGGCGCTAGAGCCAGCGGCGATTTCTTCCGCAAGCACCCGCAGCGGCAGACGGACAACAGCTTCATCTTCGAGCAACTGCCCCGCCGCCATTAACATTTACAAACAGCCGGGCGGTTGTTCTTCACTAGGTTCAGCCAGCAAAGCTGGTCGCTGACGCTCAGGCCTGCGGCTTACCCTGTTTGTAAATAATCAAACGGTGAGAAGCCCCCGGCGCACCTTTAAAGGGACTGCCCCCGCAGTTTTGCCAGTTCCGCTCGCACCGCCGCCACCTGCTCCGCGGTAAACAAACCCTCCAGATTCTTCCACAGCCGGTGATAGCCGAAGCCACCGTGCATCATCTCGCGCTGCGCCGCGGCAATGCTCCAGCCCTGGTAAATGATGCGGTACATGGCAACGACGGTGCCGGTGCGGTCGGCGCCGTGGTAGCAATGCACCAGCACCGGGCCGGCGGCCTGTTCCACCTCGATGGTGTGTAGCACGGCGGCGATGTCCTGCGGCGTAATGCTCCAGGTCAGCAGCGGCCGGTTCAGGAGCCTAATGCCGTGGCCCGCAAACAGCCGGTGATTGGCGCGGCGGTTGAAATAGCGCAGATTAACGATGCTTTTAATGTTTAAGGCCCGCACCGCCGCCAGGTCGTCGGCAATTAATTGTTCGCTGCGGTACAGTCTTTCGTCCACCCGGTGCAGATTGGCGTCGGCCTTAAGGGCGTCCGGCCGTAGCACCGGACTGGAGCAGGCCGCCAGCAGCAGGCCGATTAGTAAATGTTTCATGGCGAATAAATACAGCTAAAGCGCCCTGTTGTATGTTTAAGGGGTTTATACAAACAACCAGGCGCTTTCCCTGTTTGTAAATTAATCAAGGGACCGCCAATTCCGCCCGCAATCGCATCAGCACAAAACCCAGCAAATTCAGGCCCGGCCATTGGGCCGGTTGATTTAGGCGGGGGTCGTTATGGGCCAGGCCGGCGCCCCAGATGCAATCCAGCGGGCTGGCTTCCACGAGAATTTTCGTGCCCGTTTCCAGTAGAAAGGCGCGCAGCGGCGGGTGCGCCGCGAATTTCGCCCGGCTGCCGGCCAGCACTATCTCTTCCCGGGCCGCCACCCAGCGTTCTTCGTCGAAGTTGGCAATCTGCCGACCCAGGGCCTTGGCGGCGCCCGGTTCGGGATTTTGCAGAATTTTCTCCGCCACCGCGGCATCGCCGAAGAGGCGGGCCTTTTCCGCCATCATGTAATGCTCGGCGGTGGGATAGCGAACGGCGGCCACGGTGAAAGGCGCCGGAAACCACTGGCTCAGCACCGCCTTATCGGCGACTCCCGGCCGCTTCGGCGTGTGGCCCCAGAAGAGCAAATAGCGCAGCTCCGCGCCGCGGCGGGCGGCGGCGCGCAGGTCGTCAAGGTTGTTAATGTTCATGAAGCTCCTGATTTAGCGGGGTTGCGCTAGCATAGCGACTTTTCCCCTGACCTTAGGAGCCTTCCATGAAACTACGTTTATTCCTCGCACCGCTGACCCTGGTGGCCCTGCTGGCCCGCGCCGATAATTTCGCCGCGGAATTCCTTAATAAAACCTATCCGGCCGCCGGTGAAGCACTGGCCACCTTCAATGAAAATCACGTTGGCTCTGAACCGCTGCAAAACTGCCATTTTGCGGCGGCGGCCAAGGACAGCAAGGACGGTTACTGCCTGGAATTACTCGGCGAAAAAACCGTCGGCGACCGGCGCTACCTTTTCTTTTCCGGCCCGAATTTGGATAACACCGTCGCCGCCAGCGGCCGCGATGAGCTGTGGCTCTTGGCCAAGGACGGCGAAGGCTGGAAGGAGCTCACCCACGGCGGCGGCGCCAGCTTCGCCAACGAGGGCCGCGGCAGCCAGGCGGTGGAATGGCGGCAAATCGGCCCGGAACGCTGGGCGGCGGTGGCCGACGGCGGTATGACGCAAAACGGCCTGAGCCAGGACGCGAAAACCCTCTACTGGGTCGAGGGCGATAAGGTTAAAAGCACGACGTTGCTCAGCGGCACCAACGACGCCGGCGCCGGCGGCTGCGATGACAGCGTCGAGCTTAATGGCAGCCGTTGCCTGGATTTAAGCGGCACCCTGGCCGCACGCAGCGATTTACCCGCCGTGGCCGGCTTCTACCCGCTGGAAATGACCATTAACGGCAGCACCGGCCTACCCGGCAGTAAACAGCGCGTTTACAAAGATGAGAAATTCACCTTTAACTACGATGAGAAATCCGGCAGCTACCGGGCACCCAAGGACTACCCGGCCGAGCTGCAGGCGCCAGCCCAATAACCTACAGCTGAAGCGCCCCTCTGTTTGTAAATATGAAGGAACAACCGCAAATCATGCCCAGCCTGTGGCCGCTGGGCCCGAGCGACTGGGCCCTGTGGGTAAATGGGGCGGACTTTTTGGCTTGGCCCTGGGCCAACGCCAGCTATGAATCGGCCTATCCGGGCCTGCGCGAGCTGGCGGCCAGCGATGTATGGGCCACGGCGGCGGCCGGGGTGCTGTATCTGGAGGATAGGGCCGGCCGGCGCTGGTTTGAGCTGCCGCTTAGCGCGGAGCAGCAGGCGGCGCTGGCGGCGAGCGGCCGGCTGTTGCTTTTACCTCTAAGCCCCGACCAGGCCACGCTAACCCTAGGGTTGGCGCTGGCCCTGCTACCGGCCGACGACGCGGCCCTGGCTGAGCTTCTAAACGCCCACGGGCTGGAAGGGCTGGGCCTGACCTGCCGCAGCTAATGGGGGAGTTCCAGCAGGCCGGGCGGTCATTCGCTTTGGTTCACGGGCGCTGCCCCTGCATGTAATTCTGCTCTAAATACATACATAAGAAGCGCCCGTCTGTCCGTAAAAACAGCTTATACAAACAACGGGGCGCTTCCCCTGTACGTAAAATAGCCGTTTTTACGTACAGGGGAAGCGCCCCGTTGTATTTATAAAGACTGCCTAGGCGTATTGCTCCAGGTGCGCCAGCAGGGCGGCAGCGCTCCGCTCCGCCTGTTCCCGCATTTTGTCCTGGTTAGCCCGTATTTCTTCTTCGGTAAAGAACTCCAGCGCGTGGCTGGTGAAGGGCGGCAGGTACTCGGCACCCACGTAGCGGGCGATGCTGGCAAAGGGCACCAGCATTTCCGTCAGGCTGTGGCCGACCTTGCCGGTGGCCGCGTACTCGGCGGTCGGGGTGCCGTGGGACAGAGCCAAACCGAACTTGCGCCCCCTAAAGGCGGTGGCAGCGGCGCCGAAGGCCCAGCCGTGGGTGAAAACGCTGTCAAACCATTGCTTCAGCAGCGGCGGGCAGGAAAACCAGTAGATGGGGAATTGGAAAATCACGCTGCCGTGGCCTTCCACCAGCGCCTGTTCCGCCGCCACATCAATTTGACCGTCCGGATAGGTGGCGTAGAGCTCGTGCACGGTGTAGCGGTCGGGGTGGCGCTGCAGGGCGTCTATCCAGCCGCGATTGACAACGGATTGATTAATGGTCGGGTGAGCGACGATTACCAGAGTTTTTTTCATAGTTTTACCTCGATTTACGTTAAAGATGTTCCCGCAGGTGGGCGGCGAATTCCGCTACCCGTTCGGAGTTGTAGAAGCAGTAAGTCCACTTGCCCGCCCGCTCGGTGCGAATTAGCCCCGCCTCCTTTAGGGCCGTCAGATAGGTGGAAACCACCGACTGGGTCAGGCCGATTTTTTCCACGATGGCATTCACGCAGACACCGCCGGCCACGCTGGTTTCGGCGGCGGTCGAAAGGCGCTCGGCCGCAAAGTGCTCGGTCGGGTTCTTCAGCCACTGGAGAATTTGCCGCCGGTGCTCATTAGATAGTGCTTTAAAGATAGCGTTTAGATTCATGGCGGCCAGTATACAGATATATCTGAATCTTTAAATATGTATTTGCGTTAAGTCGGCACCATGATGCCCACGGGCTGTAAGGGCTGAGCCTGATCTTCCGCAGCGGGATTTACCAATGGCCGGATAGTTGTTCGCTTTAGCTCACGCGCCTTTCCCCTGTATGTAATTCCGCTATAAATACATACAAGAAAAGCGCCTATCTGTCTGTAAAAACATTTTATACAAACAATAGGGCGCTTTTCATGTATGTATTTAGGCTTTCATACATAAAAAGCGCCCAAAAGCCCCCTTACGGGGGCTGGTTTAAGTTTGTCAATGGAAGGAATGTTTAGCGCGCAATCTCTAGGCCGTTACTGCCTTCGCGCAGCTTATCCACGCTCAGATGTAATGCTTTTAGAATGTCGTTGGCCTCCTTGGCCAGGGACTGGAGAGCTTCCTGATTGCCGGCGGCGCTGGCCTCCAGATACATGCCCATCTGTAGGCTGCCAAGCCAATAGAGAGTATCGGCCATGCGCTGCTTATCGCCGTCGCTCAGACCCTGCATGTAGCCGTCGCTGGTCATGGCCTGCTGCAGCTGGCGCACTAGCCCGTGGGCCTTAAGCTGGCGTAAATCCTTGCCGGCTGCGATGCCATAGTTCACCGTAGCCATGTAGGCCATGGCGGTGGCGACGCTGTTAGGCTCGTAGCCATCGCTCTGTAGGGCGCTGCGAATCTGGTTAATAAAACCACTGGCCTGCAGCTGGCGCAGCCGCTCTTCGCTCTGGTCGTTGTAATTACCGGTACTCTTCAGCCGCTCGCGCAGGGTTTGAATCATCTGAGCGTCGATTTCGGCGCTAATGTCAGCACTGGGTGAATAGCGATCCACATTCTTACGGCTGGCGTCAGGCTTGGTTTCAGCTGAGCTGGCCTTGCCATACCACGCTTCATAGTTACGCTCGTTCTGGCGGCGGTTGGTGTCAAAGGCCGCCTCCGCAAAGTAGGTGTCGAACCAACCATCGTAGAGGGCCGATGCCGGCAGGGCGTTGAGGACCAACAGCAGAGCTAAAAGGGAACGTTTCATAGTTTTTCTCCTGATAGAAATCTCGGTCATTGTATAGCCAATTTTGCCTGAGTAGTTGGTAAAATTTTGGGCTAATTCTTTAACGCTTTCACTAAGTTAGCAGGAGAATAGTAGCCCCAACCCGTTTCTATGTTCTACCCGCCGCCCGGAATAGTTGCGAAATCAATGCCGGCCGCTGTGGCTTTTGTTAAACTAAGCACTCTGCCTTAAACGGCACCCATACGGCTTGCCCGCCCTTTCCTCTGCAGCCTATACTGCCAGGGCGATTCGTCGCATTTTTCGTATCTTTCAGGAGACTGAACATGGCAAAAAATCTCAATGTATTCGATGCCACATATGGCCTGCTCATTAACGGTAAATTCACCAAGGGCAGCAAGGGCGAAATGCTCACCTCCCACAACCCGG
>CAUSQL010000027.1:0-17661 GCA_963533935.1 uncultured Cardiobacteriaceae bacterium
CATGCACCGTCCGCTCAAAGCGCACGCCCTTGCGCGTTTCCGGCTCGCCCGAATCTACCCGTTCATGCAACGCATTACCTTGTGCGGTCAAATAATTCTCCGCCCACACCTGTTCGTTTTGAATCAGAGCGCATTGGCGTGGGCAGAAGGCATAATGTTGTAGGGCAGAAAGAGGAATCAGGCGCGTATCCTGATTTCCTCCCTGAACTGCAATCGAAGTTCCAGTCATTTTAGAACTGTTATCTACAATAATTCCTGTACTTCTATTCCCTCTAGACCGTTCTTATCTACACTAATTTCGTAATCACCAAACTCATGGGCTGGCGTGCCAGATTCGCCATTAACACGCTTAACTTTTACCCTTTCAAACAACTTATGTGCAGGTTCATTACCCAACAAACTATCATGTTTGAAAATAATGAGTTTACGGGCTACTATTTCGCCGCGTGCTGCAGAGCGGTCATGCTCAAACATCATTTTTAGAGATTGCCAGAGTTTTTCTAAATCATTGTCAGAGAAACCAGTTTTAGCAGCTAAATTGGCAGAAATAAAGCCATGAACACGGTAAAGGGCATAGGGAATAATGTGTTTTCTCCCCATAGTTCGTTCTTTTTCCAAGTCTTTTTCATTGGTAACGGCCATGCGGGTAATAGAAATTTCTAGTGGAACAATGGGGTCAATAGATTGAGCGAAAGCTAGCTGAACTGGCCCACGTACCTGGCCACTATTAACTTCGGTAGTCATTACCGCACCGAAGGTGCGAATATCAAAGAAATTCTTACACATCCAGGCAGTAACCTCACGAGCTTTGGCTTCGTCTTTAGGAAGCTTTTTCGCCTCAGGTTCAAGGCCAAGTGCTTCATAAGCCCGCTTATTTTGTAGGTTTAATACACTCTTTTCTTTAACGTAGATTTCATAGCCCTGTGAACCATCTTTCGTGCTGATTTCAATAAAATTACGAATTTTACGTTTTAGACAAACATCAGTTACCAGTCCCTTGCTTGATTCCGGGTCAAGGCGTGGCATATTGCCCGCATCGGGGTCGCCGTTGGGGTTGCCGTTGGTTACATCAAAAAAATAAACAAATTCATAGCGGTTTTGAATGTTAGACATTTTCTGGCTCCTTAGTCTTCAGTGGTTTCTTTTTTTGTAAAATAGCTTTGTTTTTGATGGTAATAGCCGATAGCAAAGCGGCCTTGCTCTTCCATATTTAAATGGTGCGGAAAGGTTTCGGGTAGCTTGGCAATAATTTCACCCAAATCCTTCTCTAGATTAACCGCTAAACCACCCTTATCCTTGCGTAGCCGTGAAAGATGGTGTTTTGCCCCGGCCAATAGGCGCGGAAAAATGCCAAACGGCATGGCTGAAGCTGAGCCGTAATAACGGTCAGTAATACCGGCGTTTAATTCACCCAATGCCAGGTATTGAATGCGCTCTAGTACGGCAAATAGCCGCCCTAATAGGTAGGCGCAATTACTACTTTCAGTATTTAAAGCCATAGGGACTCCTTCTTGAATAAAACCTTTTCTAAAACGTCGTTGCAACACAGCTTTTATCATTGCTACACGTAGGCCATTTACATCACCATCAGCGCGAATGCGCATAATCAACTGGGACAATAAACTTAGTGGATAGGAGGAATTATTGATAATGGCACGGGTTATTTCTCCAGCAAGTTGCGGCAAAATATTTTCACTTTTCCCCAACGTAGCAGTTTGCAACAGCAGCCGCCAAAGAGATGGAGGAGTTTTCCAGGGACAGGGATTAATGGCTAAATCCTGCCAGTGTTGAGCCAGATTTTCCGCCAGCTTCCCAAAAGTTGTATCCAGCCAGAAGCGAATGGAAATCCGTGCAGCGTTGGGAGCAAGACCAAGAATATAAAAGCGAGTATCTGGCGCCAGTCCAGGGGATACTTCCTGAAGCGGACGCCCATTGGCAATCTGTTCTAATTTGTCAAGAATTTTGGCACTTTCCTGCTCATCATCAGGCGGAATGAAAGTTTGAGTAAAGAAATCCTCGGCAACTTTAGCTGCGGTATTATCAGCTGCCCTAGCCCAAAAAACTGTACTGGAATCGCCAATTGTTAGGTAATGGTTATTTTCTCGGCGTAATAGATAATTTAGAGCGGTGGTGTAGGCAAAGGCAGATTGTTCAGAAATAGGGGCATTATCACCCTGTTCCTTACCAAATGATTCAAAGGATTCTTTATTAAATGAGACAATAGAACCCCCTGAGCTTTGCCCGCCAAAAATTCCCTTAATTGCCGGATGTAACCGGGCAATTGGAGCATTTTTGCCACTGATTAAACACATGGCTTTTTTAGTCTCATTATTTTGCAAGAGCTCAGCCCATAGCGTTTGGGCCGCTTCCCTCTGGTGAATAAATGCACTGGGCCAGTTCAGAGAAAAAACCACATTGGCATCAAGCATTTCTAGCCAACAAGGAATATCTGCAAAGTGCTCTGGTTGCCAATGTTCAAGAAAGTGATAAAGGGCAAGAAGACCCTCATCTTTAGTGTCTTTTAATTTTTCTAAATGAAGCTGTTTAAATGCAATGAAATTTTTTTCAGATATGATAAATGGCTGCTCTTTGGCCGCCATTTTATCCCCATTACTTTCCACACCAAGCACATAGGCCGTTTTATCCCACAAAAAATTAGGCTTAACTCCTGATGTTCTTTTCTCTGGACGTGGAACACTAATTAGTTTAGGTTGTGGTTTTTTCTTATCATCAGAAAGATTTGATACCACATCAATCAACTGACCTTCCTCATTTAATACCAGTATCCAGCCGATCTTCTGTTCACTGAAGCCGTATGGTGGTACCTTAGGATTGCCATTTTCATCATTTTTTGCAGATAGACGATGGTAATAATGGGCTAGAGCACTGAGAATCACGCTTTCACCTCATTAGCATAAAAAGGCGGAACTTCAATAACTCCATCTTTCATTTCTGCCCGAAAAAAGTGCGGAGTATTGCCGTGTTTAAAGTCAATATCGTGCAGCATCCAACCTAAATCACGATTGCATTCATCGATTGTTAGCATTGAAGGAGGAAGAGTTTCTTCTGCTTCCAATAGAGAAAAATAGGCTGCAAACTCCCGTGTTCCCAGGCACGGCTGCTGGAAACATTGACCTATGCGAGCTCGACGTTTAAACATTTCAAGATGCTTTACAATATTGTCATCGTCTCCTGCCCGGTCCGTTAATACCACGTGCGCTTCAATTACATAGGCCACATCTTTTAACGCTGTAGTTGCTCGTTGTTGACGTTCAGTGGAATCATCGGCAAAAATATGCAAATTTTCTAGAGAATGACGTTTCATTTGAGTTTTGGCCTTACTTATTGAAATCTTGTTGCTCACTTCATTGCGGCGTACTGATTCAAAACGAATGGGCCGCAGCACGTGAATTTTATCCACAACCCAGTGAATTGCGGGTTTCCAGTGAATTGCCGACAGAATCCCTCGAGCTGCTGACGGCGTCATTACATCGTAGGACACCCGCTCCACTTTCATTTCTGGTCGGGTAAAGCAGGCATAATCACCCCAAACATACAGGCGAATTTTGTTCATTTAATTCTCCTTTTTTATTAAAACGCGCCCCTTTTTCTCAAAAGGGGCGATGGTCTATGGCGAATAACTTAACAATCCTAGTTTCAATCCGCGCACTGTTAGTGCGAAAAAATTAAATAATTTAAAAGTTATGTTTGTAGCAAATAGCATATGCTATATAGACTTACTTATGAGACATCTCTACCGTATTGTGAACAAATTATTAATAATTTGAATTTAAATAATCTGCAGTCAAAAAAATGCCAAATAAATACATAATTAACTCCTAAAAAATTTCATGGCTCAATACTAACACCACCGTTAATAAAAAACAACTTCTAGGATTGTTAAGTTCAAAAACTCAACACACCACCAGCCCCTCCGCCCGCACAAACTCTAGATTCTCCCAACTCAAACCAGCCCCAGAATCGTATAAGTCCAATCCGATTAACGCGTAAAACTGTTGGCCAAAAACGGCTTCATTAACTATTTCAATGCGACCGGCCGTAGCCATCGCCATTAGAGCTTTTTCAGGAATTTGCACGGTGTAGGGCTGTAGTGCCCTTAGCAGCCCACCAATTTGGCTAGCGCGATTTAGCAAATACAACAAAGTTCTGGCTTTACGATTGAAGGGAATAATGAGTGTTCGTAGAGGACTATCAATTACCCGAAATTCTTTGGCAATGGTTTGAAAGGGAAAATCCAGACTGTTGCCCGCATCGCTATGCATTTTTAGAATTTTTCTCCGGTCTAAATCACTGCCCTTCAGAGCATAAAGCTCACGGAAATAGGCAGTTATGGCCGGAATGGAAAAAAGGTCATCGCCGTAATGGTGGGCAATCAAACGCATAACTGCCGCCGGTTGAGCCAGCTCCGCTGGCGCCGGCCAACGTTCTTCCGGTTGAAATACCCAAACGGAACTTTCTGCCGCCGTTCTTCTTCCTTCCCGATTACAGCGACCAGCGGCTTGCGCCACACTGTCTAGGCCAGCTTCAGCTCGCATTACCAGGGGAAAATCCACATCAACCCCCGCTTCAATCAACGAAGTAGCAATAACCCGGCATGGCTCATTGGCCCTTAGCCGGGTACGAATATGGTCAAGAATTTGGCTCCGGTGCTCAGCGCACATCAGGGTGCTGAGGTGAAAGACGCCGCCAAGTGGGGCCGCCTGGTCATAGAGGCTGCGGGCGTGGCGCCGATTATTAACAATAATAAGTATCTGCTGGTATTCCGCCAGTTTTGCCAGCAGTTCCGCATCGCTTTGCTGGCCAATGTGGCGCAGGGTGGTGTGGCGCAGTTGGGCAAATAGCTGGGTGGGATTAGGGGCGATTTCCCGCACATTATCTAGGCCCCGGTAGAAATTATCTTCGGCCTGTAGGGCTGGCTGGGTGGCCGTACACAGCACGATGGAACAATGGTAATTCTGCGCCAACTCCTTTAGAGCCTGAACACAGGGCCGGAGCAGAGCCAATGGCAAGAGCTGGGCTTCGTCCAGAATGATGACGCTGCCGGCAATGTTGTGTAGCTTGCGACAGCGGCCGGGCCGGTCGGCAAAAAGCGATTCAAAAAACTGCACGGCCGTACTAACCACGATGGGCGCGTCCCAATTTTCTGAAGCCAGCCGCAATTTATCCTTACTACTTTTATCCGCTAATTTGCTGTCATTAAAGTTGCTGTGATGCTCCAGCACGGCGCCACCTAGGGTGCCAAAGGCCTGACGAAAGGCTTTAGCGTTCTGCTCAATGATGCTGGTAAAGGGAATAACGTAGATGATGCGCTGAAAATCATAGTGGCGGGCATGTTCCAGGGCAAAGGCCATGGAAGTAAAGGTTTTTCCGCCGCCGGTGGGGACGGTAAGACTGAAGAATCCGGGAGCCTGGGCGGCCTGTTCCGTAGCGTAATGGAGAATATCCCGTCGCAGCTGGTTAAGCGCCGTTATCTCCGAATTCCCATTTAAATTATCTAGAAAATGCTGAAACTTGCTCTGCAGCGCCGCCAGACTGGGATAGTTGCCCCGCATAACTTTCCGCCCTTCGGTGGTACCGTAAAAGGCCTCCGTATCGAGAAAATCCGCATCAACTAGACATGAATAGAGCATGCGGGTGAAAAAAGCGTAGGAAAAATAGGGGTGATGGCCGTCGGCCCTCAGCGAGGGAGTGGGAAGGGTCGCTGGCAATGGGAGTTCCCGTTGCCAGATTTTATCCAGCGGTGGAATGCCTGAGCCAAATGACAAATTCAGCCGTTCCTGCAATGTTTGGCGCCCATTGCCGGCCCCCCGGCCATTGGCCAGCCCCGCATGGTGGCCGGCAATGCAAAAGGCCATAAGTTTGCCCATCGGCTGACCCCAGCGCTCAAGGGCAATTTTCGCGCCGGCAGTGGCATGGTCTACGGGAGGTCCGCCCCGGAGACGGGCCTGAAAGGCGGTGCTGTATTTACCCAAATCGTGCAGTTGGCCGACGGCTTGAGCCATATCAGCCGCCCCAAAGACCGTGGCAAAGGCGGCGGCCCGCTCACCGACATTTTTAGCGTGTTCAACCAGGGTTTGCCAATGGGATTCGTCTTGGTCAGCGACGGAATGGGCATGGTAGATGGTGGTCATGGAAACTCCAAAATGCTGTTTAAGCAGTATGTGCGCCGTCCCCTTGCCCTCGGCGCCTTCCCCATAGTAAGTTGCCAGAACCAACAATCCGTTGGTGTTACGTGAGGAAAAACCATGAAAAAAACCCTACTTGTCCTGCTACTAAGCTGTTTGACCCTGGCCAGCGCCGACGAAACCGGCGATAAGAAAGAGAATGCCACCGCGGCTGATACTACCCAGGAAACGGCTTCCGGCCGTTCCACCCAGGAAACGACCCCCGGTCGTTCCACTCAGGAAACGGCTCCCGGCCGTTCTACCCAAGAAACGACCCCCGGTCGTTCCACTCAGGAAATCATCGACACGGCCCCCGCCGACGCCTGGCGCACCCCTGACCCGGCCCAGCTGCTCTATCTGAACACGGCCAAGGGCACGGTGGTCTTTGAACTGGCGCCGGACTTCGCCCCGGAACACGTGGCGCAAATCAAGCTGCTGGCGGGGAAGCGCTTCTGGGACGACACCCATATTTACCGCGTGCAGGACAACTATGTGGCGCAGTTCGGCGACGCCAACGCGGAGGATAAGGAGAAGGCCAAACCGCTCCCCACGGAAATTAAGACCCTGCCCGACGAATACAGCCGCCCGGTGGCCGGCCTGGACTTTAAGGCAATCCCGGACAAGGACGGCTGGGCCGAGCAGGTGGGCTTTGTGAACGGCTTTCCGGTGGGCCGCGAGGGCGACGAGGCCTGGCTGACCCACTGCTACGGCGCCCTGGGCGTGGGCCGCAACGACCCGCCGGACAACGGCAACGGCAGCGAACTCTACGTGGTCATTGGCCAATCTCCGCGCTATCTGGACCGCAACATCGCCCTGGTGGGCCGGGTGATTTACGGCGCCGGCGTGCTCAGTTCCCTGCCGCGCGGCACCAACAATAACGCCGGCTATGCGGGCTACTACAATAGCCCGGACGAATTCACGCCGGTGAAAAGTGTCCGCCTCGGCAGCGAGGTGCCCGAGAATGAGCGGCTGCCGTTGCAGGTGATGAAGACCGACAGTCCGGCCTTCGCTGAACTGGTGGAATCGCGGCGTAACCGCAGCGGCGACTGGTTTAAGCGCCGGGCCAATTACACGGACATTTGCAATATCGACATTCCCAGTCGGCTGCAAAAATAGCTCTGAACCCAGCTCCGCGCTGGGTTTTTTACTCCAGAAGGGACTTAAACATACAGCCAAAGCGCCCTTGCGTCTGTATAAATGCCATACCGACAGCCGGGCGGGCCTCCCCCTAAAAATCAGGCGGGCGCGCTTCTCCTGCATGTATTAAGGGCCTTAATTACATACAGGGGAAGCGCCCGTCCGTTTGTAAATTACCCCTAAAGCTGGCGCATAACGCGTCCTTCACTAAAACCATGAAAAAGCTGATTTCCCTCAGCTGCTGGTCAGAGCTGGTCGACGCTGAAAAATTCCTGCGTACAGCCCTTCGGGGTAGCGGACATCAAATTAGAGGAAAGCCGCAACGGCGGCAGCTACGGCATTTACGTGCTATTTACCGACGGACAGACGCTTCCCCTGTATGTATTAGTCATAAATACATACAGGGGAAGCGCTCCATTGTTTGTTTAACCATTATTTATAGCTTCCAGCGTCCGCCCCTTGGTCTCTTCGCCAAGTAGGACGATGACCAGCACCACCGCCGCCAGCACCAGCGCAAACATTAAAAATATTCGGCTAAAGCCCTGAGGGTTGCCGCTCATGGCTGCCACCGCCAGCGGCGCGCCAATGCCCCCGAGGCGGCCGATGGCTCCAGCCCAGCCGGACCCGAAGGCGCGGCAGTGCACCGGGTAGAGTTCCGGCGTGTAGGTGTAGAGCACGCCCCAGGCGCCCAGGTTAAAGAAGGACATCAGGCTACCCCACCACATGATTTCTCCGTTGCTGGCGCTGCCACCGAAGCAGTAGGCACAGACGGCGCAGGCGCCGAGGAAGGCGGCCAGGGTAATTTTGCGGCCGATTACTTCCACCAGCACGGCGGCGGTGAAATAGCCGGGCAGCTGCGCCAGAATCATCACCAGCACATAGCGAAAACTCTTCACCACCGTAAAACCCTGGTCGGCCAGCAGCTTCGGCAGCCAGGTGAAAATGCCGTAGTAGGAAAAGACGATGCCGAACCAAATCAGCCACAGCAGCAAAGTGCGCCGCGCCAGCGGCCCCTGCCACAGTTCCAGCAGCCGGTTCTTCGCTTTGGCCAGCGGCGCCGGGGCAATGGCCGTAGCTGCCGGGATTAAACCGGCCTGCCGTTCCAAATCACAGACCAGCTGGTGCGCCTCCGCCAACCGCTTGGCGTTAATGAGGTAGGGCACAGATTCCGGCAGCCGTTTCCAGATGAAAAAGGCGTACAGCAGCGGCGCTGCCCCGGCTCCGAAGGCGCTGCGCCAGCCGTAGGCGGGGATTAAATAGTAGGCAATGAGCGCGGCGGCCAGCCAACCTAGAGCCCAGAAACTTTCCAGCAGCACGATGAAACGGCCCCGCAGCCGCGCCGGCGCATATTCACTGACCAAAGCCACCGCCACCGGCAGCTGGCCGCCGAGGCCGAAGCCCACCCAGAAGCGGCACAGCAGCAGCGTGTCCAGATTCCACGCCAGGGCGCAGAGGCCGGTGGCGGCGCCGTAGATAAGCATGGTGATTACGAAGACGTTGCGGCGGCCATAGCGGTCGGCGAACCAGCCGCTGAGCACGGCGCCCAGGGCCATGCCGATGAAGCCGATGCTGACAATCCAGCCGACCTGGAAGCCGCTCAGGCTCCACTCCGTGGCCAGGGGCGCGAGGACGAAGGAAATCATGCCCGTATCCATGGCGTCGAAGAGCCAGCCGAGGCCGACCAGGGCCAGCAGGCGGTAGTGGAAGCGGGATAGGGGTAGGGCCTGAAGGCGGCTAAGTATGTCCATGGGAATCCTTTAGGTTTGGCAATGTGCTGGATTATAGCGCTCACATTACAATGTGTTTATTCACAACTGCGGAGGCAAATCCATGAAGAAATCCCTAATGCTGGCGGCGCTGCTGGCGCTTTCCTTTAGTCCGGCGGCCCTGGCCAAGATTGGTGCGAAGGCGGCGGCGCGGGCGGCCCAGGCGGCGGTGGGCGGCCGGGTGGTGGACGTGGACTACGAACACCGCAAGCACGGCCGCAGCTACTACAAGGTGGAAATCAAGAAGAACGGCCGGGAATACAAGGTTATCGTTGATGCGGAGAGCGGCCGGGTGCTGCGCAGCTGGCTCGATGACGATGACGACGACCATAAATCGTCCCGCGGCAAGCACCACAAACACAAGCCGCACCGTCACCACGATGACGACGACGATGACGGCGACGACGATTGATTTTTAGCCTTTTTATTATTTATACCGACGGACGGGCGCTTTGGTTGTATGTATTTAGAGCTTAAATTACATACAGCCAAAGCGCCCGGCTGTTTGTTAATAAGACCGGCGGCGCCGGAGCAACGAAGTTGTGAAGAACCGCCGGCTGTTTACTAATAAAACAGGCGGCGCCTGAGCAACGAAGTTGCGAAGAACCGCCCGGCTGTTTGTAAATAACCCCTTAGACCATTAATTATGAACCTTAAAGACCAACAAACCCTGGGCTACCACGAGGTATACGAGCTGGGCGGCACCGGCTTCGCCTACACCTACGCCCTGAAGCGCGCCGGCGACGAATACCTCAGCTACTACGACCGGGCGCCCATCGACGTCTGGGACACGCCCGAGGACGGCCCGGAGCCGGAAATTCTCCGCTGGCCCAGCCTGGCCGCGGCCCTTGCCCACCTGCAACGCCACGGCGCCGACCCGGAGCGCTTTCGCCCCTTTAAGGGTTGTAAACCGCTGTGATGGAACGGCTGCTGGCGGCGCTGGCGCCTCTCAATCGGGCGCAGCTGCGGGCCTGGCTGGCGACCTTGCCGCCGCCGCTACAACCGGAGGAACGCTGGCTGCCGGAGGCGGACGTGTATTGCTGGCACTGGCACGGCAAGCGCGGCGAACTGCGCATGGAAACCTGGGGCACCGGGTGGGAGGCCCGCGACCCGTTCACGGCGGCGGAAGCGGCAGAGCTGGAAGAGCGGCTGCTGGCCACCCTAAACCTATGGACAGGCGGTTCTTCGACCTGAAGGTCTCAGGCGCTGCTTCTTCGACCTGACGGTCTCAGTGCTGCGCTGTTCTTCGACCTGAAGGTCTCAGGCGCATCTTGCTTTACAAACAGATGGGCGCTTTGGTTGTATGTAATTTAGGCGCTAAATACATACACCCTAAGCGCCTGTCCGTTTGTAAAATCGGGCGCGTGAGCGCAGCGAACAACCGCCCGTCCGTTTGTAAAACGCATTTATTTCGCGAACGGTTCCTTCCAGCGCTGCAGTAATTCTGACAAGGGCGCTTTAGTATCTAAACCACTATTTACGCCGGCAATTCAGTCGGTCGTTGCCTAGTTTACAAACAGCCGGGCGCTTAGTCTGTATGTTTAAAACCCTATTAAACATACAACCAAAGCGCCCGCCCGTCGGTAAATGGCTTTACTGGCTCAGCTCCCTTAATCCAGATATTTGCTGGCTTCGCGCACGCTCAGCCGGCTTAGGCCGGCCCGGTGTTCGGCCAGATAGGCGCGCACCCAGGCCGCATCGGTCTTGCTGTATTGGCGCAGGGCCCAGCCCATAGCCTTATTGATAAAAAACTCCGTCGCGCCCAGATTATGGTTCAACACCGTGGCCAGCAGCCCCCGGTCGGTCTGCTCCTTGGCCAGCAGCTGGCAGGTGATGGCGGCGCGGCGCAGCCAGAAATCCTCCGCCTGCGCCATGGCAATTATTTCCGCCCGAACCGCCGGGCAGCGCTGCACCAGGTGGCCGAGGGGCCAGATGAAGGCATCAATGCTGTCCCACCAGGCCTTGCGCACCATAAAACCCTGCAGACGCGGCAGGTCGCCCTCGTCCAGCTGGGACTGCTGGCTGCGCAGATAGTCCGTGGCCACGTACTGCAGTTCCCGGTAGGGATTGGCCCAGCAATCTTCCATGAAATGCCAGTTTAGGGGCTGGCCCCGGCCGGCGTGGATAAGGGGTTTAATCAGCCGCCGCCGCTCCGGCGTGGGGATACCGAGAAAGCTGAAGCGGTGCTTCATATAGGCGGCCATTGGCGCCGCCCGGGCCGGGTCAGCGGCCGGGTTCAGGGCATTCAGAATGTCCGTAACGTCCATATTAATTCTCGCTTAATACATACATAGAAGCGCTTACCCTGTTTGTAATTTACCAGTGGCGCGCCAGTACCCGTTCCAGAATCTCCAGCAGCGTCTCGATGTGTTCCCGCTGCACGATGAGCGGCGGCGCAAAGCGCAGCACCTGGCCGGCGGTGCAGTTGATGATAAGCCCTTCCCGTAGGCAATCATCAACAATGGCGCGGCCGGGCTCGGTCAGCTCCATGGCCAGCAGCAGGCCCAGCCCCCGCACTTCACGGATATGGGCGGGGTAACGGGCCTGTAGCCGTTCCAGACCTTCCCGCAGCAGGGCGCCCATCGCCTTGACGTGATTGAGGAAATCCGGCCGGGCCACCGTGTCCAGCACCACATTGGCCGCCGCACAGGCCAGCGGATTACCACCGAAGGTGGTGCCGTGGTCGCCGGGGCCGAAGCAGGCGGCCACCTCGTCGCGGGCACAGAAGGCGCCGATGGGCACGCCGCCGCCCAGCCCCTTGGCCAGGGTAACGATGTCGGGGCGCAGGCCGAAGTGTTCATAGGCGAAGAAATGGCCGCAACGGCCCACGCCACTCTGAATTTCATCGAGGATTAGCAGGGCGCCGTGGCTGTCGCACAGCGCCCGCACCTGGGCCAGATACTCGCGGCTGGGCACATGCACGCCGCCTTCCCCCTGCACCGTTTCCAGCAGCACGGCGCAGGTGTTTTCATTCATCGCCGCCGCCAGCGCCGCGCCGTCGCCGTAGGGCACGTGGCTGAAGCCCGCCGGCAGCGGGCCGAAGCCCTGCTGGTATTTGGGCTGGCCGGTGGCGGTCAGGGTGGCCAGGGTGCGGCCGTGAAAGCTGGCGGTGGCGCTGATGATGTGGTACTTGTCCGGACTCCGGCGCTGGCCGTAGCGGCGCGCCAGCTTAATGGCGCCCTCATTGGCTTCGGCGCCGGAATTGGCAAAGAAGGCCTTGCCGAGGCCGCTCAGCCGCACCAGCTTTTCCGCCGCCTCGGCCTGGACGGCGGTGTAGTAAAGGTTGGAACAATGGATTAGGCGGCCGGCCTGTTCAGCGATGGCGGCCACCAGCGGCGGGTAGCCGTGGCCGAGCACGTTCACGGCAATGCCGGCGAGAAAGTCCAGGTAGCGCCGGCCGTCCTGGCCGTAGAGATAGACGCCTTCGCCCCGGTCGAGAATGAGCGGGTAGCGTTGGTAAACGGCCAGATAGTTCTGCGCGTCCCGTTGGTAAATGTCGTTGTTGGTCATGGGATTTCCCTAGGGTTCCAGCTGGGTGCCGATGCCGGCGGAGGTGTAGAGCTCAAGAATAATGGCGTGGGCCAGCCGGCCGTCGATGATGTGCGCCTTGCGGGCGCCGCCGGCCAGGGCGGTCAGGCAGGCCTCCACCTTGGGAATCATGCCGCCGGCGATGGTGCCATCTTGAATCCAGGCGTGGGCGTCGGCGGCGCCAATGCTGGAAACCAAACTGCCCGGGTCGTTGATGTCGCGGTAGATGCCCTCCACGTTGGTGAGCAGCAGCAGCTTCTCCGCCGCCAGGGCCCCGGCCAGTTCGGCGGCCACGGTGTCGGCGTTAATGTTAAAGGTCTCACCGGCGCTGCCGTAGCCCACCGGCGCCACCACCGGCACGTAATCCCGGGCCAGCAGGTCCGTGATTAAACTAGTATCAATGTGGGCGACGCGGCCCACGTAGCCGATGTCCACCGGGCGCCGTTGGCCGTTTTCGCTGATGGTGCCGCTCTGCTTCTCGGCGCGGAGAAAGTGGGCGTCCTTGCCGGACAGGCCCACGGCGCGCACGCCCTGGCGGTTTAGCCCATCGACCAGGGCACGGTTAATCTTGCCCACCAGCACCATTTCGGCAATGGCGGCGGTTTCGGCGTCGGTAACCCGCAGGCCGCCGATGAATTCACTCTTTTTGCCCAGCCGTTGCAGCTGGGCGCTGATGTCCGGGCCGCCGCCGTGGACGACCACCGGACGAATGCCGACGAATTTCATCAGGGCAATATCGGCCATCACCTGGTCGGTCAGGTCGGCGCCGCCCATGGCGTTGCCGCCGTATTTCACCACGATGGTTTTACCGGCGAATTCCCGAATGTAGGGCAGCGCCTCAACGAGAATGGCAGCCCTGGTTTGTGCCGTTTGCATGGTTCCTCCTAGGTGCGGTACTCGCCGTTAATCTTCACGTAGTCGTAGGACAGGTCGCAGCTCCAGACCGTGGCCCGGGCCGGGCCGGCGCCCAGGTCGATGCTTAGCTTAATTTCCCGTTCCGCCATGACCCGCTTCAGCGTCGCCTCGTCGCCGTCGCGGCCCACGCCCCGGTGATAAACGCTAATGCCGCCGAAGGCAATTTCCACCCGCTCCGGTTCCAGCGGCACCCCCGCATAGCCGACGGCGGCGGCCACCCGACCCCAGTTGGGGTCCTGGCCGAAAAAGGCGGTTTTCACCAGCGGCGACTTGGCCACGCTCATGGCCACCTGTTTGGCGGCGGCGAAATCCGGCGCCCCGCTCACTTCAACGGTTAATAGCTTGGTCGCCCCCTCGCCGTCCAGGACGATGGCCCGGGCCAGGGTGGCGCAGAGTTCATGGAGCGCATCGCGTAGCCGGTAATAGTCCTCGTCCCGAGCGTTAATTTCCGCATTGCCGGCGGCGCCGTTGGCCAGCACCGCCACCATGTCGTTGGTGCTCATGTCGCCGTCCACGGAAATCATGTTGAAGGTGGTTTCGGTAACTTCCCGCAGCGCCTCCCGTAGCAGCGGCGCGGCAATGGCAGCGTCGGTGGTGATAAAGCACAGCATGGTGGCCATGTTCGGCTGAATCATGCCGGAACCCTTGGCCATGGCACCGCAGCGCACCGTCCGGCCGCCCAGGCTGATTTCCGCCGTGGCGCACTTAACGCAGGTGTCCGTGGTGAGAATGGCCTCGGCGGCGGCGGCCCCGTTGTCGGGCGCCAGTTCCGCCACGGCCGCATCAATGCCGGCCCGGAGCTTAGCCATGGGCAGCCGTTTCCCGATAACGCCGGTGGAGGCCACAACCACTTCGTCGGCGGCGCAGCCCAGCCGTTCCGCCACGTGGGCAATGGTTGCGCGGGCGTCGGCCACACCCTCGGCGCCGGTGCAGGCGTTGGCCACGCCGGAATTAACGATGATGGCCCGGGCCCGGCCCTGGGCCACCGTTTCCCGCGCCACGATGACCGGCGCCGCTGCCATCAGATTTTGGGTAAAGACCGCCGCCACGGCGGCCGGCCGGTCGGAAACCACCAGGGCCACGTCCTTCTTGCCGCTTTTCTTCAGGCCGGCACTGACGCCGGCGGCGCGAAAGCCACGGGGAAAGCTAATGCTGGCTTGCTTACTGTTGTTCATGGTTACTCTCCTTAGGGATAAAGCGGGATTTGCTGCAGGCCGGTGTCTTCGGCGAAGCCGCAGGCGATGTTGAAATTCTGCACCGCCTGGCCCGCCGCTCCCTTAACCAAATTGTCGATGGCGGACAGCACGATGACCCGGCCGCTGCGCGCGTCGATGTGCCAGGCCAGGTCGCAGAAGTTGGAACCGCGCACGGCCTTGGTGGTGGGGTAGCCGTTGCGGCCGAGCAGCCGAATGAAGGGTTCGTCGCCGTAGCAGTCCTGGAAGGCGGCGTCCACGGCGGCGGCACTTACCCCCGGCCGCAGCTTGCCGTAGCAGGTGGCGAGAATGCCGCGCACCATCGGCAGCAGGTGCGGCGTGAAGGAAATAATCTGTGCTTCGCCGGCCAGCTGGCTTAGGGCCTGTTCGATTTCCGGCGTGTGCCGGTGGCCGGCGACCCCGTAGGCCTTAAAGCTGTCGTAGAGTTCGGGAAAATGGTTGGCCGCCGTGGCCGCGCGGCCGGCGCCGGAAACCCCCGAGGCGGCGTCAATGATGATGGAGCCGCTTTCAATCAGGCCGGCCCGGAGCAGGGGCATTAGGGCCAGAATGCTGGCGGTGGGGTAACAGCCCGCATTGCCGATGATTTTGGCGTTGCGAATGGCCGACCGCTGCCACTCGGCCAGGCCGTAGACGCGGGCGGCGTCCGGGTGTTCGTGCTCCAGGCCGTACCACTGGCGGTAGACGGCCGGATTATCGAAGCGGTAATCGGCGCCCAGGTCGATGAGGCGCACGGGCAGCTGGGCCACCTCCTTCCCCAAACGCATGGCATGGCCGTGGGGCAGGGCCACGAAGAGCACTTCGGAATCAGCGGCGATGGCGGCGGCGGCGCTCATGGGCTCCAGCGCCAGCGGGCAACGGCCGTGCAGATGGGGATAAACGGTGGCGGGGCTGGCGCCGGCGTGGCTTTCGGAGGTGATATGGACGATTTCCGCCGCCGGGTGGGCGCTTAGCAGCCTTAGCAGCTCAACGCCCACGTAGCCGGTGGCTCCGATAATGCTGACTCTCATGGGTATTCCTCTGTTTTTAATAAGAAGACCCCCGATTGTAACCCCCAGACGGGGCCAGGACGCTTTCGCCATTTAGCAATGGAAGTTCTATTTGTTAGCACCCGGCCACGGTTGTGTAAGGGGTCTGCGGACTTACAGTCAGACAAGCGCTTCTCCTGTATGTAATTTAGGCTCTAAATACATACATAGAAGCGCTTCTTCTGTATGTATTTAATCGTTAATTACATACAAGAGAAGCGCTTATACGTTTGTAATTTTCATAAATTAGTCATCTATCAAACGGTGCTCGGTGGTCTGGCTGAGTTTAATGGCCCGGTTGAAGCGCGCAGCGGTGCGACGGGTTCGGGCAGGTAAAAACTTAGGCAGCAGGCGCTGAAGGCAATGAATGGCGCACTAACGAGGGTGTAGAAGTAGACCGTGCTCAGATAGCCGAAGACCCGCCAGGCAATCCCCGTCGAATGGATTATTGCCGGCATGAACATGCTGAGGATAAATGTGGGGGCCAGGCAAATCCCCAGGCTTAGGCCCACCATGGCTGCTCCCCCCTTGAAATCGCAGCGCAGTTGAAATCTTCGCGCCAGGGCCACGGTGCCCAGGGCCGGCAGCACGTATAGCAGGTACAGGAAGGGAATCGCCAGCAGCAATTCCCCCAGGCGCCAGCCATTGAATAGTCCCAGGTAAATGGCCAGGGGCGGCAATGCGAACAGGGGGCCGGTCAGCAGGAAACGCCACCGCAGCTGGTCGTATTGCTTCTGCCATGGATCGGGGCGTTTCTTTGCCAGCCTAACCGGTGGCCGGGGCAGGGCTAGCGCCAGCGGCAGAGCCGGTAGAAGCACCGCCAGGAGTAGCAGGGAGTAAAGGCCATCGGCGCCGGAGGAGAAAAAGCGGCCCATGGAACCGTAGAGATGGACGGCCAGCAGATGAACGAACAGGGTGGCCAGAGTGCTGCGCCAGCTGCGCCGCAACTTCAGGCCCCAGACCACGGCGCCGGTGATGAGAGCCGCGGTCATCAGGGAAAGGTAGAAGCTGAGCCAGCCCCCGGCGGCCAACGAATCATCATTGGCCTGGGCCCAGCACAGTAGCGCGAGGGGCATTAGCGGCCCCATTGGCACGAAGGCGAGGAAAAGCCATAAATAGTGGCGGTCTAATTTCGTCATGGTTGTTTATCCGGCGCCGGCAGGAACGGACAGAAGAACAGAGCAGCGAAGATACCGAAGAGGCCCATCGCTGTGCCACTTAGTTCGCCGCCGCTAATAGCCAAGCCATAGAGGGCGGCCATTAGAAAGCCCAGTCCCAGGGTGGTGGCAATGCCGCGCTTGGCGTCGCAGCGCAGCTTCAGCTGCCAAACCAGCGCGCCGGTGAGCAGAGCCGGCAGCAGGCCGAAGAAGTAGCAAATGAAGCAAATGAAGAAGACCTCTCCCCAACCTAGGAGGCGTTTAATATCACCGTCCAACAGCGCCAGTAATATCCCCGGCAGCAGCGGCCCGAGCACCGTAAAGCCAAGGAAAAGAAAGCAGTAGTGGTGTTGGAGTTTAGTCACCGGCCGATAATCCGCCGTTGGCGGAGGTAGAGCACGATAGAGTAGGCCGGCCGTCAGGGCGCTGGTCAGCAGACCGGCGAAAAAATCCCCCCAATCCCGGCTAAGGCAGAGGGCCGGTACTACGGCAAGAATGAGCGCGATGGCGAAGGTGAAGTTCAGGCCCTGCCGATTGCGGCGCAGGCCCAGCGCCCAAACTAGAGCGCCGGTGATAAGAGCCGGCGCCAGCCCAATAACGTAGTAGACGCCGAGAACTTCCGCAACGTAGTAGACGCCGAGAACTTCCGCCCAGCGGGGCCATTCCTGCCGCAACAGCTGGCTGTCGTTCATTAGGAAGAGGGCCAGCGCCGGCAGCAGCGGCCCCAGCAGGCC
>CAUSQL010000028.1:0-17621 GCA_963533935.1 uncultured Cardiobacteriaceae bacterium
GGTGTCCTTGGCAAAGAATTCGCCAAAGGGGCCGGAGATGGTTACCTTGTCGCCGGGTTTCAACGACCAGATGTAGGAGGACATCTGCCCCGGCGGCGCGTCGGGATTCTTCGGCGGCGGCGTGGCAATGCGTACGTTCAGCATGATGATGCCCTTCTCCTCGGGATAGTTGGCCATGGAGTAGGCGCGCATGATGGGCTCGTCCACCTTAGAAACGTAGCGGAACAGGTTGAACTTATCCCAATCCTCGCGGAATTCCGCCGGCACATCGAAATCCTTATAGGCCACCGTGTGTGGCGGTGCCTCAATCTGAATATAACCGCCGGCGCGGAAGGGCACACTTTCCCCTTCGGGCACTTTCAGCTTCAGCTCCTTAATGAAAGTGGCCTTGTTATCGTTGGAAATAACCGTACATTCCCACTTGCGGACGCCGAAGACCGAGTCTTCCACTTCCACCTTCATGTCCCGCTTCACCGCCACCTGGCAGGAGAGGCGCACGCCATTCTTGGCGTCCTTCTTACTGATATGGCCCAGCTCCACCGGCAGTATGTCGCCGCCGCCCTCTTCAACTATCACCCGGCACTGGCCACAGGAGCCGCCGCCGCCGCAGGCGCTAGATACGTAGATGCCGTTATTGGCCAGGGTGCCCAGCAGCTTGCCGCCGGCGGGCACGGTAATTTCCTTCTGGTGATTAATGGTAATTTTCACGTCGCCTTCGGACACCAGCCATTTGCGGGACAGCAAAATCACCGCCGAGAGCAACAGAATTAAAACAATGAAAAGCACAATGCCCACTGCAATGTCATTCATAGCAAACCTCGTCTATAACTTAATGCCGGAAAAGGACATAAAGCCCAATGCCATTAGGCCGGCGGTAATGAAGGTTATGCCCAGGCCCTGCAGCGCCTTGGGCACGTCAGAATAGCGGAGTTTCTCCCGCACGCCAGCCATGGCAGTTATGGCCATGGCCCAGCTAAGGCCAGAACCAATCCCGTAAACCACCGATTCGGAGAAGTTATAGTTCCGTTCCACCATAAAGAGTGAGCCGGCCAGAATGGCGCAGTTCACCGCAATTAACGGCAGATAAATACCCAGGGCGTTGTAAAGCGCCGGCACGTATTTATCCAAAAACATTTCCAGCACCTGCACAACGGCAGCAATGGTACAGATGTAAATAATGGTGCCGAGGAATTCAATGTTAATTTCCACCCCCAGTGTTCGCCACAGCACCGCGCCATCTTTGATGATGTACTGATACAGCAGGTTGTTCAGCGGCACCGTTAGCGTTTGCACTATGACCACCGCCACCCCTAGACCAAAGGCGGTGCCAATTTTCTTGGATACGGCCAGGAAGGTGCACATGCCCAGAAAGAAGGACAGGGCCATGTTCTCAATGAACAGGGATTTAACGAAGAGACTAATTAAATGTTCCATGACAGGCCCCTAGTTATCCAAAATGGGTTTGGCACTTTCGGCCATGGTGAAGTCGCTGGCCTCGCACTGCTGCGGCTTACAGCTGCGCAGCGCCCAGATTAGGCAGCCAATGACAAAGAAGGCACTTGGAGGTAGCAACATCAAGCCATTGGTTTGATACCAGCCGCCATTTTTAATGCTTGGCAGCACGGTAATGCCAAACCAGGTGCCACTGCCAAGAATTTCCCGGATAGTGCCCACGGTCAATAACATGGCGCTATAGCCTAGACCATTGCCGATACCGTCCCAGAAGCTGGGCTTCGGTGGATTACTCATGGCATAGGCCTCCAAACGTCCCATAACAATACAGTTGGTAATGATCAGCGAGACAAACACCGACATCTGCTTAGATAATTCAAAGAAAAAGGCCCGCAGCAGCTGATCCACCACAATAACCAGCGAGGCCACCACGGTCATCTGAATGATGATGCGGATATTATTGGGAATGCGCTCGCGAATCATACTGATGAATAGATTGGAAAAGCCCGTAACCAGAGTTAGACCCAAAGACATGAGGGCCGCCGTCTTCATATTGCCCGTTACGGCCAGGGCCGAACAAATGCCCAGCACCTGGAGGGCAATGGGGTTATTGTTAAATATGGGACCGAAAATTATGTCCCGATAGTTATATTTTTTGTCGCTCATAATGATTTGCCCTTATTTTTTCAGCTTGGCCAGGTCAATCTTGCCCGCCTGTAAATTATCAATGAAAGGCTTGTAGGTGGTGGGGCCGAGCCAGAAATTAACCATGTTCTCCACGCCGCGGCTGGTCAGAGTGGCCCCCGAAAGGGAATCCACCTCATGGTCATTTTTTGCCCCGGTCTTGTTCAGCTTAATTACCGCCCTGCCGTTATCATCAAAGGGAATTTTGTTATTCCACTTAACCTGCCAGGTGGGATTAACGATTTCTCCGCCTAGGCCCGGGGTCTCCGCGTGCTGATAGAAGCTGATGCCAACAATCTTCACTGGCGTGGCCGTTAGATCTAGGGCGGTAAAGCCATACATGGTGCTCCACAGCCCATAGCCCTGGATGGGAATAACCACATTCTTCAACTTATCGCCGTCCATAACCAGATAGGCCGAACCGTTCTTGGCAATGCGCTGAATCGATGCCGGATCTTCCTTAAGGGCTTCACCCTGGGGCGACTTGGCCACCGCATACATGTCGTAACTGGCCGGGTCAATGTCGGGAGCCAGTTCACCGCTCTGGAGATTGACTACCACTGGCACAATATCCTTAAAGCGTTCGTCAATTTCCCTATTGGAAAGTTTTACGCCCCGTTCGGCTAAACCAGAAGCAATAAGGATATTCAGGCGCTTTTCATTCAGCTTGTTCTGATTTTGAATGCCACGCAGTGCTACGGCTGCTACAGAAACCAGTAGGGCACAAATTAGACAGGTAATGGTGGCAAATTTGATTACATAGCTATTTTTGTTCGTATCGAGAACTTTATTTTCTTCATTTGACACGGCTTCTCTCCTGACGGCGTTTGATATTGCCCCGCATTACCAGGTAATCCATGAGAGGGGCAAATAAATTGGCAAACAAAATGGCCAACATAATTCCTTCGGGGAAGGCCGGGTTTACCACCCGAATTAATACGGTCATTGCCCCAACTAGGAAACCGAACATGTAGCGGCCCTTGTTAGTTACCGCCGCCGTTACCGGATCCGTAGCCATAAAGAAGGTGCCGAAGGCGAAGCCGCCCAGCACAAAATGCCACCAGAAGGGCATGGCAAACATGGGATTGGTGCTACTGCCGATGGCATTAAATAGGAGGGAAGTGGCAATCATGCCAAGGATACTGCCCAGCACAATGCGCCAGGAGGCAATGCCCGTAACTAGCAGGAAGATGCCACCGATTAATATGGCAAAGGTGGAAGTTTCACCAATGGCGCCGGCCTGGAATCCCCAAAAGGCGTCCCACCAGGACAGACCTTCCCGCAATTTGTCCATGCCTTCAGTTGCTGCCACACTTAGAGCCGTTGCACCGGAATAGCCATCAACCATTTGTCCGGCCGCCGCCACCCACACCTGGTCGCCGGTAATCTGTGCCGGATAGGCAAAGTATAGGAAGGCCCGCGCCGCTAGGGCCGGGTTTACAAAGTTCTTGCCGGTGCCGCCAAAGACTTCCTTGCCCAACACCACGCCGAAGCTGATGGCCACCGCCACCTGCCAGAGGGGAATGGTGGGCGGGACAATTAGGGAGAAAAGAATGGAGGTAACGAAAAAACCTTCGGAAATTTCATGCTTGCGCACCATGGAAAACAGTACTTCCCAGAAACCACCCACGGCAAAGGTAACCAGATAGATGGGCACGTGGTAATAGGCGCCGAAGAGCATATTGCCAATGAGGCCTCGGCTAACGCCGGTGGCCTTGGCGGCTTCCGCACCAATGAAATACCAGCCGGCAAACATGGCCGGGAAGGCCGCGAGCCAGACAAAAATCATGATGCGCTTTAAATCTATGGGGTCGCGCACGTGCGAAGCCCGAGCGGTTACGTAGCGCGGGCTAAAGAAAATGGTGGCCGCCGCTTCATAGATAGGGTAGAAGAGCGCCAACTTGCCACCTTTAGTAAAGTGGTGTTCAAACTTTTCAAAAATGGTCTTATCTTTTTCTTCTGCCATTTTTAACCTTCCTGTTCAATTATGGTCAGGTTTTCACGCAAAATTGCGCCAAAGTCATGCTTACCTGCGTCCACATAGCTTAGTAAAGCCACGTCCTCCTCAACCAGTTCCAAGGCGCCCAGATTAACGGCCGTATCCGTATCCTTCATGACCAGTGCTTTCAATAGTAAGGTTGGGAGAATGTCCAGTGGCATAACCTCTTCATAGATGCCAAAGGGTACGATGGGGCGTGGTGAGCCCTGCATGGAAGTGGTGAATTTAAAGGGTGATACTTTCTTTAAAAACCGGCCCGCATAGGCGCGAGTCTTGGAGAAAACGCCACAGCCCGGCCGCAGATATTCTAAAAATATGGAATGGCGACCTTCGGGAATAACGCTAATTTGCTGGTCGTAGAAACCCAGATAGGGGGCATTGGCGCGCAGTTGGCGGCCGGAGAAAACCGAACCGGAAATGCGCCGCTGCTCACCTTCTTGCAAATTGCCACTTACGACTGCTTCCACATCAACACCGCCATTAACCCGTAGCAATTTGGCTTCTTTTAGCCCTTCACCCACCAGTGCCACCACCTTGGAAAAATCAAGAATGCCAGTGCGGAAGAAGCGGCCAATGGCCAGCAAACCCTGTAGATTTAAATGCCAAACGGTTTTTTGGCTACCCACCCCATCAATAAAGTGAATGTGTGTGCCCACCAGGCCGGCCGGATGGATGCCACCAAATTCATGCTCCCGACAACGACTTGAATTATTAATTGGTAGCTTAGCCCCGGCTTTCTTGGCTATATGAATAGTGCCTTGGGTTAGATTTTCTAATACCGTAAGGCCAGCACTGTAGTTCCGTTTATTGTCCTCATCTTCCAGCAGGATTAGCGGGTCAAAGGCCAACGGATTGCTGTCCATGGTATTGACAAAAATGGAGTGGGCCTGGCCATTTAGCGGTGGCACCTTGTCAAAGGGACGCTGGCGTAGCAGCGGCCACAGGCCGTATTTGGCAAGGATTTCAATGATTTGTTCCCGTCCCAGGGCGCTTATCTTTTCCCCTTCACCGTAGGCATTAAAGGTGGGAGCCGCTTCCTGATTAGGCTTAATGCTAATGGCAATGAAATGACGCCGGTCGCCACGGAGAATTTTTTCCACTGTGCCCGAGACGGGGGCGCAGACGAAAACACCGGGATTTTTCTTATCCTCAAAAAGGGCCTGGCCAAGATTAACCCTATCACCCTCACTGACCAGCATGGTTGGTTTTAGACCGATGAAATCGTCACCGAAAATGCCTACCGTGGCCGTAGGAAAGTCAATCTTCTGGGGGATTGCGCCATTGGCAACGGCGCCGGAGATGGGCAAATCAATGCCCTTGGTTATAGTTATCATACTAACAATACCTAATCCTCAAGATGATTTTTAGAAGTGCTGATGGCGAGACTCGAACTCGCATGGCTTGCGCCACTACCCCCTCAAGATAGCGTGTCTACCAGTTCCACCACATCAGCGGGAAAGAAAGCGCTCCCTAATTGGAAGCGCTCGGAATATCGGTATTAGAAGTAGGCTTAGCATTATCCTTCTTCGCGCTGGGCACGTCAATGGTACTACTATCCTTCTTACTGCTGGCCGGCGCCCGGTCATAGATATTATTGCTGTGCGCCTCCTTATTGAGGGAGTAGCCAAGGGCCACAGCACTGATAAATAACACAAAGGCTAAGAGCCTGGTGGATTTATAGAGGAAATTACCGGCCCCCTTGGCACCGAAGATGGTACTGGAGGCACCGCCGCCGCTCCCACCGCCTAGGGACCCCATGCCGGAGCTTTTCGGCTGCTGGATAAGCACAAAGGCTATTAGCGCAATAGCCGTTAAAACATAAATTATTTGTAAAAGAGTGGATAACATTAGCCTATTGCCTTAATTATTTGCAGAAACACATCTGCCTTTAAAGAGGCGCCGCCCACCAAAAAGCCGTCAATATCCTCACCGGAGAATAAATCTTTAGCGTTTTCCGGCTTAACGGAGCCACCATAAACAATTCGTAATAATTGGGCAATATTAGCATATTTCCCCCTGATAATTCCGCGGATTTCCCGGTGCACCTCCTGGGCGTAGGCAGCGGTGGCGGACTTGCCCGTGCCAATGGCCCAAACCGGTTCATAGGCAATTACATCGGCTTCGGTGAGTAAATCGGCGGCCAAAATGGGTTCCAATTGGCGCAGCAGGGCGGCACTGGTTTTTTTCTCCTCATATTCGGCCAGACTTTCGCCAATGCAATAGATGACTTTTAAATTTTGTTTTTTGGCCTGGCGCCATTTTTCAATTAATAGGGATTCAGTTTCGCCGTGGTCGGTGCGCCGCTCGGAGTGGCCCAGAATCACATAGGTGGCGCCGGCTTCCCGCAGCATGGCCGCACTAATTTCGCCGGTGTGGGCGCCGTTTTCGTGGGCGCTAACGTCCTGGCCGGCCAGGGGAGCAAACTGCGCCTGGGCCAATAGGGTGGCGGGCAGGCCGAAGACCGTGTCAGCCTGGGGGAAAGTCCAGGAGTGGGCCGCGAATTCTTTGATTAGATTGCTGTCGCCATTCATTTTCCAGTTGGCAGCGATGAGGGCTTTGCGCATGTGAATTCCTTAAGTTAATGATGGAATGGCTATTTTAAAGCATGGCCCTGGCCGAAAAATTACGGTCCGTAGATGCGGCACCTTAATCTTCTGCTGTCAAAATACATACATACGGGCGCTTTCCCTGTATGTTTAATGGATTTACAAATGGACGGGCGGTTGTTCGATTTTAAGGTATCACTGCACCCTTCGCTAACGCTCGGGCGGTTGTTCGATTTTAAGGTATCACTGCACCCTTCGCTAACGCTCGGGCGGTTGTTCGACCTTAAGGTCTCACTGCACCCTTCGCTAACGCTCGGGCGGTTGTTCGACCTTAAGGTCTCACTGCACCCTTCGCTAACGCTCGGGCGCTTCTCCTGTATGTATTTTTATTTGATTTAGCGACGACCAGCCGGTTTCTTCATGACGTCCTAAATGGCCCGATGAATCTCCCCATTTCTCCCAATAACCTGAAGCTCTAGCCCAATGCGGATTTATTACCCACCCTTTCAGCAACAAACTCGCGAGAGTTGGCCCTGCTCAATCTATACAGATGGGCGGGCGGCTCTTCGCAACGGCGTTGCTCAGGCGCCTATCCATTTTACAAACAGTCGGGCGCTTTACCTGTTTGTAAAAATAGCGATATTTACAAACAGGTAAAGCGCCCGACTGTCGGTTAATTAAGTTTGTATTTGGCCTTCAGCTTATCCAGATACTTCTGTTCGCCGTTGCAGAAATTGGCAAAGCCCTGTTTCTGCGCCTTGGCGGTGATGGTTTGGCCAATGGTCTTGTTATCGCTCAACACCTGAGCTTCGGTGAACTGGCACTGCAGCTGGTTCGACTGGGCGAGAATCTTCCGAATCTCCGTGGTCGCCTTGCGGGCGTAACAAATCTTGTAGAGCTGGGCAATGTAATTGGCGTCCTTGCGCATCTGGGCACAGTTCAGCCGCCGCGCCTTGGCACTCATTTTCTTCGGCGCAATTACCTTTGGCGCCACGGCCAGGCCACTATTATCAATGGCGGCAAAGGCCGCCTCGTTCTTCGCCGCCAGCTGATTGGGAGTGGCGGCCGGCGGGTTCGCCGGCGGCTGCGGCTGGTCAAGCACGATTACGGGCTGATTGGCATTTACCGCCACCGCCGTCGGGCTGGGCGCCTGCTTGGGCCCAGTCAGGCCGCCATTGCGCTGTTTATAGGGAGCCAGCTTCGCGTCCAGGGCGCAAACATTGGTCAAAATGCCCTCGGTTACCGTGCCGGGAATGACCTCCTGCCAGTCGCTGGCCGTGTTCACCCCCTTGCGGGTTACGGAATTGCCGCTTTCGTCAAAGTGGGCCTTCTTCAGCAGCCGGTAGGTGCGCCGGCCGCAGTCGTATTCCAGCTTGGAAATCTCCGACACGCTCTTTCCCCGCTGCTTGAAGTTGTGCTTAACCCACAGCTGGTTAGCGGTGATGGTGTCCAGGTCAATGAAAATATTGCCGCTAATTTCCAGCCAGTCCGCCGCCCGGCTCAGGCCGGAAAGTAATAAGGTGCTTAGTAATACTCTTTTCATAGGTATTCTCCTTAGTTAAATCTCGCGCTAATGAGGCCGCCGCCCAGGCAGCGCTCGCCCTCATAGAGAGCCACATATTGGCCGGGACTAATGGCCCGCTGCGGTTCGGCAAAGCTGACCACCAATTCGGCGCCGCGCCAGTGAATCTGGCAGGGCTGATTGTCCTGGCGGTGGCGGATTTTCGCCCCGTAGACCCGGCCTTCCTCCGGCCGTTCGTTGAGCCAGGCGCAGTCAATGGCCAGCAAATTTCGGTGGTACAGGCCCGGATGTTCGCCCTGGCCGACAATTAAAGTATTGCTCGCTAAATCCTTATCTAGCACATACCAGGGCTCTTCGCTGGCGCCCTTCACCCCGCCGATGTGTAGGCCGGAACGCTGGCCGATGGTGTAAAACATCAATCCCTGGTGCTCGCCTAGCCGTTGGCCAGCCGCACTGCAGATAGGCCCCGGCTGCGGCTTAAAGTAATTGCTGAGAAAGTCGCGGAAGGGCCGCTCGCCGATGAAGCAAATGCCGGTGCTGTCCTTCTTATCAAAGGTAATCAGCTGCGCCTCGCGGGCAATGGCGCGCACCTGACTTTTCTCCAGACCGCCAAGGGGAAAGACCGCCTGGGCCAGCTGGGCCGGGGTAATCTGGCTTAAAAAATAGCTCTGGTCCTTATTTTTATCGCGGCCCTGGAGCAGCGCCGGCTGGTTTTGGTAGAGGCCGCGGCGGGCATAATGGCCGGTGGCAAGGAAGTCCGCCCCCAGCTCGCCGGCATAGTGGGCAAGCTCGGCAAACTTAATTTCCCGATTGCAGAGTATGTCCGGGTTCGGCGTGCGGCCGGCCGCATATTCGGCGAGAAAATGCTTAAACACCCGCTCGTGGTAGGCGCGCACGAAGTCCACCAGGTGCAGCTCAATGCCCAGGCTCTCGCAGACGTCGCGGGCGTCCTCAATGTCCTCTTCCAGGGTGCAATAGCCGCTGGAAAAGCCCTCCTCCCAGTTCTTCATGAAGATGCCGAAGACCCGATAGCCCTGTTGTTTTAATAAATGGGCGCTGACGGACGAATCCACGCCGCCGGAAATGCCCACGGCAATGGTGGCACCCTTGGCCGGTAGAAAATCCTGACTACTCATTTCTGCTTCCGGTTGCGGCGCTTGCGGTAGGAGGCGGTGTCGATGCCCATGGCCTCGCGGTATTTGGCGATGGTGCGCCGGGCCACACAGTAGCCGCGCTTGGTCAGTTCCTCGCTCAGCTGCTGGTCAGAGAAAGGACGGGCGGGATTTTCGCCGCTGATAATTTCCTGCAATACGGCCTTAATGGCGGTGGTGGATTTGTCCTCGCTGGTCTGGGCGCTGAAGAAGTAGCGCAGTTCAAAAATCCCTCGCTTGCAGGATAGAAATTTACCGTTCACCGCCCGGCTAACGGTGCTTTCGTGAATGCCGAGCATTTCCGCCACCTGCTGGCGGGTCAGCGGCAGCATGGCCAGCTCACCCTGCTGGAAGAAGTCCTGCTGCACCTGCACGATGGCCGTAGCCACCTTTCTAATGGTTTCCGAACGCTTCTCCAGGGCATTCAGGAACCAGCGGGCCTCCTGCAGTTGGGCCTGGAGTATGGTTTTATCCCGCTCGTTGGCGTTAGCCGCCAGCCGCGCATAGGTTTGGTTAATGGTGATGTTGTGGCGCATATCGCCGTTCATCTCAATGTAAGAAATACCATTCTTCTCGCGCACGAAAATCTCCGGCTGCACATAGCCGGAACCTTCCTTCATAAAGCCGCGGCCCGGGTGGGGATTAACGCTTTTTAGCAACTCCAGGGCGTCGTCAAATTCCTCCTCATTGAGGCCGAGGCGGCGCATGATGAAGGTGGGGTGGCGGTGAATGCGGTCAAAATAATTGCGGCAAATGTTCTTTAAGTTCTGCAGCGCTGGAGAATTCTGGTCCATATTGTCCAGCTGAATGAGCACGCATTCCAGCAAATTACGCGCGCCAACGCCGGCGGGCTGACACTGCTGCAGATACTGCAGAGCCTCTTCCAGCAGTTTACGGCCCACCCCCTGCTCCCGGGCGATGTTGGTGAGGTCTTCCCGCAGATAGCCGTCCTCGTCCAGAGAATAGGCCAACATTAGCACCGGCTCCCGCAGCTCCTCCCGGGGCAGCGGCATCACCTGCACCTGCTCCACCAGAGATTCCAGCAGCGTTTGCTGTTCATAGAGATCGGTTTCCAAATCATCATCGTCTTTGCGGCTATTGGTCTTGCCCTCGTCCTCCTGCCAGTCCTCGTAGCTTTCCCGCCAGTCACTGTCGAATTCCAATTCCCCCAGATGGTCAATGATGCTATCTGGCTCAAACTCCTCCTCTTCGCTGGCCTTGCTACTGGTGACTTCGCCGAATTCCCGGTCCAGTTCCAACATGAAATTGGTGCTCAACATCTGGGTTATCTCGTGGTTAAGTTCCACGTCATTCATATTTAGGATTCTGATGGCCTGTTGCAGCTGGGGCGTAAGACTGAGGGTCTGTTTTATGGCCGTTTCTAATTTATGGCTCGACATTATTTTTATTCGCTTACAAGGTGAAGTCCTGGCCCAGATAGAAGCGGCGGGCCTGTTCGTTGGCGACGATTTCTGCCGGCGTGCCGGCGGCAATGACCGTGCCATTGTTCAAAATATAGCTGCGCTGGCAACTCTTTAGAGTTTCGCGCACGTTGTGGTCGGTAATTAGCACGCCAATGTGGCGCTGGCGCAGGTGGTCCATGATGTGGCGAATGTCGGCCACGGCGATGGGGTCCACGCCGGCAAAGGGCTCATCGAGGAGGATAAAGCTGGGGTTGGTGGCCAGAGCCCGGGCGATTTCGCAGCGGCGCCGTTCCCCGCCTGAGAGGGCCTGGCCGAGAATCGACGCCTTGGCCAGCAGGCCCAGGTCATTTAACAGCTCTTCGGCCCGGGCCAGCCGCTGGCGCCGATTCAATTTACTGGTCAATTCCAGTATGGCCAGCACGTTGTCCATTACCGAGAGACGGCGGAAAACGCTGGGTTCCTGGGGCAGATAGGCCAGGCCGAGCCGGGCGCGCCGGTCCATGGTCAGGCGGCTCAGCTCGCGCTCGTCGAGAAATATTTGCCCCTGGTCCGAACGGATGAGGCCGATGGTCATATAAAAGCTGGTGGTTTTGCCGGCGCCGTTGGGACCGAGCAGACCGACGATTTCCCCCGAATTAACCTGGAAACTTACATCGTCCACCACCCGGCGCTGGCCGTAGCTCTTGCGCAGATTACTTACCGCCAGCAGACTCATTTTTTCTTGCTCGGTTGGAAAATCATATTGACCCGACCGGTTTTCAGATATTCCCGCCGCAGGTCGTAGCTGATGTTACTGGCCCGGGTTTCATTAACCCCCTGGCGAATGTAGGCACTGCCCTTAACCATCACCCGGTCGCTGGCCACGTCGTAAACCACATCATTGCCCTGGCCGATGATTTCCGGCTGGTTCTTTGGTCGGTAGGTGAACTTCACCGGATTGCCCAGCCCCTGAATTTTGCTCACCTTATTTTTGGCGAAGAAGATTAGCACCTTATTGGCGCGCAGCTTCATCAGCCCCTGCTCGATGATGACATTGCCGGAATAGGTGGCCAGCTGGCGCTTGCCGTCGTACTCGCCGCTGTCCGCCTGCAGTTTGATGGCGGCCATGGGGTCATGAGGCGGCGTGGCCGGGGCTCTGGCTTCGCTGTCTTCAATATCTAAATTGGGAAAATCGCTGGGGGCCGGCATGGGCACGGCGGCCGCCGGACTGGCGGTTGGATTGCCAGTTGCCGACGCGGCCGGTCGCGGCTGTGGCTGCTGGGCCCAGAGATTGGCCGCCAGCAGCAGCCAGAGGCTATTTGTTATTCGCATAGAAAGTCCTTACTTGTCCCGTAAAGCTGAATTTATCCTCCTGCCACGTGCCGGCGGCGGCGGAAAACCAGCCCTGGGGGTGGCGCACCAATAAACCTTGGGGCAGAGTCACTAATTTCTTGGCCGGGTCGTAGTACAGCACGTCGCCGGTCAAGGTGAAGGGGCCGTGGCGGGCCACGATATTTTTATGGAGGACCAACTGGCCCCGGTCATAGCTGCCCTCTTCGGCACTGATTTGGTAAGCGCCCTGGCGCAGGGTTAAATCTGCCAGCTCCGCCCGGTCGGAGTCCTGTTGGTAGCTGGCCCGGGCCGCATTGATGAATAACGGCTCCCGCTTATGCTTCTGGTGCACGTCAAATTGGCCGTAGTGCACCTGCTCCATTACCAGGGTGGGCTTTTGTGCCACGGCGGCACTTTCCTCACTTTCCCGATTTACCCACCAGAACAGCAGCAGTGCCGCCAATGCCAGTTGCAGGGCAAAAGAAATTTTCCTCATAGCATCTCTGCCAATTTATGCAGTTGCACCAAGCCCACCACCTGACCTCCGTCCAGCACCGGCAGCAGGGAAATGCGCCGTTCGGTCATCAAATCCAGGGCCGCCACGGCCATGGCATCAGCACCAATGGTTTGCGGCTGGGCCGTCATGACCGTGGCTAGGGGCCGGTGCAAATCCACTCCGTGGGTCAGGGCCCGGCGTAAATCCCCATCGGTGAAAATGCCCGCCAGCCGCTCCCCTGCCATAATCAGGCTGGCACCGTAGCCCTTGGACAGCTGGAACAGCGCCTCGCCAATGCTCTGCTCCGGCCCATTGCGGGGTAAATCGGCGCTAACCATCACGTCGGCCACCCTTAGAGTTAGCCGCCGGCCGAGGCGCCCCAGCGGGTGGCTGCGGGCGAAGTCCTGGCGCTGGAAATTATTCAGTTTCATCAATGCTACGGCCAGGGCGTCGCAGAGGGCCAGGCTGGCGGTGGTGCTGGAAGTGGGGGCCAAATCCAGCGGACAGGCCTCCCGGGTGATTTTTAACAATAGATACTCCGCCGCCGCCCGGGCCAGGGTGGAATTTTCATTGGCGGTAATGGCGAGCACCGGCACCTGCATATTTTTCAGCGCCGGCAGTAGCACGCCGATTTCGCCACTTTCGCCGGAATTGGATAGAAACAGCACCAAATCCCCCGGGCACACCATACCCAGGTCGCCGTGGCCCGCCTCGCTGGGGTGCATGAAGAAGGCGGCCGTCCCGGTGCTGGCAAAGGTGGCCGCCGCCTTGGCGGCAATGTGGCCACTCTTACCCACGCCGCTGCAAATGAGGCGCCCGGGGGCGGCGGCGATGAGTTGCACCATGTGGGCGAAGCGCTGGTCAATCAGCTGGTTTTGTAGAGTTTCCGCCTCAATGGCCAGCACCTGGCGCCCCCAGTCCAGCAGCTCATTTACATTCATAGAAGCGCTTCCATGTATAGGGGGATAACGCTATCCACCGGCTGCCAGTGGGGCTGACCGCCCGGGTAAATGTGGCGGCTGAAATCATTGTCCAGCCAGGGCGGACTAACCCGCCGCACCACAATATTTAATGCCTGCTCCTCGGCCTGCCATTCGTCAATCATGGTGGCGAGGCCGCTTTGCGCCACCCCGAAGCCGTGCCAGTAATTGCGCTGCTGGGCCCGTAAATCCCGGTGCTCCGTGAAAATCACCCGGCCCCGCACTGGCTGGAGCGCCGGCACCAGATTCTGCGTTAGCCAGAAGGGGGCGGTTAAATTTATCTGTAGCGCCCGCAGCCACTGTTCCGCCGTGGTGTTTTGCAGCGGATGCAGATAGCCGCAGTGGCCGGCGCAGTGAATTAGCCCGTCCAAATGGCCGAAGTTATCGCGCACCTCCTGACCCAGGGCATAGTAATGGTCGTAGGGGGCCGCCCACATATCCAGGGGCAGCAGGGTGGCCGGATTCTTCAGCTGCTGGGCGAGGGTTTCCAGGGCGAAATGGTCCCGGTCGAGAAGAATGAGCTGGTGGTTTTCCCGGTCCAACTGGCGGGCCAAGGTGCTGCCGATGGCGCCGGTGGCGCCGCTGATGAGGATATTCTTCATAGCTCGGCCACGGAATTAATGTTTCTCAGGCCCAGACCGCGGGTTTTCTCGCCCACGCCGATGAAATCCATTGGCGCCCGCCGGCTGGCTTCGTAGTCGCTAACTTCGTCGCCCACGTAAAGGGCGGCGGCCGGTTCGACCTTTAATAATGCACAGCAGCGCAGCAGCCCCTCCGGCGCCGGCTTTGGTTCCCTCAGCTCATCGCCACCGACGAAGACCGCCGGCCATAAATCGTTAAAGCGCAGCGCCTCGGCAATCAGCCGCCGCGGCTTATTGCTAACGATGGCCCAGCGGGGCAATTGCGCCAATTTCTCCCGCACCCCGGCAAAGAGTGGGCTGGTTTCCCGGTAATGGGCGAGAAAATAGTCCCGCAGCTGTTCGGCGCCGGCCAGGGCCAACATGGCCGCCGCCCCCTGGCCGGCCCGCGCCTTTAGTTCTTCCAGCGGCGGCGATTCATAGCCGTGCTCCGCCAGCACCCGGTTGGCGAAGTGGGCCAGGTTGCCAGCGCTGTCCAGCAGGGTGCCGTCCAGGTCAAAGATGTGGACGCTAACGGTCATGCTTGGCCACCAGGAAATAATTAATGGCCAAATTGCGACTGAGATGGGCGCGGCCGCTGATGGGGTTGTAATCCAGCCCCTGCAACTGCACCGGCCTTAATCCGGCCCGTTCCACCATGGCCACCAGCTCGTCGGGGCGGAGGAAATAGTGGTAATCGTGGGTGCCGCGGGGAATCAGCTTCGTCAAATATTCACCGATGACGATGGCGCCCAGCGCCGCCGCCGTCGTCCGATTGACCGTAGACAGAAACACGTAGCCGCCCTTTTTCACCAGCCGGGCCAGGTCGGCGATGATGGCCGCCGGGTCCTGCACGTGCTCCAGCATTTCCAGACAGCAGACCTGGTCGAATTGCTCGCCCCGCGCCACCAGCTCCGCCGTTGAACAGAGTTCGTAGTCCACTGCCAAACCACTTAGGGCCAGATGCTCCCGCGCTGCCGTCAGTACCGTGGGGCTTAAATCCACGCCCTTAACTATGGCGCCCCGGGTCGCCAGAGCCTCACTGAGAATGCCGCCGCCGCAGCCCACGTCCAGCACCCGGCTATGGCGCAGGTTCACGTGGCGTTCGATGAGCTGGAGCCGGGCCGGATTAATCTGGTGCAGGGTTTTGTAGGCGCCCCGCTCATTCCAGAAATCGCCCCCGTGGCGGTTAAAGCTATCGATGTGAGCAATGGTCATAAATCCTCCTAGAACGGTCTAACGATGGCCAAAATCACAATGGCCAACACAATAAGCGTGGATATTTCGTTGAAATAGCGGTAAAACTTCGGGCTGCGCTGGTTTTCGTCGGCGGCGAAGGTGAGCTGGAGATTCCAGCAGTACATGTAATAGACGAAAAGCAGGAACACCAGGGTTAATTTCACCGACAGCCAGCGGGCGCTTTTCATCAGCGCGGCGCCGATGGGGTTAGCCAGCATGGCCAGGCCGAAGGTGAAGCAGATGGCCATGGCGATGAGGCCCATATAGAACAGCCGCTCCTCCATGACCTTGAGGCGGGCCATGGACGACTGGTCCCGTTCGCCCTGGGCCTGGGCGTGATAGACGAAGAGCCGGGGCAGGTAAAATATGGCCGCGCACCAGCTGATGGCTCCAAAGAGATGGAGCGCCTTGAAATAATTAAATGCCATCTTGAATTGGGTTAAAAGCTAAAATCCCGGCCATATTAGCAGAGCTGGCACGCTTTTTGCCGCCTTTAGACCCCTTTAAACATACGGACGGGCGCTTCCCCTGTATGTATTTAGGCTCTAATTACATACAGGGGAAGCGCCCGTCTGTTTGTAAAAACGTCAGGAGCGTGAACCGTAAGGCGAACAACCGCTCTCCCGGTTATTTGTAAATAATGTGAAATAAAAAAATGAAGATGACACAGCAATCTATGTGGTGAAAAAGATTGAGAAGAATACTTTAATTTTCCGCATGGTTTTTTTCATGTGCCGCTTAACCGGGTGTGGCTCACCCAGCATCTTTTTAAGTTTCAGAAAGCGCTTGTGGTAAAAATTATAGTAATAGCAACCGTAGTAATAGATTGCACCGCCTACTCCTTGGGAGTCAGTTTCCAGTAAACCTTCGCACTTTTTTGCTGCTCTTTTATTAAAAATTTCCTGCTCTTTACGGAATTTTTTAATGGCCTTCGCACTAAAACCCTTTTTTGCCATCCGTTCAGGTACGCTTAAAAAGTAAAGTCTTATGGTTGCCACCTCCTCAATTAAACATTCGGCATTTTGTGGAGAAGTAACGTAATTACAAGGTGCTGGCCTCTTCTCATTGCGCTGGTTATCTCTAAGATCTGCATAATGCTCATAGGAATAGCTGGGAGGAGAATAAAGGAATCTTGGCGTTCCCGTATCTGGGAACGCTTCTGGTTTTTCAGATTTTTTCTCTTCCGCAATACTACATAGAGTAGTTAAAGCAAAAGCTATCAATAGGATAAAGCGACCCATTATTTCTTATTCCAGCGCAATTGATAATTTTGGGGCAAAACAAGAAGAAATTTATGTGCTATTTTTCTAGCACCATCAACTATGCCATGGTAATGAATATACGGTTTTATTCCGAAAAAACGTTTTCTTCTTTCAGCATCATCTTTAAGCGAAGCTCCCCAAGAGGGATTAGATTTTTTAGGATTAAAGTAAGTGTTAATAAGCGCAACAATAATATCGTTGCCATTTTTGGCCTTCTTCCGGATTACTTTAGTCATATAGAACTCCTTTTAACAAAAATTAATAGGAGCTTTTGAGTAGAACAAAGTTTTTAGATGGGGTCAAGTTTTAGAATTTTTACAAACAGGGGAAGCGCCCGTCTGTTTGTAAATAGGCAAAGATAATGCGGCAAGGCGTCGTAGCCACTAAATTCTTAATTGCTAAATCCACGCTTCAAGCAACGGAACGAATCAAATTAATGGATTAAAGTTGGTGGGCCTCAGCTAAACATAGGGACGGTTCTTCTCCCTCCGGTCGCCGCGCTTAGGCTGTATGTATTTATAGCGTTAATTACATACAGGAGAAGCGCCCGTCCGTTTGTAAAACGGCGGGCGCGTGAGCCGTAAGGCGAACAACCGCCCGTCAGTTTGTAAAACGGGTAGGCGCGTGAGCCGTGAGGCGAACAACCGCCCGTATGTTTATCCAATAAAAAAGCGCCTCCGGAGAAGCGCTTTTCGGTCGTTAAAGAACGAACTAGATGGTCAGGCGGCGGAAGTCCTGCAACAGCTTGGCCAAGAACACGGTGAACTTCATACCGGCGGCGCCGTCGATGACACGGTGGTCGAAGGACAGCGACAGCGGGCACATCAGCCGCGGCACGAATTCCTTGCCGTTCCACACCGGCTTCATCTGCGATTTGCACACACCGAGAATGGCCACCTCCGGCGCATTCACAATCGGCGTAAAGCCGGTGCCGCCGA
>CAUSQL010000029.1:0-17593 GCA_963533935.1 uncultured Cardiobacteriaceae bacterium
ACCTGACGGTCTCAGCGCTACGCTGTTCTTCGACCTGACGGTCTCAGCGCTACGCGTCTCATGTATGTTTAAATCCCTAAATAAACATACATGGGAAGCGCCCCGTTGTATGTTAATGGCCATAAACATACAACGGGGCGCTTCTACCGTATTTAAAAGCCTAGGGCTTCAGCAGGTGTTCCCGGCTGCCAAAGCCGTAGAGCAGGGCCAGCAGCAGCGTCCAGATTATGGCCAGGAACAGTAGAGCCAGCAGCGTCGCCGGCAGGCTGAGCAGCAGCGCCTTCCCCGTAACCGGCCGTTTTAAACGCAGATGATTCAGGGCCAGCGCCAGCCAGACGGCGGCGAAGTACAGCGGGTAGATGACCGGAGCCAGCCCCTTGAAGTGCCGGGACAGCAGGTAGAGGGCCGGCATGGACAGCCAGAACAGGCCCCAGCTGGCGGCGGCAAGCATTTTATCTTTCATGTTTAACCCTAACGTTGCAGCCGCTGCACCGACAGCATACCCTTCAGCTGCCCCAGCCGGTACAGGGCGCGGGACAGCTGTTCCATGTCGCGGATTTCCAGGGTCAGCTGGCCGGAAAAGCTGCTGTGGCCCGGGTCCTGGTGCAGGTCCACCTGGAGTATAGGAATTTTCTCGTTGGCCAAAGTCTGCTGCACCTCCTTCAGAATGCTGGCGCTGTCGTAGGCCACCAGCTCAATGTCGATGGGGAAGGCGCCGAGCAGGTCCGCCGCCCAGTTCACCGCCACAATGCGCTCCGGGTGCACCCGCGCCAGATGCTCAAAGTTATGGCAGCTGCGCCGGTGCACATTGACGCCCCGGCCCTGGCTGATGAAGCCGCCCAGCGGCGCCGGCGGCACCGGCTGGCAGCAGGTGGCGAAGTTCACCAGCACGTCCTCCAGCCCGTCCACCTCCACGCTCTGGCGGCCGCTGCGGCGGCGGGCCTTCACGGGAATTTTCGCGATGCGCTCGTCCAGACTTAATTTCTTCTCGCTCTGGGCGGCGCTGATTTCGTGGGCCACCGCCAGGGTGCCCAGGTCACCGAAGCCGATGGCCGCGTAGAGGTCCACCACGGAACTCTGATTGAAGCGCTGGGCCACCGCCTCCAGATTGGTCAGCTCAATGGCCAGGCGCCGGCATTCCCTCTCCAGCATTTCCCGGCCGGCGGCCACGCTTTTTTCCTTGTCCAGCTTCTTGAAGTAGCTCTTCACCTTGGCCTTGGCCCGGCCGCTCTGCAGGTAGCCCAGGTGGTCGTTGAGCCAATCGCGGCTGGGGTTCGGCTCCTTCTGCGCCAGAATTTCCACGCTGTCGCCGTTCTTCAGCGCCGTGGTCAGCGGCACCATCTGGCCGTTCACCTTGGCGCCGCGGCAGCGGTGGCCCAGGGAGGTGTGAATGTGATAGGCGAAATCCAGCGGCGTGGCGCCCTCGGGCAGGTCTACCACCCGGCCCTGGGGCGAAACCACGTAGACCCGCTCGCGGAAGGCCTCGTTCTTAAACTGGTCGAAAATCAGGTCGCCGCGCTTCTGGTCGCCGCCGGCAATCATGCGCCGCAGCCATTCAATCTGCTGCTCGAACTGGCGGCTGTGCCTTACGCCCTTTTCCTTGTAAATCCAGTGGGCCGCCACCCCCAGCTCCGCGTGCTCGTGCATTTTCGTGGTGCGAATCTGCACTTCGAGAATGCGCTGCTCCGGGCCGATGAAGGAGCTGTGTAGGGACTGGTAGCCGTTGGCCTTGGGATTACTGATGTAGTCGTCGAACTCCTCGGGTATGGGGTGCCAGAGGTTATTCACCACCGCCAGCGCCTTGTAGCAATTCTCCTCGGTGTCCGTCTCAATGCGCACGGCGCGAATGTCGTTGAGCTGTTCAAACTTAATGCCCTTGCGCTTCATCTTCTGGTAGATGGAATTGATGTGCTTAACCCGGCCGTATAACTTATTGATTTTTATGGAGAATTTCTCCAGCTCGTGGCGCAGCACATCCAGCACCCGGGTGATGTAGCGTTCCCGGTCCACCCGCTTTTCCTCCAGCTCGTGGGAAATTTCCTGGTAAATGTCCGGCTCCAGCACCCGCAGGGCCCGGTCTTCCAGCTCCCACTTCAATTGGGCGATGCCCAGGCGGTTGGCCAGCGGCGCGAAGATGTCGCGGGTTTGCAGGGCCAGCCGCTGCTGTTCCGCTGGGCTTTTATCGCCCAGATTGCGCATTAGCACCGTCTGCAGCGCCAGCTTGAGTATGACCGCGCGCATGTCGCTGGCCATGGCCAACAGCATTTTGCGCAGCTGCTCCAAATCCGACTGCTCCATGTCGTGCAGCCGGTCGATGAGGGTCAGCTGGTCGAGGGCCTGGAGTATGGCGAGGATTTCCGGACTTAAATTTTTAATCCGTTCTAACAGCTCTTCGTTCTTCTCCCGGCCGCGCCAGTAGCCCACCAGCAGGCCGGCACCGATTAAGGCCGCGTCGCTGCGCAGTTCCCCCAGCAGCAGGGCCAGGGCCCGGCCGCGCTCGTCCGCCCCGGCCAGGGCCAAACTCTGCGCCAGCAGCTGCTGTTCCGCGGGCCCGGCCGCCAGCGCTGCCAGCCAGTCCGGGCAGTTAGAGTCCATGGCGAATACGCTCCAGGGTCTCCTGCACGTCCACCGGCAGGGCCGGCGTGGCCAGCAGCCGGTCTAAAATGGCCGCCAACTTGCCGCGGCGGCCCCCGTCCATCTTCGCAACGATGGCGAACTGATTCAGCATGCGCGAGGCATTCTGCGGGTTGGACAGGAGAATTTTCTGCAGCTGGCCGGCGAAGAATTCATAGCCGCTGCCGTCGGCGGCGTGGAACAGGGCCGGGTTATGGCGGGTGAAATTCACCAGCAGGGCGCGGCTGCGATTCGGATTATCCAAATTAAAGAGGGGGTGGTCGGCCAGGGCCTGAATGTGTTCTAGGGAATTGTCCCGGGCCTGCACCGCAAACCACTTGTCCACCACCAGCGGCAGTTCTTTGAAGCGTTCCAGGAAATCGGCCAGGGCGGTGGCGCGGGCCTCGTCGTGGTGGCGGGCCAGGGCCTGGAGGGCGCCCATGCGTTCGGTCATGGTGCGGGCGTCCCGGTAGTCCGCCGCCAGCTGGGCCCGGGCCGCGGCGCGGTCATCTAAATACTGGCGCAACACGTTCTGCAGGGCGCGGCGGCCGCCGTTGTCGCTGTTCCAGCTGGTGTCCGAGGTGGCCAGGGCGCGGATATGGGCCGGCAAATCCTGGCGGTTCAGGCCCTCGCGCAAGGCACTTTCCAGCTGACCGTGGGCGGCGAGGATTTTGTCCATGGCATAGGGGGCCGGCAGGAAGTTCAGCAGCGTTTCCAGGCTCGGCAGTTCCAGCATCAGCGCCTTCTCCGCCGGCGATTTATTGCCGTCCGCCAGCACTTCCCCATATAAATCCATCAGCTCGTTTAAACCGCCGCCGTTGCCGGCCAGCAGCTCGCCGAACACCTGCCGCTGCAGCAGCTGGAGAGCTTCGAAGCGGCTGAAGCCGTCCGGGCTGTGGAAAATCAGCGCGCGCAGGTCGCCGCTGCCGTATTGATAGGAGTAATGCACCGGCGCGGAAAAGTCCGCCAGCAGCACGGGAATGTACTGGTCGCAGTTGCTGAAGCTCCAGCTGCCCTCTTCCTGGTCGAGAATCAGCGTGTTCTCTTCGCGGCCGTCGGCGAAGCGGTAGCGGCGGCCGGTGCCGTCGATGAGGCTGAATTTAATGGGAATGACCAGCGGCCGCGGCGGCTTAACCCGCTCAATCAGCTGGCGGGCGCTCAGGGTAAAGCGGCGGGCGCCCTGGTCGTAGTCGCCGAAGAATTCCAGCACCGGCGTGCCGGCGGTCAAATACCAATGGAAGAACTGGCCGCGGAAGTCGTAGAAATCCGAGGACATGGCGGCGGCGAAGTCCTCGATGCGCACCGCCTGGCCATCGTAGTTCTTGATGTAGCGGGCCATGCCCTGCTGGAAGCGCTCCTCGCCAAGAATGCTGTGGTACATGCGGATAATTTCTGCGCCCTTCTCATAGACGGTGGCGGTGTAGAAATTGTCGATGGAGGCGTACTCCTGGGGCTGCACCGGGTGGGCCAGCGGCCCCGCGTCCTCGGCGAACTGGAAGGTGCGCAGCCGCTGCACTTCCCGGATACGTTCAATGAAACGTTCGCCGTGGTCGGCGCTGAATTCCTGGTCGCGGAAGACGGTTAGCCCCTCCTTCAGGGACAGCTGGAACCAGTCGCGGCAGGTGATGCGGTTGCCGGTCCAGTTGTGGAAATACTCGTGGGCGATGACCCCGTGCACCAGGCGGAAATCCTCGTCGGTGCTGGTACTACTCTCGGCGAGCACGCAGCGGGTGTTGAAGATGTTCAGGCTCTTATTCTCCATGGCGCCCATGTTGAAATCGCCGATGGCGACGATGTTAAAGCGGTTCAGGTCGTAGGACAGGTTGAAGCGCTTTTCGTCCCAGCTGATGGCCTCCTTCAGGGCGCGTAGGGCGAAGGCGCACTGGTCGAGGAATTCCTTCGCGCTGTAAATGCGCAGGTCGATGGCCACGCCCTTGGGGCTGGTGAACTGCTCCTGAATGAATTCCAGATCGCCGGCGACCAGGGCGAACAGGTAGGTGGGCTTCGGGTGCGGGTCCTGCCACTTGGTGAAATAGCGGCCGTTGGCCAACGGGCCCTCGGCCAGCAGATTGCCGTTGGACAGGCTGATTTTGTGGTCGCTTTCAATGGTTACCTCAAAGAGGGACAGCACGTCGGGCCGGTCGAAGGCGAAGGAGATGCGGCGGAAGCCCTCAGCTTCGCACTGGGTGCAGTAGATGCCGCTGGAATTGTAGAGGCCGGTCAGCGCCTTGTTCTGTTCCGGGTAAATCTTGACCGTGCTTTCCAGCCAGAAGTCGTCGGCCACGTTGTTTAGGGTTAGCAGCTGATTTTCGTAGCGGTAATCCGCCGGCGCCAGGGGCCGGCCGTCGATGGCCAGGCTGATGATTTCCAAATTGTGGCCGTTGAGCACCGCCGGCTGCTGGTGCGAGCCGGCGCGGACGATGTGCTGCCGGTGGTGAACCAGCGTGTGGCCCGGGAAAATCTCAAATTTCAGCTGATGGCTCAGGCTGCGGAAGGGGGCGGGTTGGTAATCCTTTAATCTGATGTTTTGCAGGCTCATGCTAATTCCCTTGAAAAAGGAAAAATTCTAGCAGAGGCGGCGGGGGCGTTCTAACCGCGGACCGGCAAAGGGGCGTTTTCCGGCTTAAACATACAACGGGGCGCTTCCCCTGTTTGTAACTAGGGCTTTTAGTGCTTTATACAAACATGGGGGCGCTTTCCCTGTTTGTATAGGGTCTTAAACATACAACGGGGCGCTTTAACTGTATTTATTTGGTGGAGAACTCACAGCTGCCGGCGAAGGCGCCCAGCTCACGGTAGATGAGCCCATGCCGCCCCGGCGTGGCTAGTACGAAGCGCAGCGGAGCAGCGAGGGCTTTGCCCGAGCAATCGAATTGCAGCGGAGCAGCGAGGGCTTTGCCCGAGCAACTGAAGCCCCATCTCGTTTTTCCATAGTTAAAGGCAAAATTACAAACAGCTAAAGCGCCCCACTGTAGGTTTAATGGGCTTAAACATACAACGGGGCGCTTCCTATGTTTGTAATTAGGGGTTTTAATGGCCTATACAAACGGACGGGCGCTTATGGTGTATGTTTATTTAACGTTTTAAACATACACTGTAAGCGCCCGTCCGTCAGTAAATTGGCGATTTACCGCATTTACTACTTGTTACGGGGCCCCAAATCGCGCACCGAGAAATTGCCCCGGTAGATGGCCACGGTCAGCTGGCTGTCCTGCAATTTCTCCTCAATCTCCGGCGCCTGCCACTCATTGACGTAGTAGCGGTTAAAGGGAATGGTCGAGGCGGAAATTTGCCCGTTGAAGCAGTAGTAATCCCTGATGACCAGGTAGTTATCGCCGCTGGGCCGCTCAAAGCCCACGGCCTCCAGCCGGGCCAAATTGTCCGCGCCCCGGCTCAGCTGCACGTAGAGGGGCCGCCTATGCTCCCCATTTAAACTCAGGGTAGGCCGCTTCTCCTCCCAGCTAACCGTACAGTTCAAGTCCTTGCGCTCCTTAATTTCGTCCTCCAGGTTGAAGCCCAGCGCCACGTAGCGGCCGCGGAAGGGGTCGCGCGGGTCCACCGGCCGCACGGCGAAACTGAATTCCTGGCCGCGCAGCCGCACCCAGTAATCCCGCAGCAGCGGCAGGGCCAGCACCGCCAGCTGCACCAGCATCAGCACCAAAAGCCAGGATTTTCTAATTTTCATGTTTGCGATTCCTTAAAAGATAGATGTTCGCCGCCAGCAATACGGCGCCCGCCACCAGCAGCGTCAGACCACCGGACAGCATGGAGTCGTGGTTGAAAGCCAGGAAGCCACCCAGCAGCAGCACGTGAATGACCGCGAAATTCATCTTCGCCAGCCGCTGCTCGCTGATGGCCTGGTAGGCGAAGAGCGCCAGCACCACGATGGCGATGAGGCAGCGCAGTTCCACGGAAATATCGTTGTAAATCAAAGCGGTAAGCGCCGGCAGTGCCGCAAACAGCAGCCGCGGCAGGTCCTTCGGCAGGCAGGCCAGGCACACGGCCAGCGCCCCCAGGCCGAAGATCGGGTGCAGTTGCACGTCAATGATTTGGGTGATGATGAAGATGTAGCCGTAGATAACGCCGTAGTAGCGGTAGCTGTCCGGCCAGCGGTAGCGGCAGCTCAGCGGGTAGGCCAGGGCCAGCAACATCGGCAGCAAGGGCAGGTATTCCCGCGGCACGTGCAGCCAGTCGCAGGTGAGCAGCAGCAGGCCGCCCACGTAGGCCGGCAGCAGATAACGGTTTTGCAGGCGCAGGTAGAAGGTGGCGGCCAGCAACAGCCAGCCGGGAGCCACGTAAATTAGGCCCAGCCGGTCAAAGGCCATGGCCAGCTGCAGGACTTGCAGCATGATGGCCAGCGCCTTAGAGCGGTAAATGAACAGGTTCGGCAGGCAGACCAGCAGCCACAGCAGTAGAAAATCGCTGAGCCGGCTCTGGCTCTGTAGCACCTGGCCGCAAATGATTAAAAATAGGCCCACGGCGGTGCAGAAAATCACATTGCTCAGCTCCCGCTGGAGGTTGTTTTTGTCCACTGACCAGTAGAGATAGGCGCCGCTGGGCAGCAGCAGAGCGAAGGCTACGGTCAGGCGCAGGGCCGGCGAGAACTGGTCCCAGTTGTGGCCAATGATGGCCATTAGGCCGGCGCCAAGCAGCAGTACCGCCACCAGGTACATGGCCAGCAGCTGGGCCGTCCAAATCTTCGGCCGGTAATCGCCGCGGATAGCCTGGGCCTGTTCCGGCGATAGCTTGCCCTCCTCCTGCCAGCGGCTGATTTCCGCCAGCAGCCATTCATATTGTTTGTTACTTAAATCTCGCACAGAAAAACTCCTAGAATTTAGTGTGGTAAATTATAACCGAGTAAATATTCAGTTTAAAAGATGGACGATAAATTTTTTATGGAACAGGCCCTGGCCCAGGCCCGCCGAGCCGAACTCGCCGGCGAAGTGCCCGTGGGCGCTCTATTGGTACGCGACGGACAAATCATCGCCGACCACAACCGCACCATCGGCAATCACGACCCCAGCGGCCACGCGGAAATCATCGTGCTGCGCCGGGCCGGCCAGCACTTTAATAATCATCGCCTCACCGGCGCCGCGGTTTACTGCACCCTGGAACCCTGCCTCATGTGCCTGGGCGCCCTGCTGCAGGCCCGGGTGGAAAAGCTGGTCTTCGCCGCCTGGGACCCGCGCTTCGGCGCCTGCGGCAGCCAGTTCGACCTGGCCCGTTCCAAGCAGTTGAACTTTCAGATTAAACAGCTACAGGGGGGACTAATGGAAGAGGAGGCCCGCGCCCTATTGCAGAATTTTTTTAAGGCGCGGCGAAAAAAATGAGGCAACGGGCGGTCGCTTGACAGTCCATGGCTCTTTGTGGTGCATTAACGGTTCGTAATCTTTGAGGAAATGCTATGAATCCCATGCACATAACCTTCGCCATCTATCTAATTGTCGTGCTGCTCATCGGCATGGCAGCCTACTTCTCCACGAAAAATTTCGACGACTACATCTTGGGCGGCCGCAGCCTCGGCCCCTTCGTTACGGCCATGTCCGCCGGCGCCTCGGACATGTCCGGCTGGCTGCTCATGGGCCTGCCCGGCGCCATCTACGCCAGCGGGCTGGTGGAAAGCTGGATCGCTATCGGTCTCACCGTCGGCGCCTATTTCAACTGGCGGCTGGTGGCCGGCCTGCTGCGGGTGCACACGGAGCAAAGCAATAACGCCCTAACCCTGCCGGACTATTTCTATAACCGCTTTGGCGCCAAGGGCCAGGCCATGAAGGTGATTTCCGCTTCGATTATTCTGGTCTTCTTCACCATCTACTGCGCCTCCGGCGTGGTGGCGGGCGCGCACCTGTTCCAGAGCTTATTTAAGGACATGAGCTATGAGGAGGCCATGTGGCTGGGCGCCGGTGCCACCATCGCCTACACCTTCATCGGCGGTTTCCTGGCCGTTAGCTGGACGGACACGGTGCAGGCAACGTTAATGCTCTTCGCCCTAATTCTGACACCCGTCATGGTCTACCTGTCCCTGGGCGGCGCGGAGCAAATACAGGAAGCCTTTACGGTGGCGGCCAACAGCAGCGGGAAAAACTATTCCAGTCTCTTCGCCGGCAGCAGCTGGCTGGCCATCATCTCCACTTCTGCCTGGGGGCTGGGTTACTTCGGCCAGCCACACATTCTCGCCCGCTTCATGGCGGCGGAAAACGTGCAGTCCCTTGGCCCGGCCCGGCGCATTGGCATGACCTGGATGATTATTTGTATGGCCGGCGCCATCGCTGTAGGCTATTTCGGCATCGCCTATTTCAGTGCCAATCCGGATAACATCGGCGCCCTAGATGGCAAGGACGAGCGGATATTCATTGGCCTAGCCAAATTGCTGTTTTCCCCCTGGATTGCCGGCGTGGTACTAAGCGCCATTCTGGCGGCGGTGATGAGTACGCTTTCTGCGCAACTGTTGCTGTGTTCAAGCGCCATCACGGAAGATTTCTACCGCGGTTTTCTAAGGAAAGATGCCAGTCAAGCTGAACTGGTATGGATTGGCCGCATCATGGTTTTAGCCATTTCCGTCATTGCCATTCTCATTGCGGCGGATCCAAACCGCCAGGTATTAAAGCTGGTGGAATTCGCCTGGGCCGGCTTCGGTGCCGCCTTCGGTCCGGTGGTAATTCTCTCGCTCATCTGGCGGCGCATGACGGCCAACGGCGCATTGTTGGGCATGCTGGCCGGCGCCGTCGTAGCCATTTGCTGGCGGGTTTATGTGCGCACCCCGGCCGAAGCCAACAATCCGGATTCCATTTGGACCATCTATGAAATGATTCCCGGCTTCCTGGCCTGCTGGCTGGTGATTTGGGTGGTTTCCCTATTAGATAGACAGCCGGACGCTGCAGTATTAGCTAATTTTGACCAGGCCCAGCAGAAATACCGGGCGGAGAAATAAAAAAGCGCTTCTCTGGAAGCGCCTTGAAATTAAGTAGTCGTGATAGGACTCGAACCTACGACCCCCACCATGTCAAGGTGGTGCTCTAACCAACTGAGCTACACGACTAAAGGAGGAATATTTTAACTTGGCTCCGGGAAAAAGCAAGGGCTAATGCCTTGATTTTCCTGGGGTCAAAACTTAAAATGTCCAGTTTTTCACACGGCTGCAAACAGCTTGCAGCGAAATTTTTTGGGAGTAATTATGTTTGCAGTTATTGAAACCGGTGGCAAGCAATACAAGGTAAAAAGCGGCCAGCGTTTGAAAATCGAAACCATCAAAGCTGAAGCCGGCGCAAATTTTGTCTTTGACAAAGTTTTGCTGGTGGCCAAGGACGACAGCAATGTTAATGTGGGAGCTCCCTACATTGGCGGTGCCACCGTCAGTTGCACCGTGGAAAATCACGGTCGCCACAAGAAGGTGCGGATTCTTAAATTCCGCCGCCGTAAGCACCACATGAAAAGAATGGGCCACCGGCAGAATTACACAGAAGTTTTAATTGGCGAAATCAAAGCCTAAGGAGTAAATATGGCACACAAGAAAGCAGGCGGTTCCAGCCGCAACGGTCGCGATTCCAAATCCAAACGCCTTGGGGTAAAACGCTACGGCGGTCAGTTGGTTACGGCCGGTTCAATTATTATCCGTCAGCGGGGCACAGCTACCCTAGCTGGTGAAAACGTGGGCGTTGGCCGCGACCACACCCTCTTCGCCCTCATTGACGGCCATGTTAAATTCCTACGCAAGGGCCCGAAAAATCGCAAGTACGTAAGTATCGTTGCCGCCGCGGCCTAAGCCAAAAAAGAAGAAGCCCCGTTTTGGGGCTTTTTTATTGCCTGAAAAACTAGCCGCGCAGGGCCGCCACCATTAGCAGCGCGTCGCGGGTTTCCTTAATATCGTGGGCGCGGATAATGCCGGCGCCAAGCCAGGCGCTTAGTGCCGCTAAAGTTACCGAGCCAATAAGCCGTTCATTAACTGGCACATCACCTAGATAGTGGCCAATGGTGGATTTGCGCGACACCCCCACCAGCAGCGGGTAGCCGAGGGCAAGAAAATCCGCAGTGTGGCGAATCAGTGCCATGTTCTGTGCTGGATTTTTCCCAAATCCAAACCCAAAATCTAGGACTATGCGCTCCCGGGCCACGCCCGCCGCCAAAGCCGCCGCCGCCCGCGCCCGCAGATAGTCCCGCACTTCCCCGATTAAATCAGCGTAGACCGTGTTCTGCTGCATGTGCGCCGGCATGCCGCGCATGTGCATGAGGCATAGGCCGCAGTTGTAATTTTTCATCAACGCCAGGGCGCCTTCATCTTCTAAGCCGTGCACGTCATTGATTAAATCCACGCCCAAATCCAGCATGGCCCGCATAACTGCGGTTTTTTTAGTGTCAATGGAAATAGGCACATTCCAGGACATGAGCGCTTCCACCACTGGCTGAAGCCGACGAATTTCCTCCGCCACCGGCACCGGCTGGGAATTGGGACGGGTGCTTTCGCCGCCTAAATCGAGAATATCCGCCCCCTCCTTCAGCATTTGCTCGGCCCGCTTAATGGCGTCCTTGGCATTGAAAAATTGTCCGCCGTCGGAAAACGAATCGGGCGTGCAATTGAGCACGCCCATGAGCTTGGTTTGCGATAGGCCCAGATTAAAACGGCCGCATTTAAACATTGCCATTGTCTTCCTGGGCCTTAGCATCAACGGCCACCGTCGGCTTTTCCATCACCACTTTAGTGGTGCCGTCCTCACTCCAGCCCTCGGGTTCACGTACCGGCCGCCGGGCCATCAGGTCATCAATCTGCCCTTCGTCGATGGTTTCATATTTAACCAGCGCCTCGGTCATGGCATGGAGAATATCCATATTGTCCTCAAGAATCTTCCGGGCCCGCTCGTAGTTGCGGTCAATGATGGCCTTAATCTCCTCATCAATCAGCTTGGCGGTTTCGTCGGAAACGTTCTTGTGGCGGGTTACGGAGCGGCCGAGGAACACTTCCCCCTCGTCCTCCCCATACATGATGGCACCGAGCCGTTCGGACAGGCCCCACTGGGTAACCATGCTGCGGGCAATGCCGGTGGCCCGCTCAATGTCGTTGGAAGCGCCGGTGGACACCTTATCCTTGCCGTAAATAATTTCCTCGGCCAGGCGGCCGCCGTAGAGGGTGGAAATCTTACTTTCCAGGGCTTCTTTGGAATAGGAATAGCGGTCCTGGTCCGGTAGGAACATGGTTACGCCGAGGGCGCGGCCACGGGGAATGATGGTTACCTTGTAGACCGGGTCGTGGGCCGGCACCAGGCGGCCGATGATGCAGTGGCCGGCCTCGTGGTAGGCGGTCATTTCCTTTTCCTTATCACTCATGGCCATGGAACGGCGCTCGGCGCCCATCATAATTTTGTCCTTGGCATCTTCCATATCCTGCATGGTGATGCTGGAGCGGTTACGGCGCGCCGCGAAAAGGGCCGCCTCATTGACCAGGTTCGCCAGGTCGGCGCCGGAGAAGCCGGGGGTGCCGCGGGCAATGTCCCGGGCCCGAACTCCCGCATCGATGGGTTTCTTACGCATGTGCACGGTGAGAATTTGCTCGCGGCCCTTCAGGTCGGGCAGACCCACCGTAACTTGCCGGTCGAAGCGGCCGGGGCGCAGCAATGCCGGGTCAAGCACATCGGGCCGGTTGGTAGCGGCAATGACGATAACGCCATCGTTGCCCTCGAAGCCGTCCATTTCCACCAGCAGCTGGTTCAGGGTCTGCTCGCGCTCGTCGTGGCCGCCGCCGAGGCCGGCGCCGCGCTGACGGCCCACCGCGTCAATTTCGTCGATGAAGATGATGCAGGGGGCGTTCTTTTTCGCCTCCTCGAACATGTCGCGCACCCGCGAGGCGCCGACGCCTACGAACATTTCCACGAAGTCCGAACCGGAAATGGAGAAGAAGGGCACCCGGGCTTCGCCGGCGATGGCGCGGGCTAATAGGGTTTTACCGGTGCCCGGCGGCCCGGCCATCAGCACGCCGCGGGGGATTTTGCCGCCCAATTTGCTGAATTTACTCGGGTCCTTGAGAAAATCCACCATCTCTGCCACTTCCTGCTTGGCCTCGTCGGCGCCGGCCACATCGGCGAAGGTTACCTTAATCTGGTCTTCGGGAATGAGCCGGGCGCGGGATTTACCGAAGGAGAAGGGGTTACCCCGGCCACCGCCGCCGCCCATCTGCCGGGTCATATACATATAAATGACGATGAAAATGACGAAGGGCAGGATATTGGTGATGAAGCGGGACAACAGGCCTTCCCGGCGAATTTCCTCGCCGCGGATATTGACGCCGTACTTGCGCAGGTCGCCCACCAGAGCAATGGGATTGGTAACTTCGGGGTTATTGGCGAAGAATTTCGCTCCGGACCGGTCGGTGTAATTGATGCGGGCATTCTGTAAATCGATGTCCACGGACTGCACTGCGCCGGTTTCCACCTTGTCAAGGAACTGGGAATAGCTGGTTTCCCGGGTCGCGCTGCGCACACTGCCGTTCATTTCGCTGACCACGAAAACAAAGGCCAGAATTATGGCGACCCAAATCAGCAGTGATTTTCTGGATTCTTTCAAGTGAAACCTCGTTTAATTTCGAAACAATGGTAATGGGGGTTATGCGTCAGCCTTAAAGCCCCGGGCCAACAAATAGACTTCCTGGCTACGGCCGCGGGAGGCTTCTGGCTTGCGGGTCAGCACCTTGGTGAAGTGCTGACGAAGTTGTTTGATTAGTGTATCAAAGCCGGGGCCCTGGAATATCTTGGTCAGGAAATCGCCGCCGGGGCGCAGGTGATTAAGGGTGAAATCCAGGGCCAATTCCACCAGGTACATGCTTTTGGCCTGGTCGGCGAATTTCACGCCGATGGTGTTCGGTGCCATGTCCGACAACACTAAATCCAGCTTTTCTCCACCGAGGGCCGCTTCCAATTGGCTTAACACTTCCTCTTCCCGGAAATCTCCCTGAATAAACTGCACATCGGCCAGGGCGTCCATGGGGAGTATGTCCAGGGCGATGATGGTGCCGCGGCCCTGCATTTGCTGGCTGATGTACTGGGTCCAGCCGCCGGGCGCGGCGCCCAGTTCGGCCACCCGCATGGCCGGGCGAATAATCCGGTCCTTCTCCTGAATTTCCTGTAATTTATAGACCGCCCGGGAGCGATAGCCTTCCCGATGGGCCCGCTGGACAAAGGGGTCATTGAAATGTTCCTTGAGCCAACGTTTGCTACTTTTCGTCCGTGCCATATTAAAAATTCCTCATTAATTGGCCGCCATTCTAAAGGAATTCCAATGCTAAACAAAAACCAGATAAGACATCTAAAGGCGCTGGGCCACCAACTGCGCCCGCTGGTGCTCATGGGCACCAACGGCCTTAGCGATAGTGTGCACCAGGAAATCGACCGGGCCCTGACCAGCCACGAGCTGGTTAAGGTGAAGCTGGCCAAGCTGGACAACGGCCAGCAGCGGGCCATGATTGAGGCCATCGTTGAACGTAGCGGCGGCGAATTCATTCAGCAGATTGGCCACATGGCCCTGTTCTTTCGCCGCAATAAAAAGGAACCGAAGATTGAACTGCCAAAAAAATAGCTGATTTACCGACGGACGGGTGCTTAGGCTGTATGTTTAATAATGACTTTAAACATACACCCTAAGCGCCCGTCTGTTTGTAAATGGCCAGATTAGACGCGTCAGAAACGCCCTTCCGTTAAGCGCCGGTGGGCAACGTAGAAATTACATGGGCCAGCTTAAACTCTTCCCGTAATGCCGCTTCTTCAGTGAATTACATTAATTTACCGACGAACGGGCGCTTCCCCTGTATGTAATTTAAACACTAAATACATACCGCGCCTAAGCGTTAGCGAAACCGTCCGGCCGTCGAAGCCGCTAAAAAAGCGCTCCGGAGAGCGCTTTCCTTTCTTGCAAAATTATTTTTTCTGCGGCGGTAAATCCGTGCAAGTGCCTTCGGCCACCTCGGCGGCCATGCCGATGCTTTCGCCCAGGGTCGGGTGTGGGTGAATGGTCAATGCGATGTCTTCCACATTGGCGTTCATCTCAATGGCCAGGGCGATTTCGCCCACCATGTCGCCGGCGTTCGGGCCGACGAGGGCGCCACCGATGACCCGGTGCGTGTTCTTATCCACGATTAATTTGGTAAAGCCGTAATCGCAGCCGTTGGCGATGGCCCGGCCGGAGGCGGCCCAGGGGAATACGGCCTTCTTAATGTCTAAACCTTGGGCCTTGGCCTGCGCCTCGGTAACACCCACCCAGGCCACCTCCGGCGAAGTGTAGGCGACGCTGGGAATGACCCGCGCATCGAAGTAGGACTTCTGGCCAGCCACCGCCTGGGCCGCCACGTGGGCTTCATGCACCGCCTTGTGCGCCAGCATGGGCTGGCCAACGATGTCGCCGATGGCAAAGATGTGCGGCTGATTGGTGCGCATTTGCTTGTCCACCGGGATAAAGCCACGCTCATTCACGGTCACCCCCGCCGCTTCCAGATTTAACTGCTTACCGTTGGGGCTGCGGCCGACGGCCACCAGCACCCGGTCGTAGGCTTCCTCGCCGGCCGGGGCGGCCCCGCCCTCGAACTTAACGTAAATGCCATCCTTCTTGGCCGTAGCACTGACGGTTTTCGTGCCGGTCATGATGCGGTTAAAGCGCTTGGCGTTGTGTTTTTCCCAGACCTTAACCAAATCAGCGTCGGCGCCGGCCATGACGCTGTCGGCCATTTCCACGATGTCCACCTTAGAACCCAAGGTGGCGTAAACGGTGGCCATTTCCAGGCCGATGATGCCGCCGCCGACGATGAGTAGACGCTTGGGCACGTCTTTCAGGGCCAGGGCACCGGTGGAATCCATAATCCGCTCGTCTTCCGGCATGAAGGGCAGCTTCACGCTCTGGGAGCCGGCGGCGATGATGATGTTTTTAAAGCTGATTTTTTCCGTGCCGGTGGCGGTTTTCACGGTCAATTCGTGGCTACCGGAGAATTGGGCTTCACCTTGCACCACGGTTACCTTGCGCGCCTTGGCCATGCCGGCCAGGCCGGTGGTTAAACGCTTGATTACCCCTTCCTTATGGCTGCGCAGGGCGTCCACGTCGATTTTCGGCGCGGCGAATTTAATGCCGGCCACGGCCACCTGCTCAGCCTCTTCAATGACTTCGCAGACGTGCAATAGGGCCTTGGAGGGAATGCAGCCCACGTTGAGGCAGACGCCGCCCAGGGTCGGGTAACGTTCCACCAGCGTTACATTTAGGCCCAGGTCGGCGGCGCGGAAGGCGGCGGAATAGCCACCGGGGCCGGCGCCCAGCACCACTAAATCCACAGCGCCGGCGGGGGCGTTACCCGCAGCCACGGCTGGGGCGGGGGTCGGGGCGGCAGGTGCCGCCGCAGCGGCCGGTTGTGCAGCGGGGGCGGCGCCGGCGCTGCCGTCGTCAATTTGCCCGATGACGTCGCCGGTGGACACCTTGCTGCCCACCTTAATGGTCAATTCACTGATGACGCCGTCGAACTCCGCCGGCACTTCCATGGACGCCTTGTCCGTTTCCAGCACTGCGAGGGAATCGTCCTTCTTAACGCTATCGCCCACCTTAACCAATACTTCAATTACATCCACGTCCTTAAAGTCGCCCAGGTCGGGAATCACAATTGCCTTTGCCATTTGAAAATCCTTAGTCGTAAAAAAAGGGCCTATTTTAGACCCTTTTTACCCGGCCACAGTAGGGGCAACCCGCACTTCATTTAGCCAATTTAATGCGTAATTTCGCTTCAATTTAATTGTTTATTTCCTAAAAAATGAGTACCAATAATCTGCATCAACATTCGGTCTATCGGCCGGAAATCGACGGCCTGCGCGCCATTGCCGTGCTGACGGTGATATTTTTCCACGCCAATGCGGCCTGGGTGCCCTCGGGCTATCTGGGCGTGGACATGTTCTTCGTGCTGTCCGGCTATCTGATTACCCAGATAATTCACCGGGAAATGCGTGAGGGAAAATTTTCCTTCGTGGAATTCTATAAGCGGCGGGCCAAGCGCATACTGCCGGCCTTCCTCACCGTACTTATTTTTGCCAGCATCATTGCCCATTTAATAATAGAGATGAGTTTTCAGGCTGCCTGAAACCAAACGGCTTTACACCGTCTCGTCTAATTTTTCCCGCAACATTCGCGCCAGCACGTCGCCGACCACTTTCACGCGCTGCGGGGTAACGTTGCGGCTGGGACGGTAGAGGTAGAGCGGCCAGCTTGGGCGGGGCAGTTCGGGCAAGAGTTCCAGCAGTCGTCCGTCTGACAAGGGTTCGCGCACCAGCCATTTCAGCAGCAGGACGGCGGCTTTGCCGGCGATGGCGGCTTGCAACTGGGTATCCAAGCGGTTGCTGATGACAGCGGGGCGGCGCGGAATCAGGTGGTGTTCGTCGCTGAAATACCAAGTTTCGAAACGCTGGTGCGTGGCGTTTATCATCGCGGCGAGCGGGCGAGGTCGTCCCAGTTTTCAGGCTGCCTTGCCGCGTTCCTTGTGTCCGTCGCCCCACGCCTTCAAGGCGAGCAGCACCGGCGCAAGTGTTTGCCCGTAAGCACTCAAGCGGTATTCGACGCGCGGCGGCACTTCGGCGTAAACAGTGCGCTCGATGATGCCGTCGGCTTCCAGCGCGCGCAGTTGCGCGGTCAGTGTGCGTTGCGACACCGCGGGCAGGATGCGGCGGATTTCATTGAAGCGCAGCACGCCGTCGCGGTGCAGGCGGTAGAGAATCGTGCCTTTCCACTTGCCACCGATAACGGCAAGCGCAGCTTCCACCGAGCAGCCTTCGGCGCAGTCGAATGCGCGGTGTGCGGTTTTGCCCATGATTGTTCCTTTAACGGTATCCAATAAGTAACTTACTGAAAAATAAGTGCGTTCTTCACAAGTGCGTGCCCGCATCTTAAGATGCAAGCCCCTTTTACACAAGCGAGAGATCCCCACATGAAAGCCATCGGATTCAACCGCCCGCTGCCCGTCAGCGATGAAAATTGC
>CAUSQL010000030.1:0-17084 GCA_963533935.1 uncultured Cardiobacteriaceae bacterium
CCAAGGCGCGGGAGTGGTACGAACAGGCGGCCGAGAACGGCCATGTCAAGGCCCAATACTTTTTGGGCAGCCTGTATCAGGAGGGGCTAGGCGTCAGACAGGACTATTTCAAGGCCCGCCAGTGGTATGAGAAGGCCGCCGCCGCCGGCAACGGCGATGCGCAAAATAGTCTGGGCGTGCTCTACTACCGGGGCCTGGGCGTTGAGCGGGATTACGCTAAAGCCCGCGAGTGGTTCGAACAGGCGGCCGAGGCCGGCGACGACAAATTCCAGTTCATTCTGGGCGTCATGTATGCGGAAGGGAAGGGCGTTGCACAGGATTACAAAAAGGCCCGCGAATGGTTCCAAAAGGCGGCCGCCGCCGGCAACGACGATGCGCAAAATAGCCTGGGCCTGCTCTACGACCGGGGCCTGGGCGTTGAGCAGGATTACGCCAAAGCCCGCGAGTGGTACGAGCAGGCCGCCGGCAACGGCAACGGCTATGCCCAACGCAATCTGGCTCGGCTTTACTTCAAGGGTCTGGGCGTTAAGCAGGATTTGGTCAAATCCCGGGAATGGTTAGAAAAGGCGGCCGCCGGCGGCGACAGCGGCGCCCAGATCGCCCTGGGAGCATTCCATATGTACGGCATCGGCGGGTTGGACAGGGACGAAGCCCAGGCGCTGAAATGGTTTCAGAAGGCCGCCGCCCAAGGCGACCTCTGGGCACCACTGTTCATTAATTTCATGAAATATAAAGACAAATAATTTTGGAGGAAGCCCCCGTTGAAAAAATCCCTCTTGCTGCTGCTGGCGCTGCTGGCCAACTCCGCCTCGGCCCTAATGGCGCCCTGGGAGCCGAACGAAGATTCCCCAACCGCGTCGGAGAACACCGCACCGTCCGTTGCTGAGTTCGCCCCGGACGAAGCCACCACCGCCCGGCTCGATGAGGCCAAGGCGGCCTATGACCACAAGGACTACGCCAAAGTTCTGGAAATCGTGCAACCGCTGGCCGAGGCCGGCAAAGGCCGGGCGCAAAACTATCTGGGCCTTCTCTATGCCCAGGGGCTGGGCGTCAAGCAGGATTACAGCGAGGCCCGCCGCTGGTATGAACGGGCCGCCGCCGCCGGTGATGTCAGCGCCCTCAACAATCTGGGTTACCTCTATGTCCAGGGGCTGGGAGTCAAGCAGGATTACGACAGGGCCCGCTTCTGGTTCGAGCATGCCCACAACGCCGAGGCCATGAGCAATCTGGGCGTGTTCTATGAACAGGGCTGGGGCGTTGCCAGGGACAAGGACAAGGCCGAGTATTTCTATATGCTGGCCGCCGCCGGCGGCGAGAGCAAGGCCCAGCGAAATCTGGCGCGGCTCTACTTGTTGATGGGTCTGGGCGGCAAACAAGACTCCGCTAATACCCAGGAATGGCTGGTAGAGGCGGCGGACGGTGGCGAATTCTTCGCGTCATTAGCCCTGGGCTATTTTTATCAAAACGGTCTGGAAGAATGTCTGGAAGACTACTGGGAAAAGGATTTAAATCAGGCGCGGAAATGGTACAGCCGGGCGGCCGTTCAGGGCTGGCGCTAGTGGTGTGCTTCGGCCAATTACAAACAGACGGGCGCTTTGACTGTATGTAATTAAGGCCTAAATACATACATCAAAAGCCCCCGAGCGTTAGCGATGGGTGCGTGAGCCCCGCAGGGGCGAACAACCGCCCGTTCGTCGGTAAACAAGCAAAAACCCTTTCAAAACAAGCTTAATTTTGGAGACATCAATGAATAAATTCACCCGTTACACGTTGCCCCTAATGCTGGTGCTGGCAGCGCTGGCCCAGGCCGCGGATACGGACACGCTGCTGGTCGAGGCTAAGGACGCCTACGGTCGCCAGGACTACGCCACGGCGCGGGAATCTTGGACTAAGGCCGCCGCCGCTGGCAATGCCATCGCCCAGAATAATCTGGGGGTTATCTATAAGGACGGGCAGGGCGTCAAGCAGGATTACGCTCGGGCCCGGAAACTTTTTGAACAGGCCGCCGCGGCCGGCAACAGCAACGCACAAAAAAATCTGGGCGATATTTATGCGCGGGGGCTGGGCGTCAAGCAGGATTACGCCGAGGCCCGCCAGTGGTACGAAAAAGCGGCCGTCGGCGGCGATGCGGGCGCGCAGAACAATATGGCTTTCTTCTATGAGCGCGGCCTAGGTGGAGTTAAACCAGATGCGGCTAGGGAGAGATACTGGCTGGAACAGGCCGCCGCCCAGGGCAATGCAACGGCCCAACGGAGTCTGGCGCTACTTAAGGATCGGCCCACCGTGATCGAGGTAAATACGCGGCTTTCCCCGGAAGGTGCGGAGCAGTTGGAGATTACTCGTAAGCGGCTTTCCCCGGAAGGCGCAGAGCAGGTGGAGATTATTCGTAAGCAGCCTTCTTCCCCGGAAGATGCGGAGCTGGTGGAGAGTATTCGCAAGATGGACCAGCGCGACCCGCGGGGCTTCCTCTACCACAACGGCTTTTACGACGGCCATCAGGTTACGGAAGAAGAAATTGAAGCGGCGCGCCGCTACCTGCAGGGTGATGGCTCCAAAAAATAGCTGGCCAGGCAATTACAAACATGGGGGCGGTTGTTCGGCTTGCGCCTCACGCACCCATCGCTGACGCTCGGGCGCTTCTGCTGTATGTATTTGAGTCATTAATTACATACAGTAGAAGCGCTTCTATGTCGGTAAATAGACCAAAACCATGCAAACCCGTCTTAATTTTTCGAGGAAATCCCATGTTTAAAGCAAAACACTTGCTGCTGGCGCTGGCAATCCTAGGCGCCGCCGCCCCGGCCACGGACGCCGCGGACGCCACGGCGCAACTTAAAGCAGCCAAGGCCGCCTACGACCGTAAGGACTACGAGAAGGCCCAGGAAATATGGCAGCCGCTGGCTGAAGCCGGCAACCTTAGCGCCCAATACAATCTGGCCGTCCTACTTAGAAATAAGGAAGACATTGTTAATCAGGTCAAGGCCGGCAATGGTTCGAGAAAGCGGCCGCCGCCGGCCACGTTAAGGCCCAGTACGCCCTGGGAGAGCTCTATGAGAAGGGCGAAGGGGTCGAACGGGACTACGGCAAGGCCCGCCAGTGGTATGAGAAAGCCGCCGAAGCCGGTTACGCCAAAGCCCAATATGCGCTGGGCAGCCTCTACGAAGATGGGCTGGGCGTAGACCGCGACGAGGCCAAGGCGTGGGAATGGTACGGGAAGGCTGCCGCCCAGGGCCATAAAAACTCCCAGCTGGCCCTGAAGCGCCTTCAGGACTAAGGCCAATTACATACAGGAGAAGCGCCCGTCCGTTTGTAAAACGGTGGGCGCGTGAGCCGACACAGGAGGCGAACAACCGCCCTTATGTTGGTAAAACGGAAACCCCTAAAGCAACTCTTAATTTTTCAAGGAAATCCATGTTTAAACACTTAACTCTGCTGCTCCTGCTAATACTGGCAGCGCTGGCTCCGGCCGCCCCTAATCCGAAGGTTCTCAAGGACACGAACACGCTGCTGGCCGATGCCACGGAAGCCTACGAGCGCCAGGACTACGCCAAGGCGCTAAAAATTTGGCAGTCGCTAGCCGCCGCCGGCAACGGCATCGCGCAGTACAACCTGGGCATTGTTTATGAGAAGGGGCTGGCCGGCGTCAAAAAAGACTACGCCAAGGCTTTGCAGTGGTTAAAGAAGGCCGCCGACAAGGGTATTCCTATGGCACAAACCAATCTCGCCCATCTGACCATAATAGTCGCCCTAGAACGTAAGGATTACGCCCAAGCCCATAAATTAGCGCTGCCACTGGCCAAGAAGGGTAGCAGAGAGGCCCAATTCCTTTTGGGTTTCCTGTATCAAAAGGGAATCAGCGTGAAGCAGGATTACGCCAAGGCTCGGGAGTGGTACGAAAAAGCAGCCGCCAGCGGCGATGCCGATGCGCAAAAAAGTCTGGGGGATATTTACGCTCAAGGATTAGGAGTTAAGCAGGATTACGCCAAGGCGAGATATTGGGTGGAAAAGGCCGCGGCCCAGGGCGATAAAACAGCCAAGAAAAACATAAAAAACTATCAGGACTACTCTAATCTTTCCACCGCCCTAGAACGTAAGGATTACGCCCAAGCCCATAAATTAGCGCTGCCACTGGCCAAGAAGGGTAGCAGAGAGGCCCAATTCCTTTTGGGTTTCCTGTATCAAAAGGGAATCAGCGTGAAGCAGGATTACGCCAAGGCTCGGGAGTGGTACGAAAAAGCAGCCGCCGGCGGCAATGTCGATGCGCAAAATAGCCTGGGGGATATTTACGCCCAAGGATTAGGGGTTAAGCAGGACTACGCCAAGGCGAGATATTGGGTGGAAAAGGCCGCCGTTGCCGGCAATGCGGACGCGCAAAATAATCTGGCCTTTCTCTATGAACGTGGCCTGGGCGGATTAAAAGCGGATTCGGCTAAGGCTAAATACTGGCTGGAAAAGGCCGCGGCCCAGGGCGATAAAACAGCCAAGAAAAACATAAAAAACTATCAGGACCACTCTAAAGATAAGAAGGAGGCCGCTGCCGGCAACCGCGAGACGCAAAAAAATCTGGGGGATATTTACGTCCAAGTAGGGGTTAAACAGGACTACGGCAAAGCGCTGGAGTCGTACACGAAGGCCGCCGAGGCTGGCAACGCCGAAGCGCAAAATGAGCTGGGCATGATTTACATGAACGGTTATTACAACGTCCAGAAGGATAAGGCCAAAGCCCGATATTGGCTGGAAAAGGCCGCCGCCCAGGGCCACGATATGGCCAGAATGCTGCTGCCATACCTTAGGGATTAAGGGGCAATGGCCCTTGGCCGCCGAACTGCGTTACTGGGGAATTTAGCTGGGAGAACCCATAAACCTTAAAGTTGAAGGGCGGCCGGCCCGGCCCGAACTGCTGTCGCCGCTGGCCTACGCGGATTTCCGCAAAGACCTGAAGTTAATCAATCTTTTTCTGTTCGTATTTATTTTATTTGCGACCACCGGCTTGCCCGAGCGGGGAGTAACTATTTTTTTTCTGGCCATGTTTGTTTTTTTACTGCTAATCCGCCGGGCGAGCCATGGCAGCGTCCAGGATTTGCTCAAGCGGGCGCGGTGGAAAAGCCACCCCATTCCCGAACGCGGCCCGGCCGGCGATTCTTATTTCCGCCGCTTTAACAACCATCTGGATTTGCCGCTGCTGCCGCCAATCTCCGGCGCCATCGTGCTTTATTACTCCTTTAAGAACAACGCCTTCTACTTCAACGAACGCATCGTGGTAATGGTCGCCCTGGCCATCTTGTACCTGCTGCTGATTCGTGCCATTCCCGTGCGCGGCCCGCTGCTGTGGCGCTGCGGCTACGACGGGGCCAGCGACCGCTTCCTGCTGGAGCGGCGCCACTGGCTAAGTAAAGAAGAAAGCAGGGCCAGCTGGCCAGCGGCGGATTTTGTCGGCATCTATGTGGAGAAGTTCAGCCCGCTGCTGGCGGTCCTCGGTCTGAACGGGGAGCAGGCCGGTTGGCTGAACGGCGCGCCGGGCCTGTCCCTGAAGCAGCTGGCGGCGGCGCTGCCGCCCGTTTATGGCCGCCTGTGGCTGGCGGGTCGGGCCGGCGGCGCGGACGTGCCGTTGGCGGACATTCGCCACTGGTATTACCCCAATTATCAGGAGGCGCAAAATCTGGCGGAGAAGTTAAGTGCCGCCAGTGGCCTGCCGCTGTTGTACCGCTGGCCGGCGCTGCCGGCGAGCCTAAAGGAGTGGCCCATTAGATAATTTACCGACGGACGGGCGCTTCCCCTGTATGTATTTACGGCCTTAATTACATACATGGGAAGCGCCCGAATGTTAGTGAGGAAGCGTGAGCCCGAAGGGCAAACAACCGCCCGTCCGTTTGTAAATAAGCCTCTTTGGCCGTTTAACTGCGTCTTTAGGGAATCATTAATTCAGGAGAAAGCGAGGAGGGAGTTTCGCCTTATTAAAAAATTTATATAGGAGCATGATAATTATGGGCAATAGGGATTTTTATATACAGAATGAAATTGAAGCTGCTTTAGAACAAGAAGATTTCAATCAAATAATTACGCTACTAGATTCACTACCATCTAAAAATATACGCCGGGCATTATATTTATTATCAGAAATATTCCCCAATAAAATAGAAGTTTCTGAAAATGAATTTAAATTCATTAAATATATATTGTCTAATAATAAATTTATAGAAGCTCAAAGTATTTCTGATTTTATTAGAGCAATATCTATACTTAATTTTAATAATTTACACAAACAAGAAATTATTAATTTAATTTTTACAAATCTAAATGCCTTAAGTAAAAACTGTAGTTTTGAGCTAAATTTACTAATAACAAAACTGATAGATTCAAATAATTTCTTCATGCAAATTGAAAAATTCAAAAATAATCTAGATGATTCGTCAAAAAAGTATTTACTAGATTTTGTTCTTTATGAAAAAGAATATCTCAAAAATAGCTTTAATGAAGATGAAATAAATGATTTCATGATGTTTTTAATTTCTTAGCAATCCTTAGTATGAATAAACGCCCAACGCAGCTGGCCCAGCTGTCCCCCATTCCCTTTGTGCGCCTCGCGCCCACCACCAACGAAATGACCGCCCACCTGCTCGCCATTCTGCTACTGTTGGCCGGCGCCTTCTACCTGGCCAGCGGCAATCCGCCCGCCTGGGCGCGGCCGCTGGAACCCCTCGCCAGTCTGCAAGAACTCTTCGGCCAGCTGCTGCTGCCGGCGGCGGCGCTGCTGGTGTTCGCCTTACTGTGGGAGGAATGCCGCCTGTTCGCCGCCCGCGCCCCCTATAAATATGAATACGAAGGCCGGGCCATCGTGCTCTACCCGTCGCCGGTGGCCATAATTTTCACGGCCCTGAGCATGGCCACGCTGCTGCTACCTATGGACGGCGCCGGCGCCTATTACGGCCTTAAATCCACCTTCGCCGGCTGGGCCAATCCGGGCATGGCGCGGCTGGCAACGGTGCTGGCGGCGCTAGCGCTGCTGGTGCTGCTGGCTCTGCTGTTACGGGAAATGGGCCAGCGTTGGCGACAAATGCAAATCCAGCGGGCCCAAGGCACCCGGCCGGCGGCGCACCAAATTCCCGCCCGCCGTTCGGCCCGGCCCGCCCCCTTCTTTAGCACCACCCGCCTGCTGGGGCCGCTGCTGTGGCTAACCCTCGGCGCGTTTCTACTGGCCGGCGCCGCCTATTTAGCGCGGGATAATCGTTGGGCCACTTTAACCGTAGTTCTAACGCTGGCGCTTGCCTACCTGGCCTTCAGCCGCCGGGCCCGCTGGCGCTACGCCGCCGATTCCGACAGCTTCATTCTTTCCCGCCGCCACTGGTTTGGCTGGCGGGAGGTGGAACGGCAGCTGGCGGCGGATTTCTGCGGTATCTATTGGGAGCGGGATAAAAAGGGAGCCTATCCGCAGCTGTGGCTGGTGGGACGGGACGGCGAGGACAGGCTGCTGGCCACGGTCAGCCATTGGTGGCTAAAAAATAATACGTACTGGCCCTACGACAACGAAACGATCACCGGCGACCTGGCGGAAGAGTTAAGTGCGGCCAGCGGCCTACCGCTTTTGTACCGCTGGCCGGCGCCGCCGGCGGCGATTTTTAGCCAGGATAAATAGGGATTTACGAACATAAGGGCGGTTGTTTGCCCCTGCGGGGATCACGCGCCCATTGCTGACGCTCAGGCGCTTCCCCTGTATGTATTTAAAGCCTTTAAAGCGCCCTAGGGCCTGGTGGTTGTATTCACCGTTCTTTTCCCCATAAATGGCTTTCTTAACTTTGGAGCTTAACCATGACCACGAAATTCTTTCCCGCAATCCTGGCGCTGCTGCTGGCCGGCCCCCTCGCCGCCGCCACCCCCACTGCCACGCCGGCGCCGGTGGAAACAACGGACACGGCGGCGCTGCTAAAGGCCGCTAGTACCGCCTATGAACAAAAGGACTACCACAAGGCCCGCGAACTTTACGAGCGGGCTGCCGCCGCCGGTGATGCCCACGCTCAGGTTTTTCTGGGCCTATTCCATGAGAGAGGACTGGGAGTTAAGCAGGACCTGGCCAAGGCCCGCGCACTTTACGAGCGGGCCGCCGCCGCTGGCAGTGCCGACGCCCAAAATAATCTGGGCTTCTTATATTTAAAGGGCAATGGGGTTAAACAGGACTATGGCGAGGCGCAAAAATGGTTTACCAAAGCCGCCGCCGGCGGCAGCGCCAACGGCCAGGCGAATCTGGGCTATCTCTACGGCCGTGGCCTAGGGGTCAAGCAGGACTACATTAAAGCCCGCGAACTCTACGAACAGGCTGCCGCCGCCGGCCAGGCCGATGCCAAAAACTATCTAGGTTATTTATACAGCCAGGGCCTCGGAGTTAAACAGGATTATGCCAAGGCCCGCGAATGGTACGAGCAGGCGGCGGCCGCCGGTAACCAGGAGGCCCAGTACCGATTGGCCACCATTTACGCGAAAGGTCAGGGCGTTGCCCAAAATCAGGCGAAGGCTCTCGAACTCTACGAACGGGCCGCCGCCGCCGGTAGTGCCGACGCCCAAAATAAGCTGGGCGTTATTTATGCCAAGGGTCAGGGCGTCAAGCAGGACTACGCCAAGGCCCGCCAGTGGTACGAACAGGCGGCCAAAGCCGGCGATGTTTCGGCCCAATACAATCTTGGCCTTCTTTATGCCAAGGGCCAGGGCGTCAAGCAGGACTACGGCAGGGCCCGGCAATGGTTTGCCAAGGCCGCTGGGGCGGGCGATGCTTCGGCCCAGTACAATCTCGGCGCGCTCTATTTCCTCGGTCAAGGGGTGAAAAAAGATGTGGCGGAAGCCCGCCGCTGGTGGACTAAGGCCGCCGCCCAGGGCGATAGGGACGCCCAGCAGGCGCTACAAAAAATCCGGGGGCAAAACTAGGCCAAATCGGTAATTTACCGACGGAGGGGCGCTTCTCTTGTATGTAATTAGAGCCTTAAATACATACATCTAAAGCGCCCTGTTGTTTGTAAACAAGCAGGTTTAGGGCTGAGGTTGCACGGGCAACCCGCTGGCCGCACTCAACTCCTTTGCCAGCCGGCGGACGAACCACTCATTGCCGCTTTTTCGATCCGTCAGCGGCACGTCCTCATAGTCATCACAGCTTTTCAGCCACAGCTGCGCCTTAGCCCAGCCGCACTTTTTCCAGTAAATGGCGACGAAATCATCGGCCGGCCAGCTCTCATCTCGCTGAAAAGAACCCCAGACAGAGCCGGAATCTCTGAAGAATTTATCGCTATCCACATCGTAGCCGTAGCGCCACTTCCGCCAGACACACTGGCGAGAGCCACTAATTACTATTAATAATATGGTTAATTGTATGTATATAAAAAAGACCAGCCCAGATCTCCACTTGCTGTCATCCCAAAGCGCTGACCAAAATCCCGATGGCGGAACAAAGGCTGTAAGAGCGGCAGCAAAGGGAAGCATTAAAAGCACCAGCACTGAGAAAACGAACAGTAGTAGAAATAGCAGCCACAGCAAAAAATGTATTAAAGAGCCTTGGCGGCGGGCCACGGAATAATAGCCATCGGCGCGACGCTCGGGCAGGGTTGGCGCCGGAATAGTTTGCGGTGTTTGAACTTGCTCCGGAATAGTTGGCGGCGCCGACACTTCCCGTGGCATTTCCTGGGACTTACTTTGCCACGGCGCTGGCAGTTGATTTTCCTGCTGAATCCATTGCCGTTGCCACTCACGCCAGAGCTCGGTTAATTTCCATAGGGAGAGCACAAGCAGCGGCAGAGCTATTACTATGGACATATCGGCCGTATTCGCGGTAATGAGATTTTTCGTCGAGACAAGGACAAAAACCAGCGCGAGCAGGTACTTGGCACAGGAGACCAGGAGCTTCAGAGCTGCCGCGGCGAAGCTCGTCTGTTTGTTAAGTAATGGGGACAGCAGCGCATCGACGGCCAGAGCGCCAGCGATTAATTGGCTCAGCTGCCCCAGCAGGCCCGGCTCAAAAACATAGTTAAGAAGGAGCAGCGCGGCAATAAGCAGCTTCAGCAGGCCTTTGACGACTGGGCCGGCGTTCGGCGCCTCTGTGAATTTAGTGAATAGTTTCATGGGTTTCTCGGTAAAGGTTAGGAAAGGGGCTAATTACCAACATAGAAGCGCTTTAGCTGTATGTAATTAATGGATTTAACATACATATGAAGCGCTTCACTGTTTGTATCTTTAAGATTTAGGAACGCGGTAAACGATTAATCAGCTTCAACCCGCTGGCCGCACTTAGTTCTTCCGCCAGCTGCTGGGCGAAGCGTTCATTGCTGGGATACCAGAGTTTCAACTCCGCCAGCTGCATATCAGAGAGAGTTTAAGCAGGCTATCTACTAGGGAAGGGCGGGAATTAGCCGCTGTATTTTTTGGCGAAGGAACTGATGACCGCTGCTCATTGGCCGGGCGTAATGGCGCTGATTTACTCATAAATTTATCCTTTAGTTAAGTGAGGAATTTGTTAAAACGGCGCCATTTTAAATCTTCTAAATGCCTCCGAGGAACTTATTTTCTAGCGCTCACTTAAATACCTCCCGCGGCGGCACCGGCCAGCGGTAAAGGATTGGTAAACCGCTGACGGCGCTTAACCGTAGCGCCAGATTGCGGGCCGCCTCCTCGTTATTCCCCTGCCACAGATTGCCAACCGCCGGCAGCAGCGCGTCGTTGCCGGCCCGGGCCGCCAGCCACAGCTGGCTGTGGTAGCTGCCCTGCCAGTAAATGCCAATGAAATCGCCGGCCGGCCAGCGGCCCTCTTCCCGCCAATGAAATTTCCCGCCGCTGAAGCGCCAGCGTTCCACGTAAAAACAATCATCGGTGGGGCAATAGCTCCAGCGGCGGCGCTGACTAATAAATAGACCGGCCAACACCGCCACCGGGCCGAGGCAGATGGCAATGGTGCGCCAGTCCGCTTCCATTAACAGATTGGCCGTAAACCAGGGAAAAATGGCGAGGACGGCCAGCGCCGCCAGCCGGGCCGTCAGGGCCGTGCCATCGCCGCACCAGGACTGGCGGGCGGCCCCACGTTCCGGCAGCTGGTGCCGTGCCGGATTGCGGGCCTGACGCTGTAAAAGTAGCTGCCGCCAGCGGTAGCGCCATTCGTCCAGTATTTCCACGCAGCTCACCGTGCAGATTAGGGCGCCTAGCACGCCGAACACCCGCGCCAGCCGCGGCATGAGCCAGCCGCTTAGCGGGTCGTGCAGGCTGTAGTAGAGCAGGGCGGCGGCGAGGGGCGGCATAAATAACAGCGCCAGCCCCGGCTTCGCCAGGGCCCTAACTGCGGACGGGTACAGCAGGAGCCGGCGGCCGGCGGCACTATATTTATAAGGTGCGGCCGTGGGCCAGGAACGCAGCTGTTCACCGATGGCCAACGGCTGATACAGCCCCAGCAGGACAATGAGCAGCAGCGTGATGGAATCTTGAAGGCTAGAGATGACGTAGAGATGGGACAGAATGAACTTGAGCAGCCCGGCAATGGCCAGCAGCAGTGCCAGGCTGGCCAGCACCTTCAGCAGGATAGGCCAACGGCTGGGGGCTTCCCGGTGGAAGGGCACCGGCGACAGCAGTTCGCGCTGGGCCGGGCGGGTTTCATTTGTTGATTTATTAGCGAGAATTTTCATGGGTACTCCCTTAAAGGTTTCCCCGGAAAATGCAGGTCGGCGGCCAGCGGCTTTAGCAACGGCCGGGTGTTCTTCCTACGGTCGCCGGCTTTGCCGGTCGCCTCCCACGTTAGCTCACGCGCCCGCCGTTTTACAAACGGAAGGGCGCTTTAGGTGTATGTTTAAAACTTAAATAAACATACATCTAAAGCGCCCCATTGTTTGTAATTAATCCAGCTTCGGCGGCAGCTGTGGCGCTGACAGAAAGCGTTTCACCTCCTCAGCGAACGCGGCGGCGCGCCAGGTGTTGCTGGCGGTAATGTGGTTGGCGCCGGGCAGCAGCCACAGGGCGCTGTTGGCGATGGTGCGGTACATATCTAATAGGTCGCTCAGGGGCGCCACCGGGTCGCGGTCGCCGCCGATGAGCAGCACCGGCTGGCCAATCTGCGCCAAATCGTCCAGGGTGAAATTGTGGTCGCTGTTCTCCGGGTTCAGTGCCTCGCAGACGCGGCCGATGGTGTTCTTCCAGGCCTCCGGCCCGCCCTGGGGCTCGTGCAGCTTCGCCAGCCACTGGCTCAGGCCGAACTGGGCCCAGTACTCCGGCCGGGCCATCTGCCGGGTCTGTTCATAGGTGGCAGCGGTCTTGCGGTAGCTGATGCGGTAGATGACCGCCTTCTTCACCCGCGCCGGCTGGTTGATGGTCAGATTCAGCGCCGTGGCCCCGCCCATGGACGAGCCGCAGACGAAAAATTCCCGCACGTTCAGCCGGTCGAGCAGGTCCAGCACCTGGTTGGCCATGTGGCCGATGGTCAATTTATCCACCGTCAGCGGGCTGCGGCCGTGGGCCGGCAGGTCGGGAATGATTAAACGGTAGCGGCCGGCCAGCGCATCAACCTGCGGTTGCCACTCCACGCCGGCCAGGCCGCCGCTGTGCAGCAATACCAAAGCCGGCGCCTCCTGGTGGCCGAATTCTTCAAAATAAAGCATTACTCAAACTTCCTAAAAATGTAGGCCAGCACCGGCGACTTGGTTTTCTCCTTGCCGTGAATGCTGTAGTAAAGGTGGGCGGCGCTGAACATATTTAGTTCCAGCCGCCGCTCGATGGCCCGATTGCCGTAGGCCAGCAGAATCTTATCGTCCCGCTGTAGGGCGATGGCCGGGTCGGGCAGGAGTATTTCCTGATTCTTACGCACCAGCAGCAAGGGCAGCGCCGCTGCCTCCTGGCCCGGACTCGCCCACAGGGTTTGCAGCCGCAGCAGATTGCCGGAATTCAGGTGTTCCATCACCGCCGGCGCGTGGTCCTGGTCGATGCGCAGGGCCCGGTGGTAGGGGTTCTTCTGCTGCCCCCAGCGGTTAATGCGCGCCAGCAGCGCTTCGCCCCAGGCCTCGTTCTGGTGGCGCAGCAGCTTCAGGAAAATGCTCAGCTGCGGCCGGGCAATCTGGCTAAAGCTCTGGCCGACGATTAATTCCGCCTCCTCCATGAGCCGGTCGAAGCCGGCCACGGCGAACAGGCTGCGGTGTACGCTCTTATTCTGTTTGCCAATCACGAATATGGCCGGGTGCATGGTCTTGGCCATGAGGGCGATGGACAGATTTTCCGCGTCGGAATTGCGGGCGGTAACGATGGCGCTGGCCCGGTCAATGCGCCCCTGGCGCAGGGTGATGGCCTCATTGCCGACACCCTTCACGCTGTCTGGCCCGTTGGGCAAATCCGGGTCGATGCTGATGCAGTCGATGCCCTCGTAGTGGAGAAAGCGGCGCAGGGTCTTGCCCAGGGCGTCGTTGCCACAGATGAGCCAGCGGCCCAGCGGCGGCGCCGGCGGACTTTCAAAATCCGCCCCCTCTTCCCCGTTAAAGCGGGCGTAGAGCTCGGCGATGGCCGGCCGGCGCAGGGCCGTCAGCAGCTGTTCCGTGAAGATGCGGTTGGTGTTAATGACAATGTCCACGGTCAGGGCCTTGGCCTGGTTGCTGCCGCTCTGGGTGTAGGTGCGGCAGAGAATCTTGAAGTAGCGGTGCTCCGATGACAGCAGCTTCGCCGACAGGGCCACCTTCAAATTCACCGCCTCGCTGTCGGTGATGGCGATGACCCCGCGGCACAGCGGCGAACGGATGCCGGCCATTTCCAGGAATTCCACATTGTCGGCGTTGGCCTCGATGGCCAGCACGTGTTCCAGGTCGGAATTGAGAAAGAGCTTGCGCAGCCGCACCGGGTCCTTCTCAATGACGATGCACTGGAAGCCCTCCTTCAGCAGCAGGGTGGTTAGGCGCATGCCCGCTTCGCCGAAGCCGCAGATGATGCAGAACTTCTCGTTCACCCGCGCCACCTTGCGCTGGAAGCGGCTCACGGACAGGGCGTACTGGAAATTGCTGTCCTGCAGCAGGCTGACGATTTTCCCGATGGCATAGAACCAGGCGGGCACCGTGTAGTAAATGCTTAGGGCGACCCAGAAGCGCTGCCACTCGGAAAAGGCGTGGGGCAGTTCGCCGTAGCCGATGGTGGTGGCGGTGTAGCTGACCCAGTAGAAGGCCTGGAAGAAGGTTAAGAAGGACAGTTCGCCGCTCTCGTCCAGCACGGGGATTAGCACCAGGCCGAGCATGGCCACGCTGTAGGCGGCGAGGAGTATGAGCGCCGGCCAGCGCACCTGGCGCAGGATTAGGTAGATGATTTCTTGCACGTCAGCGCCAAAAACTTATGGATTCAATGATGACAATGACCGTGGAAACGATGTTGGCGATGAGCGCCCCGGCGGACAGGGACACGATGGTGGCCATGGTATTGCTGTCCATGAGGCCCACGTTAAAGGTCCACACCATGATGGCGAAGAACAGCTGCACGTCTGCCACCATGGAGGTGGCCAGCAGCAGGGCACCCAGCTGGGAGCGGTCGCCGAATTTCAGGATTGTGCAGACGATGCTGACCACAAAGGCCAGGAAGAGTTCAATTTTGTCGTGGTGGGAGGGGTCGTCGATGTCCCCGTAGACAAAGCCAAAATTTAGGGTCAGCGCCATGATTATGAAGAAGCTGAACCAGACACGTTCGCTACGCATAGATTATTCAAAAGGGGCAATTTTACTACCGGGACGGCGCCGCGGGGTTCGGCAATATAAATACAGGGGAAGCGCCCGGTTGTATCTATAAACCGTTTATAAATACAACCGGGCGCTTTCCTTGTATGTATTTAGGGGCCAAGGGCCGCGGCGGAATCCTTAAAATTAAGCCTTTTGTCCTATGTTTAAAACCTTCCTCGGCGGCAAAATTCACCGCGCCACCGTTACCCAAGCCGACCTCAACTACGTGGGCAGCATCACCATCGACCAGAATCTGCTCGACGCCGCCGGCATCGCCGTGCACGAGCAGGTGAGCGTGGTGAATAACAACAACGGCGCCCGCTTTGAAACCTACACCATCGCCGGCCCGCGCGGCTCCGGCATCATCTGCCTCAACGGCGCCGCCGCCCGCCTCGCCCAGCCCGGCGACATCGTCATCATCATGTCCTACGTGCTGCTGTCGGAGGTGGAAATCGGCCACCACGAACCAAAAGTGGTTCTCGTGGACGAAAGGAACCAAATTCGCCAGATAATCAGCTACGAGCCCGCCAACAGCGTGCTTTAACCGCCCTTCTCCGCCAGAAGGAAATCGTAAACGGCCTTTTTATTGGCCCCCAGCCGCTGGTGCAGCAGGGCCCCGATGGCCTTGGCCGGCAGCCCCAGCGCCGCCAAATCCCGCGCCCAGTCCTCCCAGGGCTCGGCGCCCACCTCGGCCCCGGCCAGCACCAGTACGAATTCCCCCCGCCCCCGCTGCGGGTCGGCGGCCAGCCAGCCGGCGGCGGCGCTCACCGGCAGCAGTTGAATTTGCTCAAATTGCTTCGTTAATTCCCGGCAGATAGTTAGCTCGCGCTGCGGCGCGAACAGTTCGCCCATTAAAGCCAGGGTCTTAGCGATGCGGTGCGGCGTCTCGAAGAACACGGCGGTGCGCCGTTCCCGCTGATAACCCTGTAGGAATTTCTCCCGCGCCCCTAGCGCGCTGGGGATAAAGCCGGCGAAGATGAATTCGTCGGCGCTCTGGCCGGCCACGCTTAAAGCCGCCATGACACTGCTGGGCCCGGCCACCGGCACCAGGGTTAAATGCTGCTCCAGCGCCCGCCGCACCAGCGTGGCGCCCGGGTCGGAAATCAGCGGCGTACCCGCGTCGGAAATTAGCGCCAGATTCTCCCCGGCCTGGAGCCGCGCCAGTAGTTTTTCCCCCTCGCCGCGCTCGTTGTGCTGGTGCAGGGCGAGCAGCGGTTTCTCAATGGCGAAATGCTGCAGCAGTGGCCGGCTGTGGCGGGTGTCCTCGCAGGCGATGGCGTCCACCTGGCGGAGTATGGTCACGGCCCGCGGCGAAAGGTCGGCCAGATTGCCAATGGGCGTGGCCACCACATATAAAGTTCCTGCCATATAAGCTCCTTAAAGGGATTAAAGATACAACGGGGCGCTTCCCCTGTATGTATTAGAGCATTAATACATACAGGGGAAGCGCCTGAGTGTCAGCGAGGGTGCGTGAGCTCCGCAGGGCGACCAGCAAAGCTGGCAACCGGAGGGCGACCGGCGAAGTTAGGGAATGGGCCTATTTATTAAGGTCATCAATGAACCAGTTGCCGTCTTTCTTAACCATATGCATTTGGCTCTGCTTGCTGTCCTCCCTATCTTTCTTCGCATCGTACACCACCACCTCCACGGTAACCAGCGCGGCGGTCTTATCGCCGTTTTCAAATTTAACCTCTTTCGCTTTGACGGATTTCAGGCTGCCCTGGCCCTTAATGGCCTCCTGCATAGCCTTAAATATGGCGGTGAGCTTTTCCTGGAATAGCCCCTTCATGGCTTCCGGCATTTTCTCGGGCGGCACTACCATTTCCGCGGCCTTGTTGGCATTGCCGCTAATCCCTTCCCGGATAAAGGTCTCGGCCCGGTCGCCGACCTTGGATTCTTCGCCGCCGCAGCCGGTGAGGGCCAGGCTGAGGAGGAGGAGCATTAAAAATTTCTTCATGGTTTTTCCTTGGTTGAGATTAATAAAGATACAACAGAGCGCTTCCCCTGTATGTATTTAGAGCCTTAAATACATACAGATGAAGCGCCTGAGTGTCAGCGAGGGTGCGTGAGGCGCCAGCCGAACAACCGCCCGTCCGTTTGTATATTTAGGCAATAGACCTATTTTTTAAGGTCATCAATGAACCAGTTGCCGTCCTTCTTAACCATATGCATTTGGTTCTGCTTGGTTTCCTCCCTATCTTTCTTCGCATCGTGCACCACCACCTCTAGGGTAACTAGCGCGGCGGTCTTATCGCCGTTTTCAAATTTAACCTCTTTCGCTTTGACAGATTTCAGGCTGCCCCGGTCCTTAATCGCCCCCTGCATAGCCTTAAACATGGCGGTGAGCTTTTCCTGGAATTGCCCCTTCATGGCTTCCGGCATTTTCTCGGG
>CAUSQL010000031.1:0-16416 GCA_963533935.1 uncultured Cardiobacteriaceae bacterium
ACTAGGCCGAATGGGGGTCGCTCCTCGTGGCTTTGGACAGGCCGCCGCGCAGGTTCTTCAGGCCGTTGTCCGCCTCGTTGGCGATGGGCGGCCGGCCAGCCTTCTCCACCAGCCCCGATTCCATGCCGCCGCCCTGAATGACGAAGTTGGGAATGACCCGGTGGAAAATGGTGCCGTTGTAGAAGCCCTCCTCCGCGTACTGCTGGAAATTCTTGGCCGTGGCCGGCGCCTGCTCGAAGTCCAGTTCGATGTCGATGACGCCCTTATTGGTGTGAAAGCGGATCATTTTTTCTCCTTGGCCGGCTCTTCCACCAGCTGCACGTCGATGATTTCCACGTTCTGGCTGGGCACGTCGTCCATGCCCTTCTTACTTTCCGTGGGCACCTTGCCGATTTTCTCCACCACGTTCTGGCCCTTAACTACTTTGCCGAAGACGGCGTAGCCGTGGGGGCTGGCCCCCTGCGGGTCCAGGGCCGGGTTATCCACCAGATTGATGAAGAATTGCGACGTGGCCGAATGGGGGTCGCTGGTGCGGGCCATGGACAGGGTGTATTGGCTATTTTTCAGACCGTTGTGGGCCTCGTTGGCGATGGGGTCTTCGGTGTGCTTCTTCTGCAAATTGCCGTCGAAGCCGCCGCCCTGAATGACAAAGCCGGGAATGACCCGGTGGAAGATGGTGCCGTTGTAGAAGCCGCTCTTCACGTACTTCAGGAAGTTGGCCACCGTGTTTGGGGCCTTAACCTCGTCCAGCTCGATGACAATTTCACCGGCGCTGGTGTTCATTTTGACCAGGGGACTGGCCCACAATTGGCCGGCAAATAGGGCCAGCACTAAGAGTTTGCGCATAAATTACCTGTGGTAAATTGAAGGGATTCCTATATTAACAGTGAGGCCCCCTTGTCCCAACTCAAGATTTACAACAGCTTGACCAAAGAAACGGAAATTTTCAGTCCGTTGGTGAAAGGCAAAATTTCCATGTACGTTTGCGGCATGACCGTCTACGACCTCTGCCATCTGGGCCACGCCCGGGTGATGGTCTTCTTCGACGTGGTCGCCCGCCACCTGCGCAGCCTCGGCTACGAACTCACCTACGTGCGCAACATCACCGACGTGGACGACAAAATCATCAGGCGCGCCCGGGAGGAGGGCCGGGACATCAAGGAATTGACCAGCCACTACATTCGCGAAATGCACCGGGACGAGGAGGCGCTGCTCTGCCAGCGGCCGGACCGGGAACCGCGGGCCACCGAACACATTAAGGACATGATTGAGCTGGTGCGCCGCCTGATTCAGCGCGGCCACGCCTACGTGGCGGCCAACGGCGACGTTTACTATTCGGTCCAGTCCTTCCCCAGCTACGGCAAGCTGTCCCACCAGAGCCTGGAGCAGCTTCAGCAGAACAACCGCATCGACTTCAACGACCAGAAGAAGAACCAGCTGGACTTCGCCCTGTGGAAGCGCTGCGACCCGGCGGAACCGCACTGGGACAGCCCCTGGGGCAGCGGCCGCCCCGGCTGGCACCTGGAATGTTCGGCCATGTCCATGAATTTGCTCGGCGAACACTTCGACATTCACGGCGGCGGCCTGGATTTGAAATTCCCCCACCACGAGTGCGAGATTGCCCAGAGCGAAGGCAGCTGCGGCCATAAAACCGTTAATTACTGGCTGCACAACAATTTCGTAACCATCGACGGCGAGAAGATGAGTAAGTCCCTGGGCAATTACAAAACCATTCGCGAGCTGCTCCAGGAGCACGACGGCGAGTTAATCCGCCTGCTGGTGCTGATGACCAACTACCGCGGCATGCTGGACTATTCCGCCACCGGCCTGGCCAACGCGAAGAAGGCCCTGCAACGGCTCTACGGCGCCCTGCGCGACGGCAGCGCCGGCCCGCTGGATCCCAGCTACGAAAGCGCCTTCATTGCCGCCATGGGCGATGATTTCAACACCACCAAGGCCCTGGCCGTGCTCTTTGAACTGGTGAAACGCATTAATTCCGGCGAACGGGCCCTGGCCAGCACCCTGAAACATCTCGGCGGCCGCTTGGGCCTGCTACAGCGCAACCCGGAAGAAGTGCTAAATCGGGGCGGCGGGGAGAATGACCTGGCGCCGGCGGCCATTGAGGCGCTCATTGCCGAACGGCGCGGTGCCAAGGCGGCCAAGGATTTTGCCCGCGCCGACGCCATTCGCCAGCAGCTGAAGGAGCAGGGGGTAATCCTGGAGGACGGGCCCGAGGGCACCAGCTGGCGCTATGGGGAATAGAGGCCGCTGGCTGGCCAGCCTCTGCACCCTGGCCCTCCTGAACACGGGCGCGCTGCAACTGCTCTATTTTTCCCTAGCCTTTGACGCGGCGCCGGTGGACTGGCTGCCGGCGCTGGGGCTGCTGGCCCTGGCCGGCGAACTGATTTATCTGAACCGCCGCTGGCCGCCGGCGGTGCGCTGGCCCTGGGCCCTGTTGGCGGCGCTGCTGGGCCTGCTCCAGGGCCTGAGCCTGCACATCAGCCAGCTGGGCCGGGTGCTGGGCTGGGAGTTCCTGGCCAGCGCGCGGCCGTTCATGGCGGCCCAGCTGAGGGAGCAGCTGCCGGCCTTGCTGCTGCGGCCCCTGATGGTTTTTTTGCTAATCAGCGGCTTTTTTATAATTGTGCTGCGCAGTTCGGCGCGGCAGGTTTAGACAATTAAGGCTTTTACGAATTTATGGACAAATATCTAATTAATGCTCGCGAGGAGCTGTTAAGACACATTGAGGCGCTAGACAAGGTGCGCTGCGCCGAGATTATCTACAAGCCCATGCGCAAGGACGACCAGTGGAACGTGGTTTCCTACCTGAACTACGACGACCGGCAGCGCCACATTCGGCTGAAGCTGAACTACAGCCAGGACGACTGGGAACAGTTCCTCGTGGATTTGGACTTTTTCTATTACGCCGGCTACGGCTGCTTCAGCCTGGACGGCATGATTTGGTACGAGGACGGCAACTGGTCGGAGCGCGGCGAGTACGACGGTTCCGAGTGGTGGGAATACTGCGCCTGTCCGCCTATTCCCGTGGAACTCAGCTAGATTTCCGGCGGCCGGGCGAATAAACATACAACGGGGCGCTTTCTGTGTATGTATTTAACGGATTAATTACATACACAGAAAGCGCCCCGTTGTCTTTATAAATCCTGGGGCTGCCGAAAAACCCGGGCGAAAACGCCTAAAACCAGCTGAATCACCGGGCCAATGCCGGCGGCGAACAGCAGCGTGCCCAGGCCCAAATTACCGCCCAGCAGCCAGCCCAGCAGGCACACGCTGATTTCCAGCGAGCTGCGTACCCGCGCAATGGACCAGCCCAGCCGGGCGCACAGGCCGACCATCAGCCCGTCCCGCGGCCCGGCGCCCATGTGGCAGCTGAGGTAAAAGCCGGAACCGATGCCAATCAGACCGATGCCGCCCAAACAGAAAATCACCCGCAGTGCCAGAGGCTCCGGCGCCGGCAGCCAGTGCAGGGCCAAATCCAGCACCGCGGCAATTAGCACCATATTCGCTAGGGTGCCCAGGCCCGGCCGCAACCGCAGCGGCAGCCAGCCCAGCATTACCACCAGACTAACGCAGAAGGTGGCCAGGCCCACGGACAGCCCCAGCTGGAGGCCGAGGCCCTGGGCGAACACCACCCAGGGGGTGGCGCCGAGCTGGGCCCGCACCAGCAGTGCTTCGCCGAGGCCAAAGCAGCAGTGGGCGAGGATAAGCACGGCGACGGTGGGCCAGCGGCAGCGCCAGAGGCTGGCGGCGGCCCAGGGCGTGCGGGGAATGACCCGCAGGTTTTGTTGCATGTAATTCCTTATTTTTTAGTGGGTTTTACAAACATACGGGCGCTTCCCCTGTATGTAATTAAGGCTTAATTACATACAGGGGAAGCGCCCGGCTGTATTTAAAAGCTAGGGATTAGCCTAGGGCTGCCCCTGATTTAGCAGCAGATAAACCACCCCGGCCGTAATCAGGCCGTAGAGCACCATCGGCACAATGGTGCGCTTGATGATATTGCCCTCCTGGTTCTGCACGTTCAGCACCGAGCACACCGCCACGATGTTGTTAATGCACACCATATTGCCCATGGCGCCGCCCACGGATTGGGTCGCCAGCACCGTGGTCGGGTTCAGCTGGGTAACCGTGGCAATTTGATGTTGAATGCCGCCGAAGGTCAGGTTCGACAGGGTATTGGAACCGGAGAAAAAGGCCCCAATGGCGCCCAGGTAGGAGGAGAAGTAAATCCAGTTGCCCTCGGCAATGCGGGCGAATTCACTGCCAATCACCTTAATCATGGACTGCTCGCCGCCGGCGCCCATGATGCGCACCATGATTAGCGCGCCCACCAGCGCCAGGCAGGGCTTCAGCGTCTGCATGACCGTGTCCGTGTAAACGGTGAAGCTGCGGCGCAGGCTGGTGCGGAAGAAAATCAGCGCGAACCACACCGTTACCACGAAGGGGATAAAGGCCGGCACGTAGAGGGTTTTGTAGGAGGCGTTCACCCCCTGATTGAAAATGTTCTTAAAGCTGACAATCAGGGCGTCGCTGATTTGGAAGTCCAACACCGGCACCAGACCGCCGGCGCTGCGCATCTGGAAGAGGGCGTCAATCCACGCATCTTCCCGGTTCAACAAACCCTTCAGGCCCAGCTGCTGCACCCGCGTAATTATCAGTATGACCATGAGCATACCCAGCGGCATGAGCGCCTTCAGCACCACGTTGGTGGGCAGCTTCTCGCCCTTGTCGCCGTGGTCCTTGCTCAGGCCAATGCCGTGGTTGGCCGCCCACACGGACACGCCCAGGCCGATGCCGCCGGCCACCAGCGAGGGGAATTCATAGTTGAACTGGGCCAGGGCCACATAGGGCACGGTGCAGCCGAGAATGCTGATGTAGACGAAGCCGATGTTCCTAAAGATTTCCTTCCAGGTGGTGATAAAGCGCAGGGCCAGCACCGGAATAATCAGGCCGGCGATGAAGTGAATGAGCGCCGTCTTCTGGCCCACCTGCAAAATCTGCTCGTTGCTGATGGCGCCGTCCTTCAGCAGCTGGCCGAAGCCGAACCAGGTGGGCGTGCCCACCGCACCAAAGGACACGGGCACCGAGTTCATCACCAGGGCAAACACCGCCACCTGCATGGGCTTAAAGCCGAGGCCGACGAGAATGGGCGCGGCAATGGCCGCCGGCGTCCCGAAGCCGGAGGCGCCCTCAATCATGAAGGCGAAGGCCCAGCCGACAATCATCAGCTGCGCCACCGGATTCGGATTAATGTTGCTCAACCAGCGGCGGATATTATCGGTGCAGCCGGTTTCCTCCATCATGCGGTTAAAGAAAATGGCGCCGAAAATCACCGTGATGGGCGTCAGCGTGTCGATGAGGCCAGCCACAGAGTTGGCCGCCAGCAGCCCGAAGGGAATGCCGAAGTAGAACCACTGAATGAGAAAGACCAGGCCGGCGATGAGCGGCAGCGCGTGGTAGGAGGCCATGGCGTTGCGCTTCACCATCAGGAAAATCAGCAGCAGTATGGGGAAAACGCTCAGAATTAACGGTAAATTCATAGAAATCCTCGAAAAAAGCAAAAAAAGCGCTTCAAAGGGAAGCGCTAGCCATTAGAAGGTGCCGGGAACGAGTATGTCCGTGCCCACCTTTTTAATGTCCGTGTGGCCGCAGAAGGCCATGGTGGTGTCCATCTCGTTGTAGATGATTTCCAGGCAGCGGCGCACGCCGTCTTCGCCGTAGGCGCCGAGACCGTAGAGGAAGGCCTTACCAATCATGGTGCCCTTCGCACCGAGGGCCACCGCCTTCAGCACGTCCTGGCCGGACATGATGCCGCTGTCCAGCCACACTTCGATTTTCTCACCCACCGCCTGGACGATTTCCGGCAGCACCTTGATGGTGGACAGGGCGCCGTCCAGCTGGCGGCCGCCGTGGTTCGAGACGATTAGGGCGTCGGCGCCGGACTGGGCCGCCTTCTCCGCGTCTTCGGCGGTCATGATGCCTTTAATGATGATTTTGCCGCCCCACAGGTCCTTGATGCGGGCCACGTCGTCCCAGCTGAGGCGCGGGTCGAACTGTTCCGCCGTCCAGGAGGAGAGGGAAGACAGGTCGCTGACGTTTTTCGCATGGCCGACGATGTTGCCGAATGTCCAGTTGCGGGTGCCGAGCATGCCTAGACCCCACTGCGGCCGCAGGGCCAGGTCGAGCATATTTAGAAGGGTGGGCTTCGGTGGCGCGGACAGGCCATTCTTAATGTCCCGGTGGCGCTGGCCCAGCACCTGTAGGTCGGCGGTGAGAATTAGGGCCGAGCATTTGGCCTCTTTGGCCCGCTTAATCAGGTTCTCCATGAATTCCCGGTCGCGCATTACGTAGAGCTGGAACCAGAAGGGCTTGCTAGTTTTTTCCGCCACCTGTTCGATGGAGCAGATGGACATGGTGGACAGGGAGAAGGGCACGCCGAATTTTTCCGCCGCCTTGGCCGCGAGGATTTCGCCGTCGGCGTGCATCATGCCGGTGAAGCCGGTGGGAGCAATGGCCACGGGCATTTTCACCTCTTCGCCAATCATTTTCGTCGCCAAAGTGCGGTTGGTCATGTCCACCAGCACCCGCTGGCGGAAGCGCAAATCGTCGAAGTCGCGGCTGTTGGCGCGAATGGTTTGTTCCGTCCAGGAGCCGGAGCGCACATAGTCGTAGAACATTTTTGGCACCTTGATGCGGGCCACCCGCCGCAGGTCTTCGATGCAGGTCATTTTGCTGAGGTCTTTAGCCATATTGATTCCTTAAAAATAGACAAATTGGGTCCGTTGCCGAACGGAAGCGCGATTATATTAAATATTTATTAATGCCCCGCCATTAATGGCAAGGCCTCATAAACATAGCAATGGGTAATGCAGCGCCAATTCCCGCCTAGTTAGCACATCTTTATGCCCCAATAGGCCGCCGTCATTAAAGATAAGGTCATCTTCCCCAAGGCACAGGCCGTGGGCCACGCAGACTAATGTATTAGTGAAATCCCTACTGCTTATGCTCCACAGATTTTTATAGCCAACTACACCAGTTAATTTCTCAGTTACGGCTAGAAAAGAGAATGAACAAAAGTCCGCACCATGGGCAATATTCGCCACGATTAATTCGTTGTCTGCTAGATTTTCCGGCCGTTGGCTGTAGGCGTAGCGCATAGAACAGCAATTTCTCAAATACCTATTTTTTAATAGTCGGGCTTTAATTAAATGCGGGGCGATTAATTTCTCTTGGGTGGGAATATTTGTATCAAAGGACATGGCTTAATTTACATAGTTTTGAGGAAAGTAGAAATTAATTAAATCATTATCTAGAAATCTATTCCTAGTGAAGTCTAGGACTTTCCAGGTCGCTATTATTTCTCTTAATTCTGGTGAGAAATCCTTGATGGCGCCATAAATAGTTGGTTGCAAATAGCAAAAAAGGGGAATTTACAAACGGACGGGCGCTTCCCCTGTATGTAATTAAGGCCGTAAATACATACAGGGGAAGCGCCCGTTCGTCGGTAAACCCGTCAAAGATGGCGCGACGCTCTGGCAGCATAGGGCCTTTCCCAGATTATTTAGAGCGCTGCGCGGCCACATGAATTGGCAGCGCTCTAGCCATAGCTGTGAACTCCTCCGGCGCGCAGATAAAGCCCGTCATGTCCTCTTCACATCGAGGAAGAAGGCCATATGGGTGCCGTAATCTTCAATTGCCCCATTCAGGGCGTAGTGCATGTTTTCCCAGCGTTTAAAGGCATGATTAACATACATAGAAAGCGCCCCGTCGTATGTAAATGGCTTATTACATACAACAGGGCGCTTATACTGTTTGTAAATTAGGCTAGAGTTTGTAGAGCAGGTAGACCAGACCCAGCACCGCCAGCAGCAGTAGGCCGAACACGTCCCAGCGCTGCGGCACGGTCTTGCCCTCCTCAAACATGCGCTTCAGGCCACCGCTGCGCCAGACCCGGTAGAAAAAGAAGAGCATGATGGCCGCGTAGGTGATTTGGACCAGTTTTTCCGATTCAAGCATGGATAACTCCTAGTAAGTGCTGATGAAGTTGGCCCACCTGCAGGGCGCAGTGGCCAACGCTCCCCGAATTATCAATTACATAGTTGGCCAAAGACAAGCGTTCAAAGCGTGAGCACTGGGCCGCAAGAATGCCGCGCAGAGTGGCCTCGTCGCTATTGTCCCGCGCCCGCAGCCGCTGCCATTGCAGCGCCTCGGGAATGTCTACCACGCACAGGCAGTCCACCAGCTCCAGCAGATTATTCTCAATGAGCAGTGGCACGCTGAGCACCTGGTAGGGGGAAGAGTGCGGCTCCTCCAGCGCCAGCAGCAGCGCCTGGCGAATGCGCGGGTGCATGATGCGATTCAGCCGCCGCCGCGCCTCGTCGTCGTTAAATACCCGCTGGCGCAGCCGAGCCCGGTCCAGCTGGCCGTCCGCCCCCAGCATTTCCACCCCAAAGCTGGCGACGATTTCCCGCAGCGCCGGACTGTCGCCGCGCACCAGTTCCCGGCTAATCACGTCGCCATCGATAATCCGCAGGCCCAGGGCGGCAAACTGGGCCGAAACCGTGGATTTCCCCGTGCCGATGCCGCCGGTTAGTCCGAGAATCACAGGCCGATGAGCGCCAGATAGTTGGAAATCAGCGGCGCGTACATGAAGTTAAGCCAGCCGGCGATGATGAGAAAGGGGCCGTAGGCAAAGGCGCGGCCAAAGCCCACCTTCTTGCTGAAGCCGTAGGCCACCGCCAGCAGCGAGGAGACAAAGAGTATGAAGGGTAGAGCCCCCGCCCCCTCCCAGGCGCCGAGCACGGCCAGCAGTTTGAAATCACCGTAGCCCATGCCCTCTTTGCCCGTTACCAGCTTAAAAATCCAGAAGGTCAGCCAGAGAATCAGATAGCCGAAGATGGCCCCCTGCAGCGCCTCCTCGGTGCCGGTGAAAAACAGGTTCCGCTCCCACAGCGGCGGTAGAGCGGCCATGGCCAGGCCCAGCCACAGCAGCGGCAGCGTAATGCTGTCGGGCAGCAGCTGATGCTCCAGGTCGATGAAAAACAGCGCAATCAGCGACCAGGTGAGCAGCAGCGCCAGCACCAGCTGCCAGGGGTCAGAGAAATTCTTCGCCACCAGAAAGCTGAGCAGCGCCGTGAGCAGCTCCACCGCCATGTAGCGGGGGGAAATGGGCGTGCGGCAGTAGGCACATTTACAGCCCTGCAGCAAATAGCTGAGCACGGGAATGTTCTGCCAGGGGCGAATCTGCTTGCCGCAGTTGGGGCAGCGGGACGGCGGATACATTAAATCGAAGCGCTCCCCCTCGTAGGGATTGGGCCCCCCTTCGCCCCCGTGGAGCACCTCCCAGCCATAGGCCTTGTCCGCCCGGTCCATCATGATGGGCAGGCGGTAGATGACCACATTTAGGAAACTGCCAACTAAAAGCCCTAATAAGGTTATTAGGGCTAATAAAAAAGTTGGTTCGGTGAGTAATTTGAACATTAGAACAAATCGCCCATTTGGAAGATCGGCATGTACATGGCAATCAATAGGCCACCGACCACCACGGCGAGGAAGGCCATAATCAATGGCTCAATCATGGCCGTCAGGTTATCAATCTTGTAATCCAGCTCCTCCTCGTAGAAGTTGGCCACCCGGCCCAGCATCTCACCCAGGTTACCGGATTCCTCACCGATGGCCGTCATCTGCACCGCAATGACCGGGAATAGGCCGGTGTTGCGCATGGCAAAGCTCATCTGCTGGCCTTCGCCCACGTCCGTACTAATGGAATAAACCGCCTCTTCGTAAACGATATTGCCGGTGGCCGGCGCCGTGGCATTAAGGGCCTTCATCAGTGGCACCCCGGCATTAAACATGGTGGCCATGGTGCGGGCGAAGCGGGCATTGGCCCCGGTTTTAATGATGGGCCCAATTAGCGGGGTCTTCAGCATGACCCGGCTGACGCCCTGGCGGAATTTGCGGTTCCGCTTACGCACAAATAGAAATACGTAAATGCCCACGATGATGCCCAGACCGATTTTCCAACCGTCCTTCACCATGTAGTCGGACAAATTCACCACAAACTGGGTCATGGCCGGCAGCTGACCACCGTTACTGACGAAGAATTTGGCGAATACGGGAATTACCTTAACCAGTAGCACCACCGTAACCACAACCGCAAAAAGCATAACGATGGCCGGATATTGCAGCGCCTTTTTGATTTTTTTCATGGTGGCCGCACTTTTTTCCAAGTTAAGAGCGATGTTATCCATGGTGCTTTCCAACATACCCGCGTTTTCCCCGGCGGCCACCAGGCTCACGTAGAGGTCGTCAAAGTAAAGTGGATATTTGGCCAGCGCCTCGGCAAAGCTTAAACCGCCCTGGATATGGTCGTGCAGACCAAAGACCAGCTCCTGCATGGCCTTGGGCCGCTCAATGGATTGGCCCACCAGGTCCAGGGCCCGCAACACCGGCATACCGGCCCGCAGCATGGTGCCCATCTGTCTGGTGAAAAAGAGAATGTGGGAACTCTTAATGGTGCCCTTGGTCTCGAACATGTCCTTGGGTTTTTCCTTAACCCAAACGTTGGTCAGACCCTGCTTGGCGAGGAAGCCACGTAGCACTGCATCGCTGACGGATTCCGTTTCGCCGCTCAGCTCTTTACCCTGCTTGTTCTTACCTTTCCACAGGAATTTTTTTAATTTTTTCTTTTCTACTTCAGCCATTTAAAACTCCAAATTAATCTGACGTTACCCGCAGCACTTCCTCAATGGAAATAATGCCCTGTTTTACTTTGTTTAATGCCGATTGGCGCAAATCCCAATAGCCTTCCTTCTGGCATTGGGCCTCGATTTCGGCCGCAGGAGCGTTATGCAAAATCAAGTCCGAAAGCGCTTCGGAGATGGGCACCACCTGATAAACGCCGGCCCGGCCCCGGTAACCCTGGTAGCTGCAGCGGTCGCAGCCCTTGGGGCCGTAAATGCGCAGTTCATCAATCTCATCTTCCGGAAAGCCGAGGGCCACCAGCTCATCGTGGGAATGGCGGCGGTCGCGCACCTTACAGTGGGGGCAGAGGCGGCGGGCCAGCCGCTGGGCCATAATTAGGTTGGTGGCCGCGGCGATGTTATAGGATGGAATGCCAATGTTCACCAAACGGGCGATGGTTTGCGGCACGTCGTTGGTGTGCAGGGTGGACAGCACCAAGTGCCCCGTTTGCGCGGCCTTTACGGCGATTTCCCCGGTGGTAATGTCCCGAATCTCACCCACCATGATGATGTCCGGATCCTGACGGAGGAAGGCCTTCAGGGCCGCCGCGAAGTCCAGACCGGTTTTAGGATTTACGTTTACCTGGTTAATGCCCATGAGGTTAATCTCCACCGGGTCTTCCGCCGTGGAAATATTCACCGTGGGTTTATTGAGAATGGACAAGCCGGTATATAGGGAAACCGTCTTACCGGAACCGGTGGGACCCGTTACCAGCACCATGCCTTGCGGCTTACTGATGGCGTTCAGATAATCCTGCTTCTGCTTGGGTTCAAAGCCCAGCACGTCAATATTTAGTTTGGCCGCCGAGCTATCCAAAATCCGCAGTACGATTTTCTCGCCCCAAAGGGTGGGCATGGAGTTCACCCGGAAGTCGATGGCCTTGGTATCAGATACCTTCAGCTTAATCCGTCCGTCCTGGGGCACCCGCTTTTCGGCAATATCCAGGTCGGCCATAACCTTCAGGCGGGCGGTGATTTTATTGGCAATGCTTGGCGGTGGAGCGGCCACTTCCTGCAGTACGCCGTCGCGGCGGAAGCGCACCCGGTAGGTGGTTTCGTAGGGCTCAAAGTGTAAGTCCGACGCGCCGGTGCGAATGGCGTCCAGCAACATGCCTTGAACGAAGCGCACCACCGGCGCCTCATCGTCGGCCACATTCATAGTGCTCAAGGCTTCCTGAATGGCGTTAAGGTCATCTTCCTTATCGTCCTCCAGAATTTCCACCATACTGCCACTGGTGCCGGCGTAGTGGTCCTCAATGAGTGCTTCAATGGAGGAGGGCTCAGCAACTACCGGCTCTACGGAGGTGTATTTGCCGCCGTACTTGAATTCCTCCAACATCAGCCTATTGCCCGGGTCGAAGGTGGCGATGAAGAGGCGGCCGCCGTTGGCATAGATGGGCAGCGCGTTATATTTACGCACTAAAGTTTCTTTGAATTGGGCGGTTAATTCGCGGCGAATATCCATTTCCCGCAAAGTAACCACGGGAAGGGCAAATACGTCCCGATATATTTCACATAATTTGCCGCCGTCCACCAATCCATCAGCCAATATTTGCTGAATGAAATTGCCCCGCCTTTTTTCGACGCTGATTTGCACATCACGCAATTGCTCTGGAGAACAAATCTTATGTTTCACCATGTAATTGACAACGCCATCGTAATCGCTCATAGAGATACCTTATATTCCTGTAAAAAATTCGCCAGCATTTGCTGACCCTGTTCCGTTAAGAATGATTCCGGGTGAAATTGCACGCCTTCAATGGGCAAATGCCGATGGCGCATGGCCATAATTAGCTTTTCGCCCTCCTCCTCGGCCCAGGCCGTTAATTCAAAGCCCGGGGGCAGGTCGCTAACAATTAGAGAATGGTAGCGTGCCACCTGCACCGGATTGGGCAGATTCCTAAACATACCCAAATTGCGGTGATAAACCGCTGAGGTTTTCCCGTGCATAATCCTTTTTGCACGAGCAATAGTCGCGCCATTAATAAATCCAATGCACTGATGACCTAAACAAACCCCCAGAATGGGAATTCGACCAGAGAAATGTTTTATTACCTCATTGGATATGCCAGCTTCCCGCGGAGTGCAGGGGCCGGGAGAAATAATAATTGCCTGGGGATTAAGGTCTTCTATTTGATTAATGCTAATTTCATCATTACGAAAAACATTTACCTTTTGGGCTAATTCCCCGAAACGCTGCACTAAATTAAAGGTAAATGAATCATAATTGTCTATTATTAATAGCACGATAATTATTCCTGAATAATTTAAAGATAAAAAATTTTAACATAGAGGCCGTTGGCAGGATTCCCTCTAGGCCATAAAGATAGCCGGGAAAAGTCGGGGCTTATCTTGCAAAAACAGCCCTGCTCCATTACCATTTGCCCTTTAAATTTTTAAGGTCGGAGTCCCCGAATGAAAACATTTGTTGCCACACCAAGCACCATTAACCGTGATTGGTACCTGGTTGATGCCGACGGTAAAACCCTCGGCCGTCTCGCCAGTGAAATAGCCTTCCGCTTGCGTGGCAAGCACAAGGCGGAATTTACCCCCAACATTGACACCGGTGATTACATCATCGTTATCAATGCGGAGAAAATTGCCGTAACCGGCAAGAAGCGCACCAATAAGATGTATTACCGCCACACCGGCTACATCGGTAACTTGAAAAAGGCCACCTTCGCCGAATTGAATGCGCGCCGCCCCGAGCGGGTCATTGAGTTGGCGGTGAAGGGCATGCTGCCCCGCGGTCCCCTAGGCCGGGCCATGCTGAAGAAATTGAAAATCTATGCCGGCGCCGAGCATCAGCACAAGGCCCAGCAGCCAATAGCATTGGAAATCTAAGGAATAACTATGTCAGAACAAATTTATGCCACTGGCCGCCGGAAAACTTCCACCGCCCGCGTGTTCATGCGTAAGGGTGCGGGAAAAATCCTCGTAAACAATAAGACTCTGGAAGAATACTTCGGCCGTGAAACCTCACGTATGATTGTGCGCCAGCCCCTGGAAACGGTGGAAATGGTAGAAAACTTCGATTTCTACATCACCGTTAAGGGCGGCGGCAACAGCGGCCAGGCCGGTGCCATTCGCCACGGCATCGCCAGGGCCCTAAAAGCCTACAGCGAAGAGCTGCGCCTGCCGCTGCGGAAGGCCGGCTTCCTCACCCGCGACGCCCGGAAGGTGGAACGGAAAAAAGTTGGTTTGCACAAGGCCCGGAAAGCCACCCAGTACTCAAAACGTTAAGGTTAAGCACCAACGACAAAAACCAGCCCACTTGGCTGGTTTTTTTATGGCTCCACAAAATTACATACATGGGAAGCGCTTCTATGTATGTAATTTCCCTGCCAATTGTGGGTTTCCGGCGTCCCGCTGCCGGATTGCGACCGCGACCCGCTATAATTTCTCCTTTTTCACGAGGATAAAACCATGAGCTATCTCTTCACCTCCGAATCGGTCTCCGAAGGCCACCCCGATAAAATCGCCGACCAGATTTCCGACGCGGTGCTGGACGCCATTCTGCGCCAGGATAAAAACGCGCGGGTGGCCTGCGAAACCCTAATAAAAACCGGCATGGTGGTGGTGGCCGGCGAGGTGAGCACCAGCGCCTGGGTGGATTTGGAAGAGATAGTGCGCAGCAAAATCAACGAAATCGGCTACCGTTCCTCAGACGTGGGCTTCGACGGTTCCACCTGCGCCGTACTTAACGCCATCGGCAAGCAGTCCTCGGACATCGCCCAGGGCGTGGACCGGGAGGAAAAAAAGCTGCAGGGCGCCGGCGACCAGGGGCTGATGTTCGGCTACGCCTGCGACGAAACCGACAGCCTCATGCCGGCCCCCATCACCTACGCCCACCGGCTGGTGCAGCGCCAGGCGGAGGTGCGTAAAAACGGCACTTTGCCCTGGCTGCGGCCGGACGCGAAGTCGCAGATAACTTTTAGATATGAGAACGGCGTGATTACCGCCATCGACACGGTGGTGCTGTCCACCCAGCATTCGCCGGAGGTGAGCCAGGCCGACCTGCGCGAGGCGGTGCGCGAACTTATCATTGATAAGGTGCTGCCGAGCCACTGGCTGAGCAAGGACACCAAGTACCACATTAATCCCACCGGCCAATTCATCATCGGCGGTCCGGTGGGCGACTGTGGTTTGACCGGGCGGAAAATCATCGTGGACACCTACGGCGGCTCGGCCCACCACGGCGGCGGTGCCTTTTCCGGCAAGGACCCGTCGAAGGTGGACCGCAGCGCCGCCTACGCCGCCCGCTATGTGGCGAAAAACATCGTCGCCGCCGGTTTGGCCAAACGCTGTGAGGTGCAGATTTCCTACGCCATCGGCGTGGCCGAACCCACTTCCATCATGGTGAACACCTTCGGCACCGGCACCATCAGCGACGAGGCCATCGAGAAGAAAGTGCGCGCAGTGTTCGACCTCACCCCCTACGGCATCATTGAAATGCTGGATTTGGTGCGGCCCATCTACGGCAAGACCGCCAGCTACGGCCACTTCGGCCGCGAGGAGCCGGAATTCTCCTGGGAAAAACGCGACCGGGTGGACGCCCTGAAGCAGGCCTAGCCACTGCCCCGGTTTAGCCGGGGGTTTTTAGGATTTTACAAACGGACGGGCGCTTCCCCTGTATGTTTAAACCTGCCATTAAACATACAGGGGAAGCGCCCGTATGTTTGTAATTAGCCTAAATACATACAGGAGAAGCGCCCGGTCGTATGTTAATAAAAGCTCTCCGTTTGAAAATCCATGAATGTCCGTTAATGCTAAAATTAGCGCCCGGAACGGCCTGTGGCCCACCAATATTTTTAAATTTCTATTTTTTTGGAGCTTCTATGAGCATCACCGACATCGACCCCCAGGAAACCCAGGAATGGCTAGCCTCCCTCGCCAGCCTTCTGCGGGTGGAAGGTAAGGAACGCGCCAGTTACATCCTTGAATCCCTCATCACCGAAGCGGCGAAAAAGGGCCTGGATTTCCAGAGCGGCTTTACCACCGATTACGTAAACACTATCCCCGTGGAGGAGCAGCCCGCCTATCCCGGGGATTTTGACATTGAGCGGAAGATAGAAGCCTATGTGCGCTGGAACGCGCTGGCCATGGTAATCCGCGCCGGCAAGCACACCAACGTGGGCGGCCACATCGCCAGCTACGCCTGTTCCGCCATACTCTACGAGGTGGGCCAGAACCACTTCTGGCACGGCCACGATGGCAAGCACGGCGGCGATTTGGTCTTCTTCCAGGGCCACAGCGCGCCGGGCATGTACGCCCGCGCCTTCCTGGAAGGGCGCCTCAGCGAGGAGCAGCTGGACAACTACCGCCAGGAAGTGGGCGGCAAGGGCCTGTCCTCCTACCCACACCCCTGGCTCATGCCCACCTTCTGGCAGTTCCCCACCGTCTCCATGGGCCTGGGCCCGATGATGGCCATTTACCAGGCGAAATTCATTAAATATATGGAATGCCGCGGCCTGCTGCCGAAGAGCGACCGCAAGGTCTGGGCCTTCCTCGGCGACGGCGAAATGGACGAACCGGAATCCCGCGGCCAGCTGTCCATTGCCAGCGTGAACCGTTTGGACAATTTAATCTTCGTCATCAGCTGTAACCTGCAGCGCCTCGACGGCCCGGTGCGCGGCAACGGCAAAATCGTTCAGGA
>CAUSQL010000032.1:0-16347 GCA_963533935.1 uncultured Cardiobacteriaceae bacterium
GAAGGAGAGGCGCAAATTGCTCGCAACTGATATCGCTTGGGTAGGTTTTTCTGTTCATGCCAATAGTTTTACAGCAGAGGCTGAGACGATGAACACGTTCTTAGGCCGAACAACCGCCCGTCCGTCGGTAAACTGCTATTAATCCATGCGGAAAATCTAGTGCGCGTGGGGGAGGACAGGAGCAACGCAAAGATTCAGAGTTCTTTGTCCTTCAGACCGAGCACTGCATGACCCACGCAGAATCGAACCTTAACTACGCCATTAGCTGGGCCAGTGGCGGTCGTACGTTAATGCTTCATTTGCCGCGTCAATTAACCCGTTCCGCGTGGGCAGCCGACCATTAGCCCGCATTAGCTCTAAATTACATACAGGGGAAGCGCCCGTCTGTTTGTTTAAATGCTTAAACATACAACGGGGCGCTTCCTATGTTTGTATTTACAGCTCTAATTACATACAACCAAAGCGCCCGTCCGTCGGTAAACGGCCATTAAATCCATGCGGCAAATTTAGACCCGATTAGTCCGCAAATTCTTCAGGAAAACCAAAGCGCTAGCCGAGGAAAACCCAATAAAAAGCCGCGCCGCCTCTGCTATGGTCAGACTAGTTTTCACTTGAGGCAACTATGAGCAATTACAACTATCTGGTGGTTAAGCAGTTCACCTGGGCCGCCATATTTTTCGGGGTAATCGCCATGCTGGTGGGCGTCATCATCGCCTATCAGCTCTACGACCCCCATCTCTTTGAGAATATTCCCTTCCTACACTTCGGCCGCCTGCGGCCGGTGCACACCAGCGGCGTCATCTTCGCCTTCGGCGGCAACGCCCTCATCGGCACCTCCTACTACATCGTGCAGCGCACCTGCGCCGTGCGCCTCTGGTCGGACAAAACCGCCGCCTTCACCTTCTGGGGCTACCAGGCGGTGATGGTGCTGGCGGTGATTTCCTACGTGCTCGGCTATTCCCAGGGCAAGGAATACGCGGAACTGCCCTGGCTGCTGGACGTGCTGCTGGCCATCGTCTGGGTGGCCTACGGCCTGGTGTTCTTCCGCACCATCGGCCGGCGCAAGGAACAGCACATCTACGTGGGCCTGTGGTTCTACGGCGCCTTCATCATCGCCATCGCCGTGCTGCATATCTTTAATAACCTGGCCATTCCCGTGGACTGGATTCACTCCTATTCCATCTACTCCGGCGCCATCGACGCCATGGCCCAGTGGTGGTACGGCCACAACGCGGTGGGCTTCTTCCTCACCGCCGGCTTCCTCGGCATGATGTATTACTTCGTGCCGAAGCAGGCCCAGCGGCCCATCTATTCCTATCGCCTGTCCATCGTCCACTTCTGGGCGCTGATTTCCATCTATATGTGGGCCGGGCCGCACCACCTCCATTACACCGCCCTGCCGGACTGGACCCAGAGCCTGGGCATGGTCTTCTCCATAATCCTGTGGATACCCTCCTGGGGCGGCATGATTAACGGCATGATGACCCTGTCCGGTGCCTGGGAGAAGCTGGTTACGGACCCCATAATCCGCTTCCTGATGATTTCCCTGGCCTTCTACGGCATGAGCACCTTCGAGGGCCCCATGCTGGCCATTAAGACCGTCAATGCCCTGTCCCACTACACCGAATGGACGGTGGCCCACGTGCACGCCGGCGCCCTCGGCTGGGTGGCCATGATTACCATGGGTTCCATCTACCACATGCTGCCGCGGCTTTACGGCAAGAAGCACATGTATTCCACCAGCTGGATATTCCTGCATTTCTGGCTGGCCACCATCGGCATCGCCCTCTACGTAACGGCCATGTGGGTGGCCGGCATCATGGAAGGGCTGCAATGGCGGGAAACCAACGTGGACGGCACCCTGACCCACAGCTTCATTCAGATTGTTACCAGTAAGTACGCCCACTGGTTCGTGCGCTTCCTCGGCGGCGTGTTCTTCCTCGCCGGCATGGTGCTGATGGCCATTAACTGCGTCATGACGGTGCTTAGGGATAAGCCGCGGGATTTGCCCAGCGATGAGGTGGATACATACAACCAAGCGCTTCCCCTGGAGGTAAATAATGGCTAAACAATCATTTCTCGCTAAATTTAGCCACAGCAAGGTGGAAACCAGCGTCTGGGTGCTGGGGATTCTCACCACCTTCGCGGTGATTTGGGGCGGCATCGTGCAAATCGTGCCGCTGCTCGGCGACCAGAAGCTGATGCCACCACTGACCAATCCGAAGATTAAGCCCTACGACCCGCTGCGGCTGGCCGGCTTTAACATCTACGTGCGCGAGGGCTGCTACAACTGCCATTCGCAGATGATTCGCCCCTTCGCCTGGGAAACGGAGCGCTACGGCCACTATTCTCTGGCCGAAGAGAGCGCCTACGACCGGCCCTTCCAGTGGGGTTCCAAGCGCACCGGCCCGGATTTGGCCCGGGTTGGCGGCCGCTACTCCGACGATTGGCACGTGCGCCACCTGATGAATCCGCGCAGTGTGTCCGACGCTTCCAACATGCCATCCTTCCCCTGGCTGGCCAGCACCGCCGTGGACGAGGAACAGACCCGGGCGTCCATTCGCGCCAAGATTCGCCTCGGCGAACCCTACACGGCGGCCAACTTCCCGCAGGTGGCCAACGGCGCCACCGGTGACACCTTCCTCACCGACCAGCAAATCGACGCCTGGGTGAAGGTCTCCCTCAGCGGTAAGACGGAAATGGACGCGCTGGTGGCCTATCTGCAAGGTTTAGGCACGGCGCTGGACCTGGACGCCATTCCCCCGAAACAGGAGGCGAAGAAATGATTTGGTCGGCCATTACCCTCTTAATGTTTAGTTTTTTTGTCGGCCTGTGCCTGCTCATGGCCTGGCCCAGCGCCAAGCGGGCCTACGACAAGGCCCGCTACCTGCCCCTGCGCGAGGAGCAGGACCAGCTGATTAGTCCCCGGAGGAAGCCATGAAAATCGCCCTATTTATCGGTGTAATCACCGTGCTGCACCTGCTCGGCTACTGGCTGCTGGTCTACTGGACCAGCCACGTGCGCGTGGCCGGCGACGTGAAGGCCGGCGAAATCATTCACCACACCTGGGACGGCGACCTGCAGGAACGCAACAACCCCCTGCCCAACTGGTGGCTGAAGATGTTCTACGGCATGATTATCGTCGGCGCCGCCTACCTCATTGTCTTCCCCGGCGTGCTCGGCTATGAGTACGGCGGCACGGCCCAGTGGACGCAGCTGGAGCAGTACCAGGCGGAGAAAAAGGCCCACGACGAGCGTTCCAACGGCTATTTCAACGCCTTTGCCAACGTGCCCATTGCCGAATTGGCCAAGAATCCCGAGGCGGTGGCCTCCGGCCGGCGCCTCTTCCTCCAGAACTGTGCCCTGTGCCACGGCAGCAACGGCCAGGGGGCAGCGGTGGGCTATCCCAACCTGGCCGACAACGACTGGCTGTGGGGCGGCGACGAGAAAAACCTGCTGAACACCATCAAGAACGGCCGCAACAATAAGAAGGGCCAGGGCATGCCCGCCGGCGGCGCGCTGGTTAATCCGGCCAAGCCCAAGGACGGCGACGACGAGAAGCTTACCGCCGTGGCCCACTACGTCCGTTCTTTGAGCAGCCAGGACGGCTTCGACCGGGCCCTGGCCGATAAGGGTAAGCCGCTCTTTGAACGCACCTGCGCCGGCTGCCACGGCAAGAACGGCGAGGGCAAAATGGCGGTGGGCGGGCCGAACCTGGCCGACAACACCTGGCTCTACAGCCTGGACGGCTCCGTGGACGACATTAAGAGGCAGATTCTGGCGCCGGCCAACAATGTCATGCCCGCCTGGCAGGGCCGCATTTCCGAGAACCGGCTGCGGGCCATCGGCGCCTACGTTTACAGCCTGAGCCACGAGGAATGAGATGGCGGAAAATCTCACCCTCTACGAAAAGCACGTGAAAATTCGCCCCCGACCGGTTCGGGGGCGTTTTCAAAGCTGGCGCAACCGGGCCATCGTGTTGCTGTTGGGCATCTTTCACATACTGCCGCTGCTGCAATGGCACGGCCGCCAGGCGGTGCTCTTCGACCTGGGCCAGCGGCGCTTTTTCATCTTTGCCATCAACATCTGGCCCCAGGATTTCATTCTGCTCACCTTTATCCTGCTCGGGCTGGCGCTGATGCTGTTTCTGTTTACGGCGCTGCTGGGCCGGGTCTGGTGCGGCTACGCCTGCCCGCACACGGTTTATGGGGAAGTTTTCCTGTGGCTGGAACAGAAAATTGAGGGCAACCGCTCGGAACAGCTGAAGTTAAGCCGGCTGCCCTGGAATAATCCGGAGAAGCTGCGCAAGCGCGGTTTGAAGTATCTGGCCTGGTTCACCGTCTCCTTTCTCACCGGCCTGGGCTTCGTCGGCTACTTCACCCCAATCCGCGAACTGGTGGTGGATTTGCTGCACTGGCGCGCCTCCAGCACGGCGGTGTTCTGGATTGCCGCCTACGGCGGCTTCTGCTGGCTCATGGCCGGTCTGGTGCGGGAGCAGTTCTGCAAATACATCTGCCCCTACGCCCGCTTCCAGGGCGCCATGTTCGACCGGCACACATTAATCATTGCCTACGACAAGCAGCGGGGCGAACCGCGGCGGCGGCTGAAGAAGAACGACCGGGAGCAGCAGCTGGGCTTCTGCGTGGATTGCACCATGTGCGTGCAGGTCTGCCCCACCGGCATCGACATTCGCGACGGGCTTCAGGTGGAATGCATCGCCTGCGCCGCCTGCATCGACGCCTGCGATTCCATGATGGACCAGATCGGCGCGCCCCGCGGCCTGATTCGCTACAGCTCCGCCGAGGCCATGGCCGGCCGGCGCACCCGCTTCCTGCGGCCGAAGACCATCGGCTATGCGGCGGTGCTCACGGCGGCCCTGGTGCTCTTCATTACCCTGATTATGACCAAGAAGGACCTGGACATGCGGGTGCAGCCGGACCGGCAGATGCTGTTTAAACAGCTGCGCGGCGGCCGGGTGCAGAACGTCTATCTCATTCAGGTGTTGAATAAGAGCGAGGAAACCCGCCATTTCACCCTGGCCATCGAGGATTTGCCCGGCGCCGAGCTGGAGAAGAACAAGCCCTTCACCATTCAACCCAGCCAGGTCTATGAACGGACCGTAAGCCTGGACGTGGCCAAGGACCAGCTGGCCGACCCGGTGAAGACGGATTTCTACTTCATCTTGCAAAATCGCGACAGCGGCCAGGAGCTTCTGCGCCACCGGGCCGTCTTCCACGGAGAAAAACCATGAGCGAAAAACCCGGGCGGCCCTGGTACCGCATTCCCATGTTCTGGCTGATTATGGCCATTCCCCTCCTATCGCTGGTGATGGCGGTGGTGATGATTGTGCTCGCCAGCCGCACCCACACGCCGCCCCTGAAGAATAACCAGCAGCTGCGGCCGCAAATCATCAGGGCGGCTAAGTGAACGGCTGGGCCGCCTACGACCTGCCGGAGCTGAAACGGCGCTACGGGCGGCGGGAACAGGGCCGCTGGACCCTGCCCATCTATGTGGAGGGGGTGCACTGCGGTTCCTGTATCTGGTCCATTCGCCAGGCCCTGGCCCGGGATTTTCCCGCGGTGGCCATTGATTTGAACGCCGCCAGCGGCCGCGGCCAGCTCAGTTTCCCCGAAGACCAGTCCCTGGCCGCCGTTCTCGAGCGCATCGCCGCCCTGGGCTTTAAACCGCGGCCCTACCAGCTCCAGCGCCAGGAGCAGGAGCTGCAACGGCAGAACCGACGTCAGCTGCTGGGGCTGGCGGTGGCCGGCCTCGGCATGATGCAGGTAATGATGTTTGCCGCGGCCCTCTACGCCGGCGCCTGGCTGGACATGGAGCAGGCCGACCGGCAGCTGTTCCGCTGGGTCAGTTTTATTTTCACCACGCCGGTGCTGTTCTACAGCGGCTGGCCCTTTCTGCGCAGCGCCTTTCTCGCCCTGAAAAATGGAACCCTCAACATGGACGTGCCCATCGCCTTCGCCCTGCTGGCGGCCTACCTGGCCAGCCTCTACAACAGCCTGCTGGCCCGCGGCGAGGTCTACTTTGAATCGGTAACCATGTTTGTCTTCTTCCTGTCCCTCAGCCGCCATCTGGAATTTCTCACCCGATGGCGGGCGCTGCTGAACGGCCTGAGCTTGGTGCAACTGCTGCCGGAGGCGGTGGAACGCTGGACCGGCGACCGCTGGCAACTGACGGCGCTGGAATTAATCGAGGCGGGCCAGCGGGTGCGGGTGCTGCCGGAGCGGCCGGTGCCGGTGGACGGTGTGATTATCCAGGGCGAAAGCCTGGTGGACGAGGCCTTTCTCACCGGGGAAAGTCTGGGCCAGCGCCGCGGCCCGGGCCAGCGGCTGTTGGCCGGCAGCAATAATCTGACCGGCGCTCTGGAGGTGGAAGTTAGCGCCAGCGGCGGTGATACCGTGTTGGCGACAATTCAGAATCTCATGCTGCGGGCGGAAAGCCAGAAGGCGCGCCAGCTGCGGCTGAATTTGCAAATCGCCCAGTGGACCGTGTGGGGGGTGCTGGCCCTGGCCCTAGCCGGCTATGGCCTGTGGCAGTTCATTGACCCGAGCCGCGCCTTCGATGTGGCCCTGGCGGTGCTGGTCGCCACCTGTCCCTGTGCCCTGTCCCTGGCCACCACCACGGTGCTGACCGAGGCGCTGAACGGGGCCTTCCGCCAGCGCATTCTCATCAAGGACAGCGCGACCCTGGAGAAGCTGCTGACGGTGCGCCACATTATCTTTGATAAGACCGGCACCCTGACCGAGGGCAAATTCCGCCTGGTGCGGGAACATTACCTCGGCGACCCGGCGCCGCTTAAGCATTTGGCCAAATCCCTGGAATTGCACAGCCAGCACCCGCTGGCGGCGCTGCTGGTGGAGCTGAGCCCGGCCGCCCCCCTGCCCTTGGAGAATCTCCAGGTGGTGCCCGGCGCCGGCGTCATAGCCGATTATCGGGGGCAGCGCTGGCGCATTGGCAGCGCCGCCTTCTGTGGCCAGGCGGAACGGCCGGGCAGCTGGGTCTATCTCTGCGCCGATGGGGCATTGCAGGCTTCCTGGCAGCTGGCCGACCAACCGCGGCCGGGTTTACAGGAATTATTTAAGGCATTGGCCGGCTACCAGCTGCACCTGGCCAGTGGCGATGGGCCGGACAACGTGGCCCAGTTCGCCGCCCCCTTCGCCTTTAACAGCGTGGCCGGCGGCCTGAGCGCCGCGGACAAGCTGGCGCTGCTGGACAAGCTGGACGGGGTGAAATTAATGGTGGGCGACGGCATTAACGATGGGCCGGTGCTGGCGGGGGCGGACGTGTCCCTGGCCGTCGCCAGCGGCCACGGGCTGGCGCAGCACCAGGCGGATATAGTGCTGCTGGGGCGGGATTTGACTGTACTGCCGCAGCTGTTTGCCCTGGCCCGCCGCTGCCGGCGGCTTATCCGGCAGAATCTGCTCTGGGCCGTGTTCTACAACCTATTAATCATTCCCCTGGCCCTGGCCGGCCTGCTGCAACCGTGGCTGGCGGCGCTGGGCATGTCCCTGAGTTCACTGCTGGTGGTGGCGAACGGGCTGCGGGCCGGGCAACCACTGGAGAAACTATGAAAATCTACTATCTGCTGCTGCCCCTATCCGTATTCATGCTGCTGCTGGCGGTGCTGGCCCTGCGCTGGGCCACCCATGCGGGCCAATTTGAAGACCTGGACAGTCCGGCCCACATTCCTCTGCACGACGATGAGGATTTACGGCCCTAGTGTTCGCCTAGGGTCATTTACAAACATACGGGCGCTTCTCCTGTATGTATTTAGGGCTTTAAATACATACAGCCGAAGCGCCCCGCTGTATTTAAATTGCCATTCCTCGCCGAATGGCGCCGGTCTTTTCCTGTAAAATCGCCCATTTGCCTATGCAGAACCTCAGATACTACCTATTCGCCCTGGCTTTGGGCTATCTCATCTACCTGTTAAACCCAATCCTGACCCCCTTTATTTTCTCCGTAATCCTCGCCTACCTGGCCAACCCGCTGGTTAATCTCTTTGAGACTTTGAAAATCCCCCGCACCCGCGGCGTCATCATCGTGTTTATCCTCATCGTCTTTACCATGTTCATTCTGGTGCTGATTATTCTGCCCATCGTCGGCGGCCAGATTGGCCAGCTCATCAGCAATATGCCGGAGTACATCAAATGGTTTAAGGAGCACGTGCTGCAACGGCTCAGCGACACCTTCGGTCTGAACATCAAGTGGAGCCTGAATTCCATGCTGGTGATTCTCAACGACTACGTGCAGGACCCGCAGGCGCTGCTGGCCAGCTTCAGCAAGCGCATCATCGGTTCCGCCAACTACATCTTGGCCTTCCTCACCTACCTGTTTCTGGTGCCGGTCATCACCTTCTACATGCTGCGCGACTGGCCCATGATGGTGGAAAAGGTGAAGGTGCTCATTCCCCGCCACAAGCTGAACATTTCCCAGAAGCTGCTGAAGAAGTGCGACATCGTGCTGGCGGGCTTTCTCCGCGGCCAGCTCATCGTCATGCTCGGCCTGGGCCTAATCTACGCCATCGGCCTGGCGCTGCTGGGCCTGAACACGGCCATTTCCATCGGCCTGGTGGCGGGATTAATCAGCTTCGTGCCCTACCTGGGTTTAATCGTCGGCATCAGCCTGGCCGGCCTGCTGGCGCTATTGCAGTTTCAAGACCTGTGGCACCCGCTGGGGGTGGTGGTGGTCTTCACCCTGGCGCAGATGGCCGAAGGCATGTATTTAACGCCGAAATTCGTCGGCGACCGCACGGGGCTGCACCCGGTGGCGGTGCTCTTCGCCATTCTCGCCGGCGGCCAGCTGTTCGGTTTCACCGGTATCCTGCTGGCCATACCGATGATGGCGGTCATTAATGTATTTTTGAGTTATTTCAAGAACTTATACTTGGACAGTCCCGTCTATTTAGGAAAAGATAAAGCATGAAAAAACTAGTGCTGGCCCTGCTGCTGCTCAACGGTTGCCAGAGCGCCATGGATAAGGAGGGCTATGCCTACGACCCGCTGGAGGGCTTTAACCGCAAGGTGTACAGCTTCAACAGCACCGCCGATAAATACGTGCTGAAGCCGGTGGCCAGCGGCTATAAAACCGTGGTGCCGGAATTCGCCCGCAACCGGGTCGGCAATTTCTTCGGCAATCTGGACGACGTGGGCAGCTTCGGCAACAGCCTGCTGCAGGGCGAAGGGGAACAGGCGCTGAAAATCCTCGCCCGCATACTTAACAACACCTTCTTCGGCCTGCTCGGCCTCTTCGATGTGGCCACGCCAATGGGCAACGAGAAAATCAACGCCGACTTCGGCCAGACCCTGCATAAATACGGCGTTAATTCCGGCCCCTACATCGTGCTGCCATTGCTCGGCCCCTCCACGGTGCGCGACAGCGCCGGCGGCCTGGTGGACGGGGTGGTTAGCGCCGACAGCGTGGTCTTCAAAAAGCCGGCGGCGCGGGTGGCGGCCATGGCCGCGGACGGCTTGAACAAGCGCAGCGAGCTGCTCGGCAAGGAAGAGCTGCTGGAAAACAGCCCGGACCCCTATGCCACCATGCGCGACGCCTGGCTGCAACACCGCTGGGGTCAGCTGGGTGAAAGCATTAACGGCGTTGAACCGGTCATCGACGACGACGATAGCGCCAGCGATGCCACGGACGCCGGCGCCAAGGGTCAAAGTGGCGAAAAAACTAAATGAGCGCCAGCGGGCCCGCATCGCCGCCAACATCGGCCAGCGGGCCAGTGCGCAGCAGGGGCGGGTGGTCAGCCACCAGGGATACAAGGTGCTGGTGGCCTACGGGGACCAGCTGCTGCTGGCGGACTGGCGCCGCAATCTGGGTCCCATCGTCTGTAACGACCAGGTGGCCCTAAGCCATATTGCCAACGACAGCGCGGTCATTGACCGGCTGCTGCCGCGGCAGCGGGTCTTTCACCGGCAGCAGAAGCCGTTGGCCAGCCACATCGACCAGCTGCTGCTGGTGCTGGCGCCGGAACCGCCCTGGCTGGAAAACCTGCTGGAGCGCTTTCTACTGGCGGCGCGGGCCGACGGCCTGCCCTTGGCCCTAGTTATTAATAAGTGCGACCTGGCTCTGGGTGATTTACGGGCACGGCTGGCGGCCTATGATTTACCGCAGTTCTGGCTGAGCGCCGCCAGCGGCTCGGGGGTGGACGAGCTAAGGGCCTGGCTCGGCCCCGGCACCACTCTGCTCTGCGGTCAGTCCGGCGTGGGCAAATCCAGTTTGGTGAATCGGCTGGTGCCGGAGGCGAACATTTGGACCCAGGCCGTTTCCACCCTGTCGCGGCTGGGCCGGCACACCACTACCAACCTGCGCCTCTACAACCTAAGCGGCGGCGGCTTCATCATCGACTGCCCCGGCGTGCGCGGCTGGCCGGTGCAGGGCTACGACCCGGCCCTGCTGGGGGAAATCTTTCCGGAAGTCAGCGGCGGCCGGTGCCGCTTCAGCGACTGCCTGCATCAAAAAGAGCCCGGCTGTGCCGTCCGTGAAGGCCTGGAGCGGGGAGAAATCAGCCCGCAGCGCTGGGCCAATTACCGGCAATTACGGGAAGAAATCAGCAGCGGCCGCGGCGGTTAAACCGTCAGCGACTGCCAGCATAATCAGGAACCGGGCTGTGCCGTCCGCGAAGGCCTGGAGCGAGGAGAAATTAGCCGGCAACGCTGGGGCCAATTTAGCGATTGCCTTCCAGGACAATCGCTACGAACAAGTTCGTATCAGCAATTACGGGAAGAAATCAGCGGCAAACGCGGCGGCCAATTAGCCACGAACTGACAGCAATAAATACAATGGGGCGCTTTTCTTGTATGTTTAAAAGCATTATTAAACATACAGGGTAAGCGCCCCGTTGTATTTATAAATAGCTTGGCTCAGCTTGAAAATTACCCTATCGGCATTGAGAAATCCGCCGGTAGCGCTGGGCGAATTTAGCCATTACTTCGGCAGCAGTCGCTGGGAACAAGTTCGTCCAGCCGCTGCGGGAAGAAATCAGCGGCCGCGGCGGCGAATATTGGCTGCGAATTATCGGTTATAAATACAACCAGACGGTTCTTCGCTGCGCTCAGCCCTTCGGGTCCCCTTTATGTTAAAACGGTGTTTTTACAAACAGTAGAAGCGCCCCGTTGTATTTATAACCGCGGCAGCTAAGGTCACGCTACTGCCGTTCGTTCTCCACCCGCTCCGGCAGCAGCCAGCTGCCGCCGCGGAAGCCCCGGTCGCACAGGCCCAGCTCCCCCTTGTCCAGCGGCACGAATTGGCCGCGGCTTTCCTGCCATAGCCAGCGGCGGTACTGGCCGCAGCCTTCGCCGCGCAGCTTTCTCTCCTGGATAATCCCCCTTTCGTAGCTGCGGTAGGCGCTTTCTTCCCCGTCGGTCTGTATTTGTAGCCGCTGGCCCATTTGCCCGGCCCGCTCCACGGCGAAGAATTTGCTCTCGCGGCCGCAGCTGACGTTCCACAGCCGGTAGCCGCCGCTCAGGGCGATGGTTTTTGCGCTGTCGCCGGCGCAGCCATCGGGCAGCTTTAAACCGTCAATCAGCGGCGCCGGCCGCAGGGGCCCGGCCGCCACCGGGTCCGCCGGCAGCTGGCTCACCGTTTCGGCCAGGGGCGCTCTTAAATGCTGCCAGGCGTAGGCGAAGCCGCCGGCGGCCAGGGCCCAGCGTTGGCCGGCACCGGCCACTTCAACGGATTCTTTATCCATGCGCTCCAGCAGCGCCCGGCTCTGTGCGGGGCTGAGCAGGCCGAAGCCGTTCTCGTCCAGGGGTATGGGGCCGAAATCCCGGCCGTTAATCCGCAGATTAACCTCCGGCACCGGTGGCAGCAGCCGCAGCTGGCCGGAGAAGTCCGCCGCCGTGAAGGTGCCGCCGGGGGCGCGGGAACGGCCGGTGAACAGGACGGACAGGCTGGGGCCGTGGGCCGCGCTATAGCCGGCCAGCCGGCAGTAGCCCAGATTGTCGCAGCGGCCCAGCCAGCTGTTTTCTTCCTGGCTGTAGCTGAGGCTGGCCAGGGCCAGCAGACCGAGCAGGGGAATTTTCTTCATAATTAGCTCTTCGCAAAATTCCCATTATTACCGCAAGAGAACGCATGAAAGCACTCCTTCCCCTATTACTTTTCCTCGCCGGCTGCAGCTGGGTGCAATACCAGCCGCTGGCCACCATCGACCGCAGCCGCCCCAGCGACCTGCTGGTCCGCAGCTTCAGCAACGACCAGGAGCTGTTCATGGTGGTGCAGTTCTCCGGCGGCGGCACCCGGGCGGCGGCCCTAGGCTACGGGGTTTTAGAAGAATTACAGCGCCAGCCCCACGGCGCTAGCAATCTGCTGCGGGAAATCGACCTGACCTTCGGCGTTTCCGGCGGTTCCATTCTCGCCACCTACCTGGGCCTGCACGGCGCCGCCACTTTGCCCAGCTTCGAGCGTAAATTTTTAAAGCGCAACTTCCAGCAGCAGCTGCTGCAACAGCTCTTTTCTACGGCCAGCTGGCCGCGGCTGCTGTCGCCGGAATACGGCCGCGGCGATTTGCTCCAGGAACAGCTGGACACGGCCCTATTTCACGGTGCCACCTTCCGCGACCTGTGGCAGGGCGCCGGCCCAGCGGTAGTCATTTCCGCCACGGACATGAGCCAGGGCAGCCGGCTGGACTTCACCCAGGACTTCTTTAACGTGCTCTGCCTGGACCTGGGCGCCCTGCCGCTGGCGCGGGCGGTGGCCGCCTCCAGCGCCGTGCCCATAATCTTTAATCCCATCACCTTGAATAATAACGGCGGCCACTGCGGCTATCGGCTGCCGGAGGAGCTGCGCCGCGACCTCTACAGCGACCCGAACAAATTGCAGAGCCAGACGCGCAGGGAATACGCCCAGCGGCTGCTGCGCTACGAAGACAGCGCCAACCGCCCCTACATTCACCTGCTGGACGGGGGCCTGACGGATAATCTGGGCCTGCGCGCCCTGTTGGACATTACGGAAATCCATTCGGACCAGACCATTCGCCACGACTTCCTCGACCGGCGGGTGCGGAAAATCCTCGTCATCAACGTTAATGCCCAGAACAAAATCGGCACCACCATTGACCGCAGCGCCACGGTGCCGGGTTTGGAAGCCATGGTGTCAGCGGTCATCGACATTCCCATTCGCCAGAACAGCCAGGAGAGCCTGCGCCGCTTCCGCGCCTTCGTGGACGGCTGGAACGGGGACAGGAAAAACCCCATAGAAATTTACTTTGTCAGTTTGAATTTGGCGGATTTGCCGCCGTCGGCCCTGCGCACGGAGGTGCTGAACCTGCCCACCAGCTTCTACCTGCCCAGCTCGGCCATTGATAAGTTGAAGGAGGCGGCGCGGCGGCTGCTGGCCCAGTCCAAGGAGTACCAGCGCTTTAAATCTGCAATAAATCCCAAATAATCCAGCCGGCGGCCAGGGCCACCAGGCTGAGTTCCACAATCCAGCGGCGCGGACTTTTCACCGGCACCGGCGGTTCCAGCTTCTTCTGGAACAGTTCCCGCAGCAGCCAGCAGGAGGCGATGAGCCAGGTGGCCAGGGCCATCAGGCCGATGTGTAGGGCCAGTTGCCGCTCCAGCTGGCGCATGAAAAGGATAAAGATGATAAACAGCAGCGGTGACGCCACCATGAACCAGAGGCGGGCGCGCAGCCGGGCCGGCCGCTGGCTTAGGCAGTAGGCCAGCAGCAGCACCAGTAGGGCAAGGGAGATTAAACCGTTCATTAAAGTTCCTTTGATAGGCGCCGGAGCGCGGGGAGAATGGAAATCTAATTGTAGCCAGTAGCCGGCCAACGGCGTAAATCTGGCCATTGCCGTTGGATTTACCGACGGACGGGCGCTTCCCCTGTATGTTTAAAAGCCTTATTAAACATACAGGGGAAGCGCCCGTATGTATTTAAACGCCGTTAGTCCGTGGGAAATGTGGGGCGTCAAAATGCAGACAACTGTTTGCCGGCGACTGCTCCGCCCCGCGTTACAGGTAATCCAACTAACGGCGGGATTATTGGTTGCCGGCTGAGATTACGGGCCAGCATTAGTCTCCGCGGCCCTTGGCAACGAAGCGCTGCAGCCGCCGCATGGTACTTTCCGGAGCCCGCACCACTTCGCTGACATAGTCGTCATAAAACAGGGCCCCGCCGGCAGCCAGGCCGTTGCAGGGGCCGTAGCTGGTACGGCTACTGAGCACGAAGGTGCGACCGTCCCAGACATATTCGCTGCTGCCGCCACAGTCGGCCGTGGCCCGGCCGCGGCCTCCGGTCCGGATAAGGCCGTCCTCGTAGTCCTGATTTTCCCGGCCACCGACCATGCCGATGACCCGGCGCAAATCGCGGCTGAGCTGCACATAGAGCTGGCCGCTGTTGTAGGGGGCCGCCCAGCAGTCGGTCAGGGCCAGCAGATAGTTTTCATTGAGGGCCTGCAAAGCGATGGGTTCGTCCCATTTGTCCGCGTCGCAATGCTGTTCGCGCAGGGGCCGCAGCAGGGCCGCCAGCTGCTCCGGCGGGGCCGTCGGCACCTGGCCCTCCACCGGGACGGCGACGATGCGTGGCGGTGGCAGCGGACTGGGGAAGGCCCGGCGCTGGGCCTCAAACTCGGCCACGGCAGTGGCGCTGTTACGACTGGTTAGGGTCCAGCGTGCTTCGCCGTGCTGCAGTTCCAGTTTCAGCCCGCCGGCCGCTCCGGCCGCCAGCAGCCGGGAGGCCGCCGCCGGCGAAAGTGTGCCGACGCCGTTGTTCAGAGCAATGACCTCCAACGGCCGGCCGTTGAGCACCAGCTGCAGCGGCCCATTACCGCCGTCCATTTCAAAGGGGGTGCGGGCCACCACCACCTCGGCCCGCAGCGGCACCCCGGCCGGAGCCTCCAGCCGAATGGCGGCCGGCGGGCTGTCATCGCTCTGTTCAATGGTCAGCCAGCAGGTACCGAGATTGTTGCAGTCGTTCACCTGCCAGGGTGCATCGGCCAATGCCGGCGCCCAGGGCGCCAGTCCCAGTAAATATTTCAGCATTGTTATTCCCCTTATAGTTGCGAAAAGGCCGCCCCACGGCCCGTGGCAGCGGCCCTATGAACTTAGTCCTTGTCGCTATAGGTGGCGCCGTCAATGCTGATGTTGTGCTCACTCCAGCGGTAATAGGGCTTGCGTTGCACGGTGCCGTCGGGGAGGGTCAACTGTAGGGTGTAGCCGTCCAGCTCATATTTACCCGGGGCACTGACGGCGTAGCTGCCGACGTGGACGCTGGCGTCGAGGCTGTTCAGCGGCCCACTGCCGCCGACGCTGCGCGCGCTGCTATCAAAGCTGCCGTCGTCCTTAAAGTGATAGCTATCGAAGGAGGCAATGCCGCCGGTGAAGGGACTGCCCGCATAGGAGGAGTTGGTATAGCTGCCGTTGAGCCGTTCCCCGGCTTTAGCCGGCGTAACAGCGATGCCCGGCACTTTCTCCCAGCTGCCGTCCTTCTCCATTTCGTAACCGTCGCCGGCCTTGCGCCAGCGGTGCCAATGTTCTGGCTCGTTTTTCCGCGAGGCGGCTACGTCCAAATCCGCCGGCGGACAGCGCAGATTATCGTAGAGCCAGCCGTCCTTGAGCAGCAGCCGAGCCTCCTCGATGAAGTCCACCTGGGCGCCGAGATACTCGTTATAGCCGTGGTGCAGCAGCACTTCGATGTCGTCCATTTTCACACCCTGATTCGGCGCAGTTACCCATTTGAAGCGCTGCGCCTCCCGCTCGGCGGCGTCTTTGGCCTCGGGGGACGGCTCCTTGGCGGCACCGCTGTGCTGGCAGATAACCACCGGACTGCCGAGGCCGGTCAAATCCTGGCCGTAGAGATAGCCCTTGCCCTCCTTGGTGAAGAAGAAGGCGATTTCGTGCACCTCGTCGTTCATGGCGAAGTTGAGCAGATGGTAGTCATCGTCCACATCAATAAGGCCACTATCCGGCTGGTAGCTGTATTTGCCCTCCTTCTCGTTACGTCCGTCGGCGTCGTTGACGCGGAATTGGCCGTTGTCGTAGAGATTGAGGCTGAATTTTTGCCCCTTATTAGAGGAACACTGGTAGCTGCCCATGGTTAGGGGCCCGCCGCGCTGCATCGTGCCGAGATTCATGCCCTCCAGAGCCTTGGTAATGGCCTGTTGACTGGCGCTACTCTTGCCAATGGCGGCAGCGGGGCTCGATGCTGGCTTATGTACGCTGACCTTAATACCGTCGCTCAGACCAATGGGTCGGGAAATACTATCGCCGGCATGGGCATGGAAGCGCTCGTTAATCAGAGCGAGAGCGTCGCCCTGGTACTTCTGGAATAATTCCCGGTCGATTTCCGCCAGCAACAGCATCAGCACATAATCGCCATCTTTGGTGG
>CAUSQL010000033.1:0-16218 GCA_963533935.1 uncultured Cardiobacteriaceae bacterium
TCATCCGCAAGGGCTGCATCCGTGTCGAATACAAAAGCAGCATCATGGATTACGACGAGGAAGACTACTGCTGGAAAAACGGCGGCTGGGAGATGCTCCGCCTCAAAAACACCAACGCACACAAAAAGCCGAAAGGCAAATGATTGCAGGCAACCTGAAAAACCCGCCGCCGCATCATGGCGCCGGGGCGCTTGTCCACAAGGCGTCCCGCAGTTTTTCCCGAATCGCTGTGGGCAAAACGCGGATTGGCGGCTGCGACCAAAAGCGGTGTCTCCTTTTTGTGTTGGCAATGAAGGGCGCTATGCTATGGAAATCTTTATTCCGGTGTCTTTGCTATGAAATGTTTGGCTTTTGTCCGCCTGATGCGGCTGGATCGCCCGGTAGGCACGCTGCTGCTGGCCTGGAGCACCCTCTGGGGCCTGTGGCTGGCCGGGGCCGGGCGGCCACCGGCGCCCATCGTCCTAATTCTTCTCCTCGGCACCCTGGCCACCCGCTCCCTGGGCTGCGTGCTCAACGATTTAGCCGACCGCCACTACGACGGCCTGGTGGAGCGAACCCGGCAGCGGCCGCTGGCCCGCGGCGCGGTGCAGGTGTGGGAAGCGCTGCTGCTGGCCCTGGCCCTGGCTGGCCTCTGCCTGCTGCTGGTGTTGCAGTTGAATCGGGCCAGCCAGCTGTTCGCCGTCTTCTGCCTGGCCATTTCTGCTTTCTATCCCCTCTGCAAGCGCTTCTTCCCCACGCCGCAGCTGGTGCTGGGCCTGGCCTTCGCCGCGCCCATTCTCATGGCGCAGACGGCCATTCACGGCGCCATTGATGGTTATGCCTGGCTGCTGTATCTGGCCTCCACGGTGTGGGCGCTCATCTACGACACCTTTTATGGTCTGGTGGACCGGGACGACGATTTAAAGATTGGCCTACGTTCAGCGGCCATTTGGGCCCGGGGCTGGGAACGGCGCTTCTTCCTCACCATGATGGGCTTAATGCTGGCGCTGCTGCTGATTTTCGCCCGGGTTGCTGGTTTGAATGGCTATTTCTATCTGGGGATTGCCGCGGCGGCGCTGTGCTTCGGCTGGCAGCTATACAGCACCCGCTCCCTCGACCGGGACCGCTGTTTCCGCGCCTTTATGCATAACAACTGGGTGGGGGCGGCCATCTGGGCCGGATTGGTGTTGAATTATCTGTGATGGGGGTGCGGCGATTAATCTTGGCACGCATCTCGCTAAGTATGTAATGTTTGTTAATGATATACATATGAGGCTAATTGGGTTTGAAAAGTTTCCCAATTAGGAACTGGGTTTTACTAACTGGCCCAAGTTCGGGATTAGCGGGCAGTGCCGGACCTCACTAACCACCGCAGTTATTGATGGCGACCTCCTTGAGCTCCGGCTCAGCTAGGCAATAACCGAATAGCTGACGAGACAGTAACAACAATTACAATTCTTTCTATATTTAAACCGCCTCCGGGCGGTTTTATTTTTACCCAATTAGCTTTACCGACGGCCGGGCAGTTCTGCGACCTAAAGGTCGCAGTGCTGCGGTTCTCCTGTATGTATTTAGGGCTTTAATTACATACAGTAGAAGCGCCCGTATGTTTGTAAACAAGCTTTTAAATGGCTTTTACAAACATACGGGCGCTTTCTATGTATGTTTAATCAGGTCTTGGGTAAAGTTACGCCGCGCTGGCCCTGATATTTGCCACGCCGGTCGCCGTAGGACTGCTGACAGGGCTCGTCGCTCTGGAAGAACAGCAGCTGGGCCACGCCCTCATTGGCGTAGATTTTCGCCGGCAGTGGCGTGGTATTGGAAAACTCTAGGGTTACGTGGCCCTGCCATTCCGGCTCCAGCGGCGTTACGTTCACGATGATGCCGCAGCGGGCGTAGGTGCTCTTGCCCACACAGATGACTAGCACGTCCCGGGGAATAACGAAATATTCCACCGTGCGCGCCAGGGCAAAGCTGTTCGGCGGAATGATGCACACGTCGCTTTCCACGTCCACGAAGCTCTTTTCGTCGAAGGCCTTGGGGTCAATGGTGGTGCTGTTGATGTTGGTGAAAATCTTAAATTCCCGGGCACAGCGCACGTCGTAGCCGTAGCTGGAAGTGCCGTAGGACACGATGGGCTCGCCGGCGCCGTCGCGATTGACCAGTTCCGCGGCAAAGGGCGAAATCATGCCCGCTGCCGCCCGTTCGCGAATCCAGCGGTCGTTCTTAATGGCCATTATTCCTCCACAATCTTTGGCCCTACCGGCGCCGGCCGACTGACCAGCGCCACCTGCATGAGAAAGGCCATCTGCTGATAGAGCCGCGCCAGCTCGCTCTGCGGCTCGGCCACCACCGTGGGATTACCGTTGTCCACCTGTTCCCGCAGCCGTGAATCCAGCGGCAGCTGCGCCAGCAGCGGCACGCCGTAGCGTTCCGCCAGCCGTTTGCCACCGTCGCGGCCGAAGATGTAATCCCGCTGCTGGCAGTGGCGGCACTGGTAATAGCTCATGTTCTCCACCAGGCCGAGGATTGGCACCCGCACCTTGTCGAACATGGTCTTGGCCTTGCGCGCGTCCAGCAGGGCAATTTCCTGGGGCGTGGTAACGATGACCGCCCCGGCCAGAGGTATTTGCTGGGCCAGGGTTAATTGGGTGTCGCCGGTGCCCGGCGGCAAATCGACGATAAGAAAATCCAGGTTTTGCCACAGGGTTTCGCGAATCAGCTGCAGCAGGGTCTGGCTGACGATGGGGCCGCGCCAAATCATGGCCGTGTCGTCGTTGCCGATGAGGTCACCCATGGAAATGGACTGAATGCCATGGCGCACGATGGGGTTCATCTTCTTCTGGTCCGGCGACGTGGGCCGCTGGGCGCCGCCCAACATCTGCGCCTGGCTCGGGCCGTACAGGTCCGCGTCCAGTAGTCCCACCTGGGCCCCCTGGGCCTTCAGCGCCAGGGCCAAATTAACGGCCACGGTGCTTTTGCCCACGCCGCCCTTGCCGGAGGCCACGGCGATAACGTTCTTCACCTGGCCGTAGGCCTGGAGATTCTGCTGCACCTTGTAGCTGGCCACCTGGCAGTTAAAACTAACTTTGCCCTTTAGACCCAGCGCCGCCAATTCCTGGCCGATGCGCTCCCGCTCGCAGTTGAGAAACAGCGGGCTGTCAATCAGCCAGCTGTCGCCGCCCAGCAGTCCCGATTTATGCTGGGCGGTGGTGAAAAGTTTTTTGCCGCTCAGGCTTTCCCGGTAGTTGGCGATGATTTCTTCCATTAGAAGCGCTTCTGCAGCTCCATGTTCACGTTCCAGTCCACCGGCCGGTCGTAGAGCGGGTGGTTACTGTCGGTTCTGGTGAATTCCACGATGAATAGCGGCTCAATGCCCTTCCAGGAAATTTTCTCGTGGCCGGCGCCTAGACGTAGCCGGTAGATATTGTCCTTACGCACGATGTTCAGAATGTCCGCGCCCTTGTGTTTGCGGAAGGAATAGCTGGCGCTGGCGGTGCTGTTCAGGCCGTTTTTCCAGCGTTTACCCACGCCCACATTGACGCCGTTAAGGGTGTAGCGGTCTTCCTTATCCCGGGCGCCGCTGTAATAGTTGTTGCCGCCGGCGAAGTAGTAGGTGTCTGGCTGCGGCTGGTAGATAACGGTGGCGCCGCTGTTAACCCGTGAACCATTCAAGTGTTCACGTTTATCGTGGTCTTCGTAGGAGGTTTGGTTATAGGCCCGCACCTGCCACTGGGGATTAAAGGCATAGCGGTAGTTGGTGGCTAAACCGGCGTGGTTGGAATAGCCGGTATTGCCCACCCAGCGGCGGGAAATGAAAGGCTCGGCGGAAATTTCCTGGCGGCCGTTATGCCAACCCAGACCGGCCTGGGCCCGCACGCTGATGTCGTTGGCCTCACTGGCGTTCCAGTACCAGTTCCAGTTGCCGCTGGCGGACATGGGCACGTAGAAGCCGTTGGAGAGAGGCACCTGCCGTTCCACCGAGGCCCCCAGGTTCACACCGTAGCCGGTTTTCTTGGTGGTATCGAAGGTCCAGTTGCCGTATTTCTCCACCGATGGGGCGTTGTTTACGTTCTTCTCATAGAGGCCACTGCCGCTGACGGAGACGGTCCATTTATCCCGCTCCTTAATCATTTCCTCCAGCCGCTTCACGCCGTCGGCAAAATCCTTGGGCAGCTGTTTCCCTTTTAGGGTATTTAATTCCCGCTGGGCATCGGCCTCCTGCCGGTTAGCGAAGTAAACTTGAGCCAGCTGGAAGCGCAGTATGTCCTCGTTGGGTTTTTGTTTAACTAGAGCCTCATAGTGTTTAACGGCTCCCTCAAAGTCCCCCTCTTCCCGGGCCAGGTAGGCGCTGGCATAGTCCGACAGGAAGGCGTCCCGGGAAGGATAATCGCGATAAATGGGCAATAGGGCATTTAATAATTCCAAATTATGCTGATTCATTCCCTCATTAATTACCGTGTGGAATAATCCGGGATTGTTATATAAATCCTTTTCGTTAATTACATTTTCCGATTCGGCGGCGGGAGCAGCGGCTTTTTGTTTAGCGGCCGTTGACTTGTTCTGGGCAAAACCATTGGCGGTGCAGAGGGCGCCGGAAATAATAAGTGCCTTTAAAATAATATTCATCTTGCAATGACTTCCCTAATTAAAAATTACATATATGAAAAATTCTAGCAATAAATTGACCCCGATGATGCAACACTATCTGGAATTAAAAGCCGATTATCCGGATATGCTGCTCTTTTATCAGATGGGCGATTTCTTTGAACTTTTCTTCGACGATGCCCGGCGGGCGGCCAGTCTCCTTAACATTAGCCTCACCAGCCGCGGCTTCCGGGGCGACGAGCCCATTGCCATGGCCGGCGTGCCCGTCCACGCCATTGACGGCTATCTGGTCAAGCTGCTGCGGCAAAACGTGGCGGCGGTTATCTGTGAACAGGTGGGTAGCAACGCCAAGGGGGTTATTGAGCGGGCGGTAACACGCATAATTACCGCCGGCACCGTTACGGACGAGGCCCTGCTGAACGCCCAGGAAGACACCATTCTAATGGCCCTGGCCGAGAGCCACGGCCATTATTTTTTCGCCTGGGCCGACATTAGCGGCCACCGCTTTGCCCTGTCGCCGGCCCTAACGGAGGAATCCCTCCATTCCCAGCTGGAGCGGCTGCGGCCGGCGGAAATTCTCGTCAGCGAAGACTTTCCCTTGAATTTAAATCAAAAAATTCAGCGGCAGCCGGCCTGGTACTTTGACGTGCAGAGCGGCCATCAGCGGCTGCTGGACTATTACGGTGTTAATCATCTGGACGGCTTCGGCCTGGAGAAGGACAGTCCGGCCATCGGCGCTGCCGGCTGTCTGTTGCAATACCTGCAAGACACGCAGAAGCGCTTTCTGCCCCAGCTGCCGCCGCCGCTGCTGGAGGATTTCAGCGCCTTTCTCACCATTGACGGCAACAGCCGCCGCCATCTGGAAATCGACTGCGGCTTAAATGGCGACCGCAGCAAGGGCCTGCTGGCCCAGGTGGATTTCTGTAAAAGCGCCGGCGGCCACCGCCAGCTGCGCCGCTGGCTACACCAGCCCCTGCGCGACCGGGACGCCATCAACGGCCGCCTCAACCGGCTGGAACAATTTCTCCACTCCAGCCAGCGGGCCGCTATCCGTGAACTGCTGGGCCAGTGCGCCGACGTGGAACGCATTAGCACCCGCATCAGCCTTGGCAGCGCTCGGCCCCGGGAACTGGGCCAGCTGCGGGACACGCTAAATCTAATTCCCCAGCTGAGCCAATTTACGGAGCTGGCGGCCTGGCAGGCAGCCCTACAAGCCCCCGCAACCATGACCGCCCTGTTAAATAGCAGTCTGCTTGAAACTCTCCCCCTGACCACCCGGGACGGCAATATCTTTGCCCCCGGCTACGATGAGAATCTGGACCGGCTGCGGCAGTTGAGCCAGAACTGCGATGGGCTGCTGCGGGAACTGGAAGAGCAGGAGCGGGAACGGAGCGGATTAAAGGGGCTGCGCATGAATTACAACTCCCAGGCGGGTTTTTTCATTGAATTGAGCCGCGGCCAGAGTGCCAATGCCCCGGCCCACTGGCTACGCAAGCAGACCTTAAAAAACAGCGAACGCTACACCACCGAGGAGCTGACGGCCCTGGAAAGCCAGGTGCTAAATGCCCAACAGCAGGCGCTAAATCGGGAGCGGGAGCTATTTGAAGAACTGCTGGCCCAGCTGCAACCCCATTTAAACGCCCTCTATGGCTGGGCGGCGGCCGTAAGTACCATTGACTGCCTTAGTGGCCTGGCGGAGCTGGCGGCCCAACGCAATTACTGCCGGCCGCAGCTGGTGGCCGGCCAGCAGCTGACGGTGAAGAACGGCCGCCACCCGGTGGTGGAAGCCCTCAGCGACCAGCCCTTCATCGGCAACGACCTTAATTTGAATAGGAAGCGGCGGCTGCTCATCATCACCGGCGCCAACATGGGCGGCAAATCCACCTACATGCGCCAGAACGCCCTCATCGTATTGCTGGCCCTGGCCGGCAGTTTTGTGCCGGCGGATGCGGCCCAGGTGGGGGAATTCAGCCGCATATTCACCCGCATTGGTGCCTCCGACGACCTGGCCGGCGCCCGTTCCACCTTCATGGTGGAGATGACCGAGACCGCCCATATTCTCAACCGGGCCGACGAGGCCAGCCTCATCATCATGGACGAAATCGGCCGGGGCACCGCCACCTTTGACGGCCTATCCCTGGCCTGGGCCACGGCCCGGGCCCTGTTGGAAACCAATAAATCCCTGTGCCTCTTCGCCACCCACTACGTGGAAATGACCGAATTGGCGGCGCTGCCGGCGGTGGCCAATGTGCACGTTAGCGCCCTGGAGCACGGCCAGCAGATAGTTTTTCTGCACCGGGTGCAGGAGGGGCCGGCCAGCAAGAGCTACGGCATTCAGGTGGCGCGGCTGGCCGGCGTGCCGCTGGCGGTGGTGCACCAGGCCCAACTGAAGCTGCACCAGCTGGAAGCGCAACGGCAGGAGCCGACCCAGGAAACGCTATTTGCCCCGCCGGAGGCGGAGGCGGAGCTGGCGGAGAATCTGCGGGAAATAAATCGCCGGGAATTGCTGGAGGAAATCCGTAGCCTGGCCTTGGACGATTTAACCCCCCGCCAGGCGCTGGACCTAATCGGCGGCTGGCAGAAGAAACTAAAGGAACACCATGATTAAGCTGAATTTGCTATCGCTGATTGTCAGCCTCGCCCTAATAATGCTCTTAACCCTATCTTTATTTTTTATGCTGAAGCGGCTGGGCCAGCGCATTTTCCTGCGCCGCCGCCCCACGCCCAATTTGGAGCAGCACATCAAAATCATCGGCACCTTTCTGCTCATCTACCTGGCCGGGGCGCTGATTTATCTGGGCCTGCGCCACCTCTTTATCCACACCGGCGGCCTGGGCAATGTGCCGCTGCTGCTGTTGTTCATGTTCACCGTGGCCCAGTTCCACTTCCTAACCCTGCATTTCTACCATCTGCCGCCCTTCGAGCGGGTCTTTCTCTACGGTTCCGCCGTGGCCGCCAGCCCCTTCATCTGGGACGTGATGACCAGCATGCAGCGCATCGGCAGCCCATAGCTAGTGGTGGGGCAGCAGCAGGTATTTGGCAAGGATAAGGAGAATGCCGAAGCCGCCGCAGTCGGTGCAGGCGGTGATGGCTACGGAGCTGCCCATGGCCGGGTCCAGGCGTAGCAGTCGCCAGAGGAAGGGAATAAACACCGCCAGCAGCGCCGCCAGCAGCAGGTTCATAATCATGGCCAGCAGCATCACCAGCGATAAATATTTATCCCCGTAGAAGAAGTAGGCCACCAGGCCGATGATGGAGCCCCAAATTATGCCGTTAATCAGCGACAGGGCCAGCTCCTTGGCCAGCAGGTGGCGAATCTGTAGCCAGTTGGACAGCTGGCCCGTGCCCATGGCCCGCACAATCATGGTGATGGTCTGATTGCCGGAATTGCCGGCCATGCCCGCGACGATGGGCATGAGCGCCGATAGGGCCACCAGCTGCACGATGATGTCCGAGAAGCCGGCGATGACCCGGCTGGCCAGCAGCGCCGTAAAGAGATTAATGCCAATCCACAGGCCGCGGTTCTTCAGAGACGTCCAGATAGGCGCGAACAGGTCTTCATCGCGCACGCCGAGGATATTCATCATGTCCTCTTCCGCCTCTTCCCGTAGCAAGTCCATGATGTCGTCTACGGTCAAACGGCCGATGATGCGCATTTGCTCGTCCACCACCGGCGCGCTGACCAGGTCGTACTTTTCAAAGGCCTGACCGGCCTTCTCACCGTCCTCCTCGGGGGTGAAGAAAATAACCTCCTCCAGCGGCAACATGCGGTCGGCCACCAGCACTTCCGGGTCCGAGGCCAGCAGGTAGCGCAGCGACAGGGTGCCACAGAGGCGCTGCTCCTCGTCCACGACGAAGACCTTATCCAATTTGCGCGGCAGTTCGCCGCCGTTGTGCTTGCCCTGCATGCGCAGGTAGCGCAACACCACTTCGCAGGGTACGTCTGAACGGACGGCGATGAGGTTTTCCTGGCGAAAATCCATGATGGAACCGACGGTGCCCTCCTTGTAATTCAGGGCGCGGTTGGCCTTGGCCCGGTTCAACTCGTCCAGCTGGGCCAGGGCCTTGTCGGCCAGGTCTTCGGGCAGGTCTTCGTAGAGTTCCACCAGGTCTTCCGCCGGCAGCTTTTCCAGCACCTGGGCCAGCTCCAGCTGGTCCATTTCGGCGATGAGGCTTTCCCGCAGGCTGTCGGACACCTCCAGGAGTACGGCGCCGTCCTCGGCCGGATTGGTCAAATGCCAGAGCAGGGAACGCTCTTCGCTGGGCAGGGATTCCAGCAGGTCGGCCACGTCGGCGGCGTAGCTATCGTTGAGCAGCTCCTGCAATTCTTGAAGCCGCTGCTGCTGCTCCGTGGCCAGCGGCTGATTATTTTTAATGGCTTCGGCTTCGGGGATTAGCTCCTCCAAAAGCTCATAGATTCTCTCTTTCACTAATTCCCCTCAAAACTGTGCGGCGCGGCCGCTAAACCTAGGAAATGCACCATAATAAGGGCTTTTAGGAGTTACGGCATGTTACAGAGCCAGCGCATATTAATTTTGGATTTTGGCTCACAGCTGACCCAGCTAATCGCGCGCCGGGTGCGCGAGGCCGGCGTTTACAGCGAAATCTACCCCTGGGACGTGGACCCCCAGGAAATCATTAACTTTGCCCCCCGGGGCATCATTCTCTCCGGCAGCGGCGACAGCACCCTGGGAGAGAACCCGCCCGCGGCGCCGGCGGTGGTCTTTACCATGAACGTGCCGCTGCTCGGCATCTGCTACGGCATGCAGACCATGGCGAAACAGCTGGGCGGCCAGGTAGCAATGGGGGAAAAACAGGAATTCGGCCTGGCCCACCTGCAACAGCGGCCCTGCCGCCTCTTCGACGGCCTAAATCTCGAACAGGTGTGGATGAGCCACGGCGATAAGGTGAGCGCCCTACCGCCGGGCTTCCAGACCATCGCCAGCTCCGACAATACGGAAATCGCCGCCATGGCCGACGAGGCGCGCCATTTCTACGGCGTGCAATTTCACCCGGAGGTTACCCACACGCCCGCTGGCTTTGCCCTGCTGAAACGCTTCGTGCTGGAGCTGTGCGGCTGCGAACCGCAGTGGAACATGGGCAATTTCATCGCGGAAAGCCTGCAGGAAATCCGGAAGCGGGTGGGCGGTGAGAAGGTGCTGCTGGCCCTGTCCGGCGGCGTCGATTCTTCCGTCGTCGCCAGCCTGCTGCACCGAGCCATCGGCGCCCAGCTGACCTGCGTCTTCGTGGACACGGGCCTGCTGCGCCTCAACGAGGGCGACCAGGTGATGGAATTATTTAGGGACCACCTGGGCATTAACGTCATTCGCGTGAATGCGGGGGAACGCTTCCTCGGGGCGCTGGCGGGGGTGGCCGACCCGGAGGCGAAGCGGAAAATCATCGGCCGCCTCTTTATAGAAATCTTCGAGGAGGAGGGCAAAAAAATCCGCGACGTGGCCTGGCTGGCCCAGGGCACCATCTATCCGGACGTCATCGAGAGCGCCGGCGCCAAGACCGGCAAGGCCAAGGTCATTAAATCCCACCACAACGTGGGCGGTCTGCCGGAGCACATGAACTTAAAACTGCTGGAGCCGATTCGCGACCTGTTCAAGGACGAGGTGCGCGCCCTAGGCGAGCAGCTGGGCCTGCCGCGGGCCCTGCTCTACCGCCACCCCTTCCCGGGGCCGGGGCTGGCGGTGCGGGTGCTGGGCGAGGTGAAGGCGGACTACCTGCCGCCGTTGCAGCGGGCCGACCATATTTTTCTGGAAGAGCTGCGGCGGGCCGACCTCTACGACCAGGTGAGCCAGGCCTTTGCGGTATTTCTACCGGTGCGCTCGGTGGCGGTGATGGGCGACGGCCGCCGCTACGACCACGTTATTGCTCTACGGGCGGTGGAAACGGTGGACTTCATGACGGCCCGCTGGGCGCCGCTGCCCTATGATTTTCTGGATTTGGTGTCGCGGCGCATCATTAACGAGATTCCCGGCATATCGCGGGTGGTCTACGACGTGTCCGGCAAGCCGCCGGCCACCATTGAGTGGGAATAGGCGAATTTACCGACGGCCGGGCGGTTGTTCGCTAACGCTCACGCTTCCTCACTAACATTCGGGCGCTTTATCTGTTTGTATAAATAGCATTATTTACAAACAGGTAAAGCGCCCGGTTGTTTGTATAAACGTGCTCTTAGCGCTAAAAATCATTCAGAGCTGCCCATAAATTAGCAGAGGTAAATCAGCGGCGTAGGGTTAGACGCGTTCTCTTCCTTATGTAGGGTTGCAGTGGTGGCTAACGCAAATAAATACAACAGCCAACAAGCTATAACGCTAACGCGCACCAGCCTCGCTTTCAGCCATTAACACCGCAAAAAACCCATTTATAAATACAACGGGGCGGTTGTTCGCCCCTACAGGGCTCACGCGCTACACGCTTTCTCTGTATGTAATCAATGGTTTAAATACATACATGGGAAGCGCCCCGTTGTATGTTTAAGGCCTTAAATCGCCTGTTTCGCATGGATAGCACGACGACAGGGTAGCTCCACAGGGCGACCGGCTTATCGACTACCGGAGAGTAAAGAACATGCTCAGCTTACGCCGCTTAAACTCTGCGTTTATCTATGTCGGTTTATGGGCGGCAGCGGACGGCTTTTAACGTTAAGAGCACATTTATACAAACAACCGAGCGCTTTACCTGTTTGTATAAATAGCATTATTTACAAACAGGTAAAGCACCCGAACGTTAGTGAGGAAGCGTGAGCGTTAGCGAACAACCGCTCGGTCGTATGTTTACGGCATTAAAGGTACGTTTCCGACAGTATGGACAAGGTGCAAAATTAAGAACTCCGCGCAGCAGTTGGCAAGCTACAGCGCTAACGCGCACCAGCCTCGCTTTCAGCCATTAACACCGCAAAAAAACCATTTATAAATACAACGGGGCGCTCCCCTTGTATGTAATCAAGGGTTTAAATACATACAGGGGAAGCGCCCCGTTGTATGTTTATGACATTAAAAGCCAGAAAAAAGGGCGACCGTAGTCGCCCTTCTTTTTATTGCCGTTATTGTGCGGCTTTATCGCCCTCCGTGGTTGTGGCCGGAGCCGCTGCCGGCGCCTTCGCCGCCTTCAGCTTATCCCGCAGCGCCGCGCCGCCGGTGGCCTTACCCTTATCGCTCCACAGGGTAATCATCTCCGCGTCGGGGCCGTAGCGGAACAGCTGGTAGCCAGCTTTTTCCAGCTCCGCCGCCGAGGCGAGGCCTTCGCCGCTGGTGTGGTAGCTGACGGTTACGGCCTTATCCAATTTACCCAGACTAGACGAAAGCACGCCATCGTTCCAAATCATCGGCTGTAAACCTTTTGATTTCAGCAGCTGGCTGTTGCCGTTCACGTAGGCGATGTAATCGGCATTCTGGCTGGTGGCGCCGGCGAAGTCGTTGCCGCCCATGTGGAAGTACTTGCTCGCACTGAATTGCTCCGCCGCCTCGCCGTATAGTTCTTGCGCCAGCTGTGCCGCCGCTTCCTTATTCTTACCATCGAAGGCCGCCGCCGCGCGGGCCGCGTCGTGCCGTTGTAGCAATTTGTAGATGAAGTCAGCGTGGCCCGGAAGGTCGATTTCCGGAATCAGTTGCACACCCTTCGCGCTGGCGTAGTGGTTCAGCTGGGCAATCTGTTCCTTGCTGTAGAAATTGTTACCGAGCGGGCCGGTGTAGCTGCCGTCCTGGTTACGCTGGCTGTTTTCCGCGGTCTGACCGAGCTCGGCGCTTTCCAACGTGTAATTCTCGTTGTCGGACAGGTGCAGGTGGAAGAATTTACCACCGCCGGCGGCCACATCGTCAATGAAGGCCTTTAATTCGTCCAGGCTATAGAACTGGCGGGCCACGTCGAGCATGGCGCCCTGCGGCGCCAGTTCCACTTTATTAACCTGATTCTGCATGTTGCCATTTTCATCAAGTACCGGCTGCACCTGGGCCTTAACCCCAGCCACCGCCTGGGCCGGCGTCGCCGCTGGCGCTGCGCCGTTGGCCGCCGCACCCTGGGCCTTGTTGCCGTTGGTCGGCGCACCGACCCGCTGGTAAACGCGCACGTAGTCCACTTCCATGGTCGCCGGGAATTTGCCGATGCTGTAGTGGGCGTCGCTGTAGGGCTTAGCCAAATAGGTGCCGCCCACGGCCATGTTCAGGCGCAGGTAGAAGGGAATGTTGAAGGGGCCCGGGTGCGTGGTGGCGTTCGGCGCCTTGAAGTTGTCCACCGTGTGGTACAGGCGGCCGTCCACGAAGAATTCCAGCTTGCCCTCCTGCCATTTGACCGCGTAGGTGTGCCACTCGCTGGTGTCCTTAACCCGCGTAATGCCCTGGCTGTGAATGCGCCCGTTCTTACCTTCGCCGGTGCCCCAATGCACGTCGGCGGCGGCAAAGGTCTTATCGTGGCTGCGGCTTTCGAGTATGTCGATTTCGCCGCTGCGCGGGTGGCTGCCGTAGACGGACTTATCCGGACTCATCCAGAAGGCCGGCCACAGGCTACCGTTGCTGTCCTTCGGCAGCTTCATGCGCGCCTCAAAGTAGCCGTAGGTCCAGGCCTGCTTGTGCTGACTTTGGATAAAGCCGGAGGTGAAGTCGTAGCGATTGCCGGCGCCGCTGGTGAAGCCCGGTTCATAGTGGGCGGTGATTTTTAGGGTGCCGTTGCTGACTGAAACGTTTTTCGCGTTGGCGCTGTAGTAGTTCTGCACCTGCGACGCGTTCCAACCGCCGGTCTGAATGGTCCAGTTGGCCTCGTTCAAACGGTTGCCGTTAAATTCGTCCCGCCACACCAGTTTATAGCCCCGCAGATGGCTGACCCCGGCCACGGCGTCCGTCGGACTGGCCGCCGGTGTTGCCGTTGGGTTCGCGCTGGCTGATGGCGAAGCACTGGGCGAAGCGGACGGGCTCGCGCTGGCCGATGGCACCGGATTAACGGACCCCGATGGGGCCGGTCCAATTGATGGCGCTGGCGCCACCGACGCAGACGGATTCGGGGCTGGCGCCACCGATACAGACGGATTCGGGGCCGGAGCCACGCTTACCGTGGGGCTGGCGCTGGCCGACGGCGCAGGAGTAATGCTGGCTGAGGGCGCCGGCACCACCGACGGATTCGGGGCCACGTTGCCATTGGATAGCGGCGTGTAGTTGAAGGATTCAATGGTTACCTGCTGCGGCGCCGCCGTCCACCACTGGTTCGGCGGGTCTTTCGGCTTGTAGGTCCACAGATTGAAGTGAATTTGCTGATTGTTGGCCTGCGGCACGTCCTTGGTGCTTTCCACCTGGTGCAGCACGGCGCCGGTTTCCGCATTGCGCAGCGTCCAGGTGATTTTGTTGGGCTGCCAATCCAGCTTCATGCTGACGTGCTTGACGTTGTCGCCCCAGGTGTAGCCCGGCCGCATTTTGATGCCGTCCTCGGGCGCCGAAGCGGGGTAGTAGGTAAAGACGCCCTTCAGAGCCGGGTCGCCCCAGCGGGACACTTCGATGCCGTCGATTTCCCGATTGCCGGGAATGGATTTGCCCCATTCAAAGGTGAAGAAACCGAAGACGGTGTAGGGGTCGAATTTGCTGAAGTCGCTGTGGAAGGTGGTCTCGTAGGTGCCGTAGCCCATGGCGTTGCTGGAAATGATTTCCGAGGCGATGGGGGTTTTACCGTCCGGGTTAGTTAGGGCCAGCTGAATGGCGCTGCCGGCCCGCTTCACATTGCCCCGCGCCCAGTTGCCGCTGCCGGGCGGGCCGTCGTTCCAGTCGTTGTCGCGCACATACCATTTGGTGCCGGCCCAGTCGATTTCCACCTGGTTGGAAGTGTCATGGTAGGTGGGGGCGCTGCCGGCCGCGGCCACGGCGCCGGTGGAAAAGCTATCTTTGCTTTCCATATTGCCGGCCCCGTCGCGGTAGCTGGCGCGCACGCTGATGTGATGGCCCTGGTCGGCGGCGGTCAAGGTGTAGCGGTCGCCGGTGCCGCCGCCAATTTCCTGGCCGTCGCGCAGCCAGCGGTAGCTGACCTGGCCGAGGCCGTCGCCGTCGTCCAGATTATTGGTGGCGACGAGGCTATTGCCCACCTGCACCACGCCGCTGACGCTGACGGCGCCACTGGCCGCATGGTTGGCCGTGCTACCCGGCGAGGCGCTGGCCGTTGGCGCAGCGGTCGCGCTGGCGGAAGGACTAACGGTGGGTTGCGCCGATGGGGAAGCTGACGGATAAGGCGCCGCTGACACCGAAGGTGCAGCCGATGCTGAGGGGGCCGCAGAAGGCGCCGCCGAGGCGGAAGGAATTGCCGAGACGGACGGCACGGCGGTAACCGTTACGTTCGGGGTCGGCGGACTGCTGGCGGCCGGCGTTGGCGTACCCCGGGCGGCGCCGTTGGCGCTGATGGTAAGGCCGTTGCTGACCAGGTTTTCCTCGTGGCCGCCGCGGTCGTAGTAGTAAATCTGCACGCTGATGGTCTTGCCCACGTCGCTGGCGCTGACGGTGTAGTGCTTACCGCTGGCCCCATTGATGGCGGCACCGTTGGCCAGCCAGTTGTACTGAATGCGGTCAGGCAGTCCGTCCGCGTCGCTGACTTCCGCGGTCAGGTCGCTGCCAACGGCGCCGGTGCCCTTAATTACCACTTGACCGGGCTGATTCACGCCGCTCTGGTTGCCGCTATCCACCACGGCCGTGGGCGGGCTGATGACGCTTTCCACCTTGCCGGTGCTATCGGTGTAGGTGATGCGCAGGGTGATGGATTTGCCGCTGTCGCTGCCGTTGATGGTGTAAGTGGCGCCGGTGGCACCGCTGACTTCCTGGCCGTCCACCATCCATTGATAGCTGACGTCGCCCCTGACGCCGTCGCCGTCGTTGAGGCGCGCTTCCAGAATTTGCCCGCTTTTGGCCTGGCCGTAAATGGCGGCCACGCCGCCGTGGTTAGCCTTACCTTTAATTTGTGCGGTGGCGCTAAGACTGATGTCATCGGCGATAACCCGGGCATCTTCGCTGTAAATGCCCACGGCGCCGCCGCTGTAGGGGTTTTCATCGTCAATGAAGGTGGTAAGCACCTTGCCGTTAATGCTGATTTCCACCGTGTTGCCCTTCTTGGCAATGGTGAATTTCTTAAGGTCCGCCAGCGGCCAGCTTTCGCTGCCGGTGGCCATGAAGCGTTGGCCACCCTTGTAGGCCGGGTCGCGTTTACCCAGTTCCCAGCCGTTGGCGCGGGGCACCAGGTAGTAATAGTGGTCGTTGTCCTTGAAGTTCCACACCAGCCAGCCGGTTTCCCAGGCGTTGGGGGTGGCGCCCTGGCGCAGCTGTTCTGGGGTGCTGATGGTGCCGCTATAGGTGAATTCGTCGCCTACTGACACGGTGCTTACCACCATGGTGGAAGAAGTGTCGGTGGGGCCGTTGTGCGCCTTGGGCTGTAGCTGGAGGGCCTGATTGCCGTGGTTAGCAATGATTTTGGCGTTGCCGTAGCCGGCGTGAATCACCGTCCATTTGCCGAAATTCTGCTTATCCACATAGGTGGCGCCCAGCGGATAGGAAGAGAAATCGTCGTGGAGCAGCAGGGCGGCCGGGGCGGTGCTGGCACTTGGTGTCGCACTTGGTGTCGCACTTGGTGTCGCACTTGGTGTCGCACTTGGTGTCGCACTTG
>CAUSQL010000034.1:0-16131 GCA_963533935.1 uncultured Cardiobacteriaceae bacterium
TGGGTTTTCCTTTTTTGAAATTAATAAAATTTGATTTAAATAAAAACGGCTTCAGATAATCTGAAACCGTCAAATATGGTAAATAAGTTGTATATACTTATTATCGTAACTAATAAGGAATTGAATCTAATAGTGCAACCCTATTAGCAATAGCAGTCTTAATCTTATTTGCAATTTTACCTCCAGCTTCTAAAACTATTTCTGTACCTGCTGCTACTGCACCACCTACTACATTTGCTCCAATGGGACCAATATGTTTATTTAAATAACCACCAACTGCACCACCAACTAGACTGCCACCAGCAACACTAGCATTATGACCCTTAACTGAAGAATAACCAGCATAATAAGATGCTCCTACAAGTACTCCTGTTCCAGTATCTGTTCTAGCTGCAGAGATAGCACTATTGGCAATACTACGTAGGCTAGCTTGACTAAGAGTATTGAGCACACTATTAGCAGCAACTGTATCTGATACAGAAAAACCACCTGAAACAAGTTCAATTTCATTAAAAGATAGCTCGCGCATATTATTTATCCTTTTTAATAAATTTTCTAAAAAAAGAATAGAAAAGAACTATAAATAGAAGGTTTATTACGTGAACCCACGTATCATAAATCTTCTCTGGCATTAACGGCCGGATAGCACTAGCACTAAATATTGGAGTTATAAAAGCTATTAATGCGACAATTATCGTATCAATTATCGTATTTTGTCCATCATTCTCCAATCTATTCGCCCTTAATCTATTCCATACCCTTTTTATCTTATCCACAAAAAATTCCTCAAAACACAACAGCCTTAGCATAACACCTAAATCTTACGTTGTGCCCTGCGGAACAGCTTCATGTTTAAGATGGAGATAGTCTAGGCGCGCTAATTGCTTGAGTAAATAGCATAGATGACATATTTTCATGGTTATTTATATGATTTTTGACAGATTTCTATCAGATCTCATGGGAGATTATTATGTTAAATACTAAAATTGTCCGTGCTTTACGTGAAGATAAGAGGAAGGAGGACGGAAGTAAATTTACCCAGGCAGACATGGCGGAGGCATTAGATATGTCCATTTCAAGCTATGGCCGCATAGAACGTGGTGAGGTTGTACCAAGTATTGAGGTAGTGGAAAAACTAGCACAGCTGCTTGATTCGTCAGTTGAACAGCTATGCGCGTCCAGTCCAATTTTTACGCAGAATAACTATGACAATGCCCAGGCAGAGCAAAGCCAAGTTAAGCAGAACAACGTTTCCCATCACCATTATTACTATGGAAATGACGCACTCCATCTTCAAATGCGTCAGCTGCAACAGGAAAAAGAACAAATGCAGGCTCGCTACGAAACCCTGGAAGCCTTGATTGAGCAGCTTAAAAGCGAAAACACCCACCTAAAGGAATTACTGGATTCTATGAATAAAGATAATGGGGACTAGAACCTACCATGCTTATTTACAAACATAGAAGCGCTTCCTCTGTATGTATTTACCCTAATTACATACAGGAGAAGCGCTTCTATGTATTTATAAATCGCTAGCTCCGTCCCATCTCCCGGCTACGGCTGCACCAATTATGGGTACTGCCAAGGCCACCTGCCGCACTCCCGACTAAAACCTTCTTCCGTGAGACTTTGCCTAAAAAACTGACAGCTGCCCTATAGGTAATCGCAGCGGCGCATAATTTACTTTCTTCTGTTAAAAAAATACGTAAGCAGTGGGTAAAGAATAATTAAATGTATAGCGAAATTAAATGAACTAAGAAAACCATAATAATCTTTCTTAACCTCAGAAGAATAGAAGAATCGTTCAAATAGATCAGACTCTAATATTATAAAAAACACTATTATTATTTGACGAAACTGTGGACTAGATAAATCAATCTTATTCCACTCACCTTCCTTATTACTCCATTTATCTATAAATTTATTACACTTCTCACGAAACACCTTAATCATAAAAATTCCTCAAAATACAACGGTTTTAGCATAGCATCTAAGCGTTATATCCCGCGAAATAACTGCATATTTAGCTCAGATTTTGCACAGAACAACCACGGCAACGCCCGGCTAGAGCAAAGACAAAAAACAAATACAAGACAAATCGTGAAAAATTAATCCCACGGAGGAAGACTAGAACTAACTTAGTTATTTACAAACAGACGGGCGCTTCCCCTGTTTGTAAATTATTTGCTAGCTCATCTCCCCCAGCAGCTCCCGGAAGCAGCGGCGCATTTCCTCCTTTTCTTCTTCAGACAAATTCTCCCGCGCCAGCCGCAGCTCAAAGACCTGTTCCGGCCGCAAACTGTGTAAGTCCGGCACCTCCTGCCAGCTCAATTTATCAACGGTTTGCGGCGGCAGCACCAGCCGCAGCAGCTGCGCCGGCTGGCCACGCAGCAATTCCTGCAATTCCCGGTGCAACGGCCCGGCAAAGCCCGCGCCGCTGAAGTGGGCCTCCAGCCACAGATTTTCCCCGGCCAACGCCGTAATTTGTTCCTTCAGACTGGCGCCGTCGCCCTTAATTACCTGTAACGGTTGGAAATTGGGAATTTCCCGGGGGGTAACGGTCAGCTGTGGCCCGTCAATTTCCAGCAGCATCAGCTGCTTGGGCTGTTCCGCCTCGCTGAAGCTGAGGGGCAGGGGCGCGCCGCAGTAATGCACCGGCATGGGCGCCGTCAGCCGCTGCGGCCGGTGAATGTGGCCCAGGGCCACGTAGTCAAAGCAGCGCGGGAAGGCGGCGGCGGGCACCAGGCCCAATTTACCCACGTATAAATCGCGCACCGGTTCGTCCTCGGCCACGGTGGCGCCGGCGCAGAACAGGTGGCCGGTGCCAATGATGGGTAGGGGCCGGCCCGCGCGCAGCTCCTCGGCCCGGCGGCCCATATCGGCGTAGCAGGCGATGATTTTCTCCACCAAATCCCGTTCCGCCGCCGCCGGACTTTCCTCCAGGCTGATGGTGCGCAGCTGGCGCTCGCGCAGGTAGGGCACGGCGGCGACGATGGCCGCGGCCCGCTGATTCCTATCTTTAAAGGTTAAAAGGCGAGGCTCGCTGGCCACCACTTCGATGGCCAGGGCCTGGAGCAGACCGGCGGGCAGATTGAGAAAGCTGGGGTTGTCGTGGTTGCCGCCGATGATTAGCGTCTGGCGGCAGGGGCTGTGCACCAGCTGGCCGAGGAATTCGTAGTAGAGGCTTTGCGCCGCCAGGGACGGATTCTGACTGTCGAAGACGTCGCCGGCGATGATGAGGCCGTCGATGGCTTCTTTATTAATGAAGTCCAGCAGCCAGCGGAGAAATTGCCGGTGCTCGGCTTCGCGGCTCTGGCCGTAGAGGCGGGCGCCCAAATGCCAGTCGGCGCTGTGGAGAATTTTCAATTTAGGTCGATTTCCACAAAGCCGTCTTCCCTCGTCCCCTGGGGCGGGGCGGAGAAGTCCAGGTCAATGGTAATAAAGTCGTTGGCGGCGGCGCTAAGGACAAAGCGGCGGCCGCGCTCGTCGCAGAGGGTGAGGCTTTCACCGGCGGCCACCCGGTCGAGGGGGCCGGCCGGGGCTTCCAGGAATTGACTGAGGCTAATTTCCTTACTCATGGTTTTTTAAATATCTTGGCTGGAAAAAAGCGGGTATTCTAGCCGCAGACCCTATTGTTTCTGGAGGATTTTATGGCAGTAACTCAACGTGATTTGGACTGGTGGCACGGTTTAGATAAAACTTGGCAGCGGGTTTTCATGCTTCACCTTTATTACAAGGACGAAATCGGCATGAACTACTACAAAGACGAATTCTTCGACAAGTTAAACCTGGATAATCTGACGGATTACCAGGATATTCTCAAGGTGAAGGCGCTCAAGCACATCGACTTTCAGAGTTGGCTCGGCGATTACAAAATTAAGGATTTGAGCCCGCTGCGGGAACTGACTCAGCTGGAATTTCTCTCCCTGGAAGAGCACTGGATTGAAGATTTAAGCCCGCTGGCCGGCCTCACCTCCCTGCGCAAGCTCTATTTAAGCCGCAACCGCATTAAGGATTTTTCCGTGCTGGAAAAGCTGTCCCTGGAACGGCTGGCGGTGGCGGAAAATCCCCTGGACGGCCCCTTCGATTTAAGGCTCATCGCCAAGCACCGGCGGCTGCGCTTTTTGGACGCCAGCCGCTGCGCGCTGAAGGACCTGACGCCGTTGCGCAATCTCACGGAATTAACCGACCTGTACCTGGCCTACAACAATATCTTTGACATCGCGGTCATGTTCAGATTTACCCAGCTGGAACGGCTGGATTTAAGCCATAACCACGTTTTCGACATTTCCCCCCTAATCCACCTGCACCATCTGGAGGATTTGAATCTGTCCTATAACTACAACGAGTTCGAGCGCCTCTACCTGCTGGAAACCATGCAGCACCTGCGCACCCTCTCCATTCAGGGCAATGGCATTAACGAGGAAACCCGGGTGTGGCTGAACCGCGCCCTGCCCCGCTGTGAAATTCACTTTAAGGACCAGAGTTCCGCGCCCATCTAAGCGCCGCCTTAAAATTAAACTTTTAATTGGAGGACCTATGAACGAGGAAAGCGACTGGGATAGCCACAGCGCCGCCGTGCAGGAAAATCAGCTGGCCGCCTACGACCAGATGCGCCACCGCTGCCCGGTGGCCTACGACCACTATCTGGGCTACAGCGTCTTCCGCCACGGGGACGTGATGGCGCTGCTGGCCCAGCCGGAGGTCTATTCCAGCCGGGTTTCCGCGCGGCATTTGGCCATTCCCAGCGGTCTGGACGGCGAGGAGCACCGCGCCTTCCGCGCCATCAATGACAAGTACTACACCCCGGAGCGGCTGGCCCATTTCGCGCCCCGCTTCCGCGCCATTATCCGGGAGCTGGTGCGGGGCCTGCCGGCCAACGGGCCGGTGGAAATCATGGAAGCCTTCGCCAAACCCTACGCCATGCGCCTGAACAACGCCTTCATGGGCTGGCACGAGCGCTTCGAGGCGCCGCTTAGCCAGTGGATTGAGAAGAACCGCCGCGCCACCCTGGAGCAGGACCGGGCAAAAATCGCCGCCATTGCTTTGGAATTTGACCAATATATTCACGAAATACTGGAAGAACGGCGGCAAAGGCCCCACAACGACATCACCGCCGAGCTGATGGACGACCTGGTGCCGCTGAATCCGCCGCGCAAGATGAGCGAGGAGGAGCTGGTTTCCCTAATCAGGAATTGGACCGTGGGCGAACTGTCCACGGTGGCGGCGTCGGCGGCCATTGTGTTGAAGTTCCTCGCCGCCAACCCGGCGGAGCAGGGGCGGCTGCGGGCGGACTTCAGCGTCATTCCTGCGGCCCTGGAGGAAATGCTGCGGCTGGAGGACCCGCTGGTGAGCAATCGGCGCAAAACCAGCTGCCCGGCCCAGCTGGGCGGGCGGGCTTTGCCGGCCGGGGCGCCCATTACCATCAACTGGGTCAGCGCCAACCGGGACGAGGCGGCCTTCCCCGACGCCCTCAGCTATAAACCGGAGCGGGACCAGAGCAAGAACCTGGTCTACGGCTGGGGTCCGCACCGCTGCCCGGGGGCGCCGCTGGCCCGCCTGGAGCTGCGGCTGCTGCTGGAGGAAATGCTCAGTTACTGGGCGGAAATTGCCCCGGCCGAAGCAAACTACTTCGACCGGGCCATTTATCCCATCGCCGGCTACCGGCGCTTGAATTTGCGGTTAAGTCGCTGATGCGCGGTTTACTGACCCTGGCCATTGGCCTGCTGCTGCTGAAGGTGCTGTGGGACTACCGGCGCTGGCGCCACTGGCAGCGGCGGCAACGGCGACGGGCGGAACTGGCGCGGCGCCAGGGCCAGGAGCTGTTCCAGCTGGAAACGGACTTCATTAATAATGTGCTAAGTCCGGCGGATTACCAGCGGCGGCTCCTGCTGCTGAAACAGCGCCAGGAACGGGAGCGGCGCCAATTGAATTAGATACAGTCGGGCGCTTTATATGTATGTATTTTTAACGCAAATTACATACATGAGAAGCGCCCGGCTGTTTGTAAAACAGCAGGGCGCGTGAGACCTTTAGGTCGAACAACCGCCCCGTTGTTGCTGAAGACACCCAAATAACACTATGAGCTACTTTTTAAAATTTCTCCGCTGGCTGTTTTGGCTATTGCTGATTTTGCTGCTGGCCATCTATGGCCTGCTGGGCACCAACTACGGCTACCGCCATTTGCCGGCCCTGGTCAGCTATTTCACTGATGTGGAGCTGAAGGCGGACATCGAGGGTAATTTCTTCGGTGGCCAGCGCTGGCGCAATTTCTCCCTGAAAATCCCCGACACCGTGGACATCGCCTTCGCCGACCTAGAACTGGATTGGAACCTGTGGGAGCTGTGGGACGGCCGGCTGGCGGTCAATAAATTGCGGGCCACCGACGGCCACATCGGCTGGTTCTACCCCAGCGAGGAGGAGGAAAAGGCCGCCGGCATTGCCCCCGAACCCTTCACCGAGCTGGGCCAGGTCAGCCTGCCCCTGGACATTCAAATCGGCGACGGCCAGCTGGAAAAAATCAAACTCAACGATAACGGCGCCCACCTGCTGGACATTAATAAGTTGGAATTAAACGGCAGCTATAACCGGGGGCGGGTAGAACTACGCCGCAGCTTCCTCGACACCAGCTACGGCGCCGGCTCCCTACGCGGGGAAATTACCACCCTCAAGGACTATCCGGCCAATCTCACCTACAGCGGCAGCCTGAAGCTGCCGGGCCTCCACCAGAAAACCGTGCAGCTGCGTTTGCAGGAATCCCTGCTGCGGCCCCAGCTGCGGCTGCACACTGTCGGCGACCTCATTGGCAGCCTCCAGCTGGGCGGCAAGTTCGACCTGGCCAGCGACGACATGAGCAGCGCCATTAGCTGGCAGAACCTGCAATACGGCGGCTACGGCAGCAGCAGCGGCCAGCTGACGGCGGCGGGCAAGTTCGACCGGCTGCGGCTGAATTTGGCCACCGACGGCCGGGGCGCCAATCTGCCAAAGGATTTACGGCTCAAGGCCGCGGCCACCCTGGCCGGCGACCGGCTGGAAAACCTCGACCTGGCCCTACAATCCCTGGCCACCAAGGTGGATTTCTCGGGCCTGCTGGATTACAGCCGGGGGCTGCGCTGGCAGGGGGATTTGACCATTGATAACTTTCAATTGCAGGACTACGTGCCCGGCCAGTCCGGCCAGCTGAACGGGAAAATCACCACCAGCGGCCGGCAGCACGGCGACGATTTACAGGCTTCCCTGGAAATTAAGCGGCTGGACGGCCACTACGAGCGGCAACCCATCAGTGGCCGCGGCCAGATTAGCTACGGTGAAAAGAAATTGCTGATTCAGGACTTCTTCCTAGACTGGGCCGGCAACCAGCTGCAGGTGACCGGCCACGCCGACCCGGAACAGGCGGACATTAAATTGCACTTCAGCGGCGGCAAATTGCACTATCTGCTGCCGGCCCTGGCCGGTGCCCTCCAGGGCTCGCTGACGGTGAAAGGTTCCCTGCGCGACCCGGATTTAAGCGGCCAATTCCACTGGCAGAACCTGCGCTACGGCCCGGCCCAGCGGCCGCTGTTCCAGTCCCGCCAGGGGCAGTTGCAGGCCAGCGGCAAGTGGAACCGGCTGCGCACCCAACTGAAGGCGGCCCTGGCCGGCGCCGACTTCCCGCCGCTGACCGCCGAGGCCAGCGCCCTGATTACTCCGGAGAAGGCCACCGACATTCGCATCAACGGCCAACTTTTAAAGGGGCAGGTGAATTTGACGGGTCAGGTGCAGTACAAGCCGCTGCGCTGGACGGTGGACGGCCGGCTGGCGCAGCTGCGGCCGGAGAGCTTTTATCCCCAGGTGCCGGCGCTCATCAACGGCCGGCTGCACAGCGAAGGCACCATTAACGGCAAGCAACGGCAGATTAAGCTGCTGCTGCAGGAGCTGGGCGGCAACTACCGCGGCCAGCCCCTGGCCGGCGGCGGGCAGATTAATCTGCTCCAGGACCAGCTGAAGATTCCCACGCTCCAGCTGAAGCTGGGCGCCAACCAGCTGCAGCTGGCCGGCGACCTGGACGGGAAGAAATTAAATCTGCGGCTGGAACTGCTGGGCCGCCAGCTGGCGGCGCTGCACCCGCAGCTGCAGGGCGTTTTGAATGTGAAGGGCCAGGTGCAGGGGCCACTGCGGAGCCCGGCGCTGGACCTCAACCTCCAGGGGCAGAATCTGGCCTTCGCCAAGGATTTTTTCGTCCGGGACATCAGCGGCCGGCTGGAAGACCAGCTGCAGCGGGGCGGCAAATTTAACAATAGCCTGACGGCCCGGGGGCTGAAGGTGGCCGGCGAAAGCATCGAGCAGGTGCAGCTGACCAGCCAGGGCAGCTTCGACCGGCACCAGATTAATGTGCAGGCCAGCGGCAAGTACCCGCTGCAAATGCAGCTGGCCGGCGGCTTCAAGAGTTTGAACAACTGGCAGGGGCTGCTGAACAGCTTCCGCGGCCAGTTCAAGGGCCTGGACTTCCAGCTGGACAAGCCGAGCCGGCTCAATCTGTCGCCGGAGAAAATCAGCTTTGAGGAGCTGTGCCTGCACGATAAATTTTCCAGCTTCTGCCTGGACGGCAAGCAGCACAAGGACTTCACCCTTGGCTACCGGCTAAAGAAGTTGAGCCCGCAGAGCTTCGCTGCCTTTATTCCCAAGAACGTGAAAATTAACACCAGCCTCAGCGGCAGCGGCCAGCTACAGCTGCCGAAGAACGGCGCCCCCAGCGGCACGGCCCAGCTGCAGCTGACCCCCGGCAGCATCGTAGTTCAGCTGGAGGACAGCGCGCCGCTGGTGATTAATCTCCAGCGCTTCACCCTGGAGGCGGCGAGCCAGGGCCGCGGCCTGGCCGGCAAATTACTGTTAGACCTGGGAAAAATGGGCCTCATTCAGGGCCAGCTGGCCCTGCAGGGCGACCAGGTGAACGGCCAGCTGACGGCGAACATTCCCGACCTGGCCGTCTTCCGCAACTACATTCCCGCCGTGTCCCAGCTGAAGGGGCGGGTGAACGGCACCCTGGCCTTCGCCGGGCCGCTGGCCGGGCCTCAGGTCAATGGGCAGATTCTCCTCAGCAACGGCGCCGTTTCCATACCGGCTTCGGCCACGGAACTGCAAAACATTAGCCTGCGGCTGGCCGCCGGCCGCAGCGGGGAAATTGACCTGAACGGCCAGGTGGGCACGCCCCGCGGCAATCTCACCGCCCGCGGCAAGCTGCGCCTCAGTCCGCTCCAGCTGGATTTAAACCTGGAGGGCAAGAACATGCTGGTGGCCAATTCCAAGACCGTGAAGCTGTTGATAACGCCGCAGTTCACTTTAAACATCGACCCGCACCAGGGCATAAAGGTCAATGGCACGCTGCTGATTCCCGAGGCGCGTATTTCCGTGCCGGACACTTCGGAGGCGGTGCCCATCTCCGAGGACGTGGTAATCGTCGATGAACCGAAGAAGGAGGCGCCGACCACCGCCAAAACCAGCAAACTTATCAGCGGCAACATTCAGATTCGCCTGGGCGACAAGGTGTTCTTTGACAATAAGGACGCGAAAATCCGCTTTATCGGCGGTCTGAACCTGATTCTGCGTCCGGGGGAAAATGTGCGCGGCGAGGGGCGCATCGAGGTGGCCAGCGGCAATTACTCGCTCTACGGCCAGGAGCTGGACATTAAGAAGGGGCGGCTCACCTTTTCCGGCATCAACATCGCCAACCCGACCGTAGATTTCCTCGCCATGCGCACGGTGGGCGAGGTGCAGGCTGGCGCCAGCATCACCGGCACCCTGAAGAAAATGCAGCTGAAACTGACCTCCAAGCCGGCCATGTCCGATTCCTTCATCATTTCCTACCTGATTTTTGGTAAGGCGCCGGACGGCAGCATGGACAGCGCGGCGCTGGTGGAAATGGGCGCGAACATGGCCATCGGCCAGTTTTCCAGTAATTTGGGCGAGAAGATTCACCTGGACGTGTTCAAGCTGGGCCTGGACGGCATGAAGGCGGGGAAAAACCTCAGCGAACAGCTCTACGTGGGCCTACAGAGCGACTTCCTCAACAGCCTGACCAAGTTCATCGCCCAGTACAAATTCAATAAACGGCTGAAGATGGAGGGCGCCATCAGCCCCACCGGCCAGAGTTTGGACTTCATCTACGAGTACGAGAAGGATTAAGCGGCCGGCGCTTTACCCGCTAAATTACTGACAGGGGAAGCGCCCCGTGGTATGTAAACGGCCCAGAAAGGCAATTACAAACAACGGGGCGCTTCCCCTGTATGTATTAGGGCATTTATCGGGGCTAGAAATTAGTCGCTGCCGGCCGCATTGGTCTATTTACGTAGCATTTGCTTAACGCAGGATTTGCTGGCATCGTTCCCGCTACTCACGGGCCCGGGCGGGGCCGGTGGCGTCCGCCGTTAATTACATACAACCTAAGCGCCCGTTCGTTTGTATAAATGGCTATACAGACAACGGGGCGCTTCCCCTGCATGTATTTAAAGACCATAAAAACCCGCTCAAGCGGCCCGGCGCCGACAAGTTCCCCAGGCCGGGCCCAGCCCGCTATGCTAGGGCCAGCAACGTTTTAATTTGCCAAGGAATGACCATGCAACAGAAATCCCTCTACCTCCTCATCGCCGCGGCCCTGGCCGGCTGCGGCGGCGGCCCGGCCAATCCGGCCCTCAGCAGCTTTATCCCGCGGGCGCCCCGCACCACCATTAACCCCGGTACGCCTACCCCGCCGCCGGCGCCCAATCCGACGCCCAGCGCCACCTTTACGCCGCCACCGCGGCCGCCGGTTAATCCAACGGTAGTGCCCATTCCGACCGGCTCCAGTAGGCCAACGGCCACGCCGACCGCGTCGCCAAGTCCCACTAACACGTCCAGCCCGACCCCGTCGCTTAGTCCAACGCCCAGCATTACCAACAGCCCAAGCGCCCTGCCGTCAGCCTCGCCTACGGCATCGGCTGCGCCTTCGGCATCGGCTGCGCCTTCGGCATCGGCTGCGCCTTCGGCGTCAGTCTCGCCTTCGGCGTCGGCTGCACCTTCGGCGTCGGCTGCACCTTCGGCGTCAGTAAATCCGTCGCCAACGGCCACACCAACGGCGGCGCCCAGCCCCTCGGCGTCCATTAGCCCTACTAATACCCCGCCGGCCACGCCAACAACCGCACCAACTCCGACCGTAACATCTGCGCCGCCGCCAACCGCAACGCCGACCGCGGCACCCAGTCCAAGCGTTTCAACTAATCCGACGGCTACACCAAGCCAGTCGCCGACGACTACGCCAACGGCGGCGCCCAGCCCGACCCCATCACTTAGTCCAACGCCAACGGCACCCAACTCCGGGCCACGCCTCAGCCTCCGTGGCCCCGGAGAAATCAGCGAGGGCGCCACGGCCACCTATACCGTCAGCCTCGACCTGGCCGCGCTGCCCCGGGCCAACTCCGCCGCCGAGCTGCTCGCCAATCTGAAGGCTAATCCGGGTCTGCTCTTCGGCCAGCACCAGGGCCTGCAGGTCGGCCGCGCCGCCGCCGACGGCCAGGGCCACCGTTCCGACATTCACGCCCTAACCGGCCGCTATCCGGCCATCGTCGGCCTGGACATGATGGAACTGCCCATGGAACGGAATAAGAGCAGCGCGGAGAACGGCCGGCTTCTCGGGGCGGAAATCGCCAAAATTGACGCCGTCGGCGGCATTGCCGCCGTCTCCGCCCACTGGGACAACCCCATGCCCGGCCCCAACGGCGCCAAGGACTTTTCCCAGGTCAATCTGAAGCGGCTGCTGCCCGGCGGCGACCTGAACGGCACGCTGAACCAGTGGCTCGACACGGTGGCGCTGATGGCCCAGCACGCGGTGCGGGCCGACGGCAGCCGCATTCCCTTCATCTTCCGGCCGCTGCACGAGGGCAACGGCAACTGGTTCTGGTGGCACTACGGCCACGGCGGCGCGGAAAGCTACAGGGAATTGTTCCGCTACATCGTTAAATATGTCCGGGACCACGGCGCCGCCGAACAGATGCTGGTGGCCTTCGCCCCCAACGGTAACTTTAACGGCGACCCGCAGCGCTACCAGCTGCTGTACCCGGGCGACGATGTCATCGACATTCTCGGCTACGACGGCTACGACGCGAACCCGGCCAAACTCGCCAAAGAGGGCTGGGTGCAGGAAACGGTGACCGACCTGGCCATGCTGGTGCGGCTGGCTGAAGCCCGCGGCAAGGTGGCGGCGCTAACGGAATTCGGCCGCAACGGGGCGAAAACCATTAAGGCCCAGGGCAATAGCGACCGGGAGTTCTACACCGACCTGCTCCAGGCCATTCTCGCCGACCCCAGCGCGCGGAAAATCGCCTACCTGATGACCTGGGCCAACTGGAACGACGGGGAAATCTACGTGCCGCAGCCGGGCGAGGACATGGCGGAAAACTTTAAGGCCTTCGCCCGCCAGCTCCAGCTAACCCAGGTGGCCGACCGGGACATCAGCGTTAATGTGGCCGTCGAACACGGCAGCACGGCCGACGATGACCTGAGCCTGAGCACCACCGCCCTGACCATTCCCAAGGGTGAAACCGGCGCCACTTTCACCGTGGCGGCGCGGGCCGACGGGCTAGTGGAAGGGGACGAACACTACGCCGTGCGCCTGCTTAATCCCCAGGGGGCCGGCCTTAATCCCGGTAAGGAGCGGGTTGCCACCACCATTCACGACGGGGCCGCGCCGTCCGTTAGCCCTAGACCAAGCGTTTCAGCCTCGCCTACGGCGTCGGCGGCACCTTCGGTGTCAGCCTCGCCTACGGTAAACCCACCGATTACAAACACCCCAAGCGCCCCGCCGTATGTAAATCCAACGCTAATGCCGGGGCCAACGGCAGCGCCTAATCCAACTACGGCGCCCAGACCAACGGTAGCGCCCAGCCCGTCAGCGTCCCTTAAGCCGACCAATAGCCCGGCGCCCAGCGCCAGCCCGACCGGAACGGCTATACCGACCGCGGCGCCCAGTCCCTCGGCCCCGGCGGCGCCAACTCCGACCGTAAGCCCTTCACCGACCGCGTCCCTTAGTCCATCGCTAACGGCGTCACCGCGCCCAACGGTTACCAACCGGCCCAGCGCCCCACCGTCAGCGGCACCTTCGCCGTCATTTACCAACAGTCCAAGCGCCCGTCCGTATGTAAATCCCAGCGCCACGCCGAGTCCGGTCAGCAATCACCGGCCCAGTGCCATCACCCTTAACGCCGGCGACACCAATTCCTACTGGGTGCGGGCGGAAAGTGCCGGCGCTGCCGTTGGCCGCCTCACCGTCAGCGACGCGGACAAGGACGACCGCCATCGCCTTCAGGTCAGCGACGGCCGCTTTGAAATCACCGGCGATGGCCTGCTGAAGCTGAAGGACGGCCAGAGCGTCCACTACAGCGAGGAACAGCGCATTCTCCTCACCATCACCGCCACCGACAGCCAGGGCGCCGCCTATAGCCAGGACATCGCCGTGCAGGTGAAGGACGAGGGCAGTAAGGGCACGGCCAGCGACCTGCCCGTCGCCCCCGGCCACGACCCGGCCCAGGGGGTAAGGGTGCCGCCGCCGCCGACCATCGCCCGCGACCCCAACCAGCGCGGCGCCATCACCATCGCCCCGGCCGCCGGCGCCGACCTCATGCACCTGCGCTACCGGGACGAGGGCGGCCGCAGCCACGCCATCGACCTGGTCAAGCACAACGGCCGCTGGCACAGCTCGGACGGCAGTTTGAATCTGAATCCGCAGAGCGGCCTGATTAGCCTTAAACCGGAACAGCTGCAGGACGGCGGCACCGTCAGCGCCAGCAACGCCAGCCGCGGCATTTACGCCGACCAGGTGGCCCAGCTGACCGCCGACAGCGACGGCGGCCGCCTTGCCGTGCCCACCCTGGCCCAGGACGGCCGCGGCGGCATTTACGCCAGTCCCGCCGCCGACCAGGACGGCCTGCACCTGTCCTACACCGATGGGAACGACGGCGCGCAAACCCTGGACGCCATCAAAGAAAATGGCCGCTGGCACTTCACCAACCCGGTAAGCAATGCGGCCATTGACCCGGCCAGCGGCACCATTAACCTGGCGGCGGCCAGCATTAAGCCCGGCAGCGCCGTGTACGCCAACGGCGGCCAGAACGGCCGGCGCGGCGCGGAAGTCAGCCTAATGGCCGACGGCGGGCCGCTGGAGGCCCACCTGTTCGCCGCCGGGGATTTAACGGTCAATGAGGGGGAACGGGCCCACTACCTGATTCGCCTGAACCGGCCCGCCGCCCAGGGCCTGAGCTTCACCGTGCAAATTAGCCACAGAGACACCGACGACGGCGATTTAAACGCGGCGCCGCAGACGGTCTTCATTCCCGCCGGCGCCCGCTCGGCCACCTTCCACCTGGACACCTACGACGACCAGCAGCGGGAAGCCACGGAAACCTATAAGGTCAGCATCGCCGGCCCCGGCGTGCCCGACTGGAAGGCATCGCTGACCGGAGAAATTCGCGACAACGACGGCCCGGCAGCGCCCGTAATCCAAAGCGGCGGCGCGAACACCACCGTTAGCCCGGCCGGCGGCGCGACGCATATAGTCATCAGCTATCCAGACCGGCAGTTCGGCCAGGTAACCTTAAACGCCTGGCAGGGCAGCGATAAGCGCTGGCGCCTCAGTGAACTTAACCCGGATAAGCGCAGTGGCGGCCCCACCATTGACCCGGCCAGCGGCACCGTCAGCCTGCCGGCGACCGTCATCAGCGCCGGCGGCACCGTGCGCGCCCACAACAACGACGGCCAGGCCAGCGGCCGCAACGGCGCCGTGGCCGACTACGCCGGCTGGCAGCGGGACTGGCAGGACGACTTCAGCAAGCCGGTGGAAGAGGGCGGCTGGACCCGCTACGGCTGGGCCTGGCAGGCGCCGGAGCACGGCGGCATGGGCCGTTACCAGCAGAGCAACGTCTACAGCGCCGACGGCGTTTTACACGTGCAGAACCAGTACCACGGCGGCGCCTGGACGAGCGGCGGCATTAGCAGCGGCGATAACTTCGCCACCGGCGGCGGCCGCTGGGAGGTGCGCGCCCGCTTCCCCGACGCCAAGGGCTTCGGCTACGTGTTCCTGCTCTGGCCGAAGGGCGAGCATTGGCCGCCGGAGGTGGACTTCGCCGAAGGCCGCGCCCGCGACCCGAGCATCATGGGCACCTACCACTGGGGCAGCGCCAGCGACCACAAGCAGAACAACCAGTTCCTGCGCCAGCCCGACCTGACCGACTGGCACACCTACGGCGCCATCATTGACCCGGACGCCGGCACCATCAGCTACACCTTTGACAGCCAGCCCTGGTACACCCTGAAGAACGTGCCCGTGTCCAATGAAATCATGTGGCTGGGCATACAGACCGGCGCCCAGGACCCCAACGGCAGCACGGCGCGCAGTGAGAGCATCGACGACGCCCGGCCCGGCGCCCTAACGCCGGCGGTGGCGAGCATGCAGATTGACTGGGTCGCCCACTACCGGCGGGCGGCGGTGGCCGGCGTGGCGGTGAGTGCCAGCAAAGATGCGGACGGTAAAACCACCGTTAAAAATGTGGCTTTAAATGGGGCAGATACAAACAGGGGAAGCGCCCCGTTGCATGTAAACGATGGGGCAATGTCGGCGGAAGCCACAAATAAAGCGGTAGAAAACGCCAAGGGCCTGCGGGTAGATTTAACTGCCCGCTACTACGGCTCGGAAGAACTGCAGCGGCTGGTCGATGCGGTGAAAGCCCAGGGCGGTCAGTACCTGCAGCTAAGGCTGTCCTCCGACGATAGCTACGCTTTAGAGAGCGAGCTGCTGGGCCAGAGCACGGCCAATTCCCAACGTAATGCGGACGGCAGCTACAGCAACGGCCTCGGCCAGAAGTTCTACGGCCGCGACCAGCTGGGCGCCCTGGCCAATTATGCGAAACGCCAGGACGTAGAGCTAATTGCGGAAGTGGATTTCCCCGGCCAGGCCCGCGCTGTCTACCAGCTGCTGAAGGCCAAGGACCCGCAGCGGGCGGCGCAGCTATTCCAGCGCAACGGCCAGCCCCACGATGTGGCCGCCGCCGGCGAGTTCGTGCGCGGCATTTATGGCGAGGTAATCAACGTGCTGCCGAACGGCAAACACTTCCACATGGGCGGCGGTGA
>CAUSQL010000035.1:0-15441 GCA_963533935.1 uncultured Cardiobacteriaceae bacterium
TCGCCACCGTCGGCCTGGCCTGGTGGAAGATGCTCGGCTATTGATTTAGGGCCTAAGGGAGCGTTTTACCGACGGACAGTGGTTTACCCTCGGTCGCCGGCTTTGCCGGTCGCTTCTTTAGGCTCACGCAACCGCCGGTTTACAATCAGACGGGCGCTTCTGGTGTATGTATTTAAGGCTTAATTACATACAAGGGAAGCGCCCGGTTGTACGTTTAAACGCCTATAAATACAGCGGGGCGCTTTTGATGTATGTATCTAAGGTTCAAAATACATACACCAAAAGCGCGCAGCGCGTGAGCCCCACCGGGGCACCAGCGAAGCTGGCGACCGGAGGGAGAAACAACCGCCCGTCCGTCGGTAAAAAGCCCCGCACGAACGGGGCTTATTCTTTTCCGGCTCAGACTACTTACTGGGTATTTCCTTTAAAGCCTGCTTCGCCTTTTCATGGCCCTGGGCCGCGGCCTGTTCCAGCAGCTGCCGGGCTTTGGTCAAATCCTGGGGCACGTTCTCGCCCACGGCGTAGAAGTGGGCCAACATAAGCTGGGCGTCCACATTGCCCGCCGCCGCCGACTTTTCCCACAGTTCTATGGCCTTGGGCCCGGCGTCTTGCCAGTGACCCGTGGCTGGGAGCTCGGCGCCCCGTTTTTCCGCCCGCGCCGCCGACATCAGCAGATTACCCGCAATAAATTGGGCATTGTCATTGTTCGCCGCCAGCGCCGCCGTCATCTGGCCGGATTTAATCAGGTCGGTGGTAATGGTCAGGAATTTTTTGTCCATAGCCATGAAAGCCGTCTGGGCCTCTTTCAATTGCTTTGCCGTTGCCGGCGCCAACGCGACCGGGCTAGCGGTGGCAGTCGGGCTGGGAGCGATGAGCTGAACCGTATAGTCGCGCAGCACCGCCTTGGCCTCATCGGCCCGAACGCCAAGGCTGAACAGCATGAGGGCAATTAGCGCTAGAGAACGAATTTTTAAAAACATGGATACTCCTGTAGTTAAGGAATGGTCTTTTTAGCACAGAACGGCATGAGCGCTGGCGGGGCTTGGCTGGTATTTTTCGCCACTTGGCCTGCCCCCAACGGCTTATACAAACGGACGGGCGCTTCTCTTGTATGTATTTAGTTTAAAATACATACAAGAGAAGCGCCCGGCTGTCGGTAAAAAGCCCCGCACGAACGGGGCTTGGTCATTTCCGGCTCAGACTACTTACTGGGCATGCCCTTTAAAGCCTGCTTTGCCTTTTCGTGGCCCTGGGCCGCGGCCTTTTCAAACAGCTGCTTGGCCTTAGCCATGTCCTTGGGCACGCCCTCGCCCAGGGTATAGGCGGAAGCCAACATGGCCTGGGCGTCGGCGTTGCCAGCCTCGGCGGATTTTGCCAATAGTTCTATCCCCTTGGCCGCCGCGTCCTTATTTGTTTTTCTAGCGGCCATCAGCAAGCTGCCCACGAGAAACTGCGCACTATCATTGTTTGCCGCCAGCGCCGCTGACATCTGGCCGGATTTTATTAGGGTCGCAACGGTGTCGGCGGACTTGTCGTCCCGATTCATTAACGCCGCGTGGGCCTCTTTCAGTTGCTTTGCCGTTTCCGGCGCCAGCACGACCGGGCTAGTGGTGGCGGTTGGAGTGGCGCCACTGAGCTGGGTGATGTAGTTGCGCAGCACTTCAGCGTTTTCATCGGCGGCGCGGCCGTTGAGGCTGAACAGCATGAGGGCAATTAGCGCCAGAGAACGAATTTTTAAAAACATGGATACTCCTGTGGTTAAAGGAATGGCCTTTTTAACACAGAAAGACATGGTTTACCGCTGGTAGGGCTTGGCTGGTATTTTTGCCACTTGCTAGCGGGCATGGCTACGCCGCATTTACCCTGGCGGGTGGTGTGGCTAGGCCACGTTCACCCTAACGGGCGATGACGGCTACGCCGCATTCACATTTCAGGCTATTCAACACCGGCGACAGGCTCAGGGCCCGTTCCGCCAGCGCCTCCAGCAGCTCCTGGTCGCCGTTGCTCTGCACCGTGGCGCGCAGCAGCAGGTTCTCCAGGCCGCCGCCGCTCTGCCGTTGCAGCTGCAGCAGGTCAATGACGGCGCTGATTTCCAGCTGTAAATCCGCCACCTGTAAATCGGCCAGGGCCAGCTGGCGCTGGAAATTCACCGCAAAGCAGCCGACGCAGGCGGCCAGCAGCTGCTCCGTGGGCGTGGGCGCGGAATTCTCACCGCCGAGGGCGCCGATGTCGTCCAGGGCCAGGGTGGGAAATTCCCGCAGGGCCACGTTGTGGCGCAGGCCGTTAATCCAGCTGGCCCGGGCCACAAAGCGCAAGGTACCGCCGTTCCGTTCCATCTCCTCCAGGCTCCGCTCGTATTCCGTCAGATTCACGCCGTTAATCATAGTTCTTCCCCAAAAAGCCCCGATTGTAGTGGATATAAATACAGCCGGGCGGTTGTTCGGCTAAAGCCTCACGCGCCCTTACCTACGGAAAGGCGCTTCCCTTGTATGTATTTAAAGCCTAAAAACATACAGGGGAAGCGCCCGGTTGTATTTATAGCCCGGGCGCGTGCGACCTTTAGGTCAACGCCCGGCTTCGGTAAATCCAACGGCCCTAGGGCATGTCGTCGATTTCCTTGCGCTCCTTCGGCATCAGGTCCGCGTGGCTCACGCCCATGCGGTAGACGATGGCACTGGCCACGAAGATGGACGAGTAGGTGCCAAAGATAATGCCGACAATCATCGCAATGGCGAAGCTGAACAGGGTGGAACCGCCCAGCACTGCAATGGCCACTACCGATAGCAGGGTGGTTAAGCTGGTGATGGTGGTGCGCGCCAGGGTCTGGTTGATGGCGTCGTCGATGACCTTCTTCGGCGTATCGTTCGGCATTTTCAGGAAGTTCTCCCGGATACGGTCAAAGACCACCACCGTGTCGTTCACCGAGTAGCCGAGAATGGCCAGCAGCGCCGCCAGCACCGTCAGGTCAAAGGTGCGCTGGGTCAGAGAGAAGAAGGCGGCGGTGATAATCACGTCGTGCAGCTGCGCCAGCACCGCGCCGAGGGCAAACTTCAGCTCGAAGCGCAGGCCCAGGTAGATGACCATGCCCAGGGACGACAGCAGCAGCGCAAGAATGCCGTTTTCCACCAGCTCTTCCCGGTACTGGCCGCCAATCTTCGACTGGCCCACCAGCTTGAAGTCGCCGTTGTCGGCCTTCAGCGCCGCGCCGATGTCCTCCAGCAGCTGGTCGGTGTTCTTACCTTCCATTTCGCCGAAGCGCACCTGCAAATCGCGGGAGGAACCGTACTGCACCACCGAGGCCTCCGGGTGAATCTTATTCACCACGGCGCGGACGCGCTCCACATCGGCGGCCTGGGCGTATTGCAGCTCCATGGTGGCGCCGCCGGTCAGTTCCAGGCCAAAGTTAAAGCCACGGAAGACAATCAGCAGCAGGGCCAGCGCCGTCAGCACGATGGATAGCCAGTTGCCGGCCCGGCTGTAGCTCATGAAGGAGATGTAGGGGAGTTTAATGCGCATGGAACCTCACAATTTAATTTCCGGGTTGGGGCGGCGCAGCTCGAACCACTCCACCAGCCCGCGGGTTACGTAAATGGCGCTGAACATGGTGGTCAGAATGCCCAGGGTCAGGGTTACGGCAAAGCCCTTGATGGGGCCGGCGCCGAAGCTGAACAGCATTAAGGCCACAATCAGCGTGGTGATGTTGGCGTCCACGATGGTGGCCATGGCGTTGCCGAAGCCGAGGCTCACGCATTCCCGCGCGCCCAGCCCCTGTTCCTTCTCCTCGCGGATACGTTCGTAAATCAGCACGTTGGCGTCCACGGCCATGCCCATGGTTAGGACAATGCCGGCGATGCCCGGCAGGGTCAGCGTCGCACCGATGAGGGACATCAGCGCAATCAACAGCACCAGGTTAAAGGCCAAGGCAATGTTGGCGTAGAGGCCCAGGCGGCCGTAGTAGACCCACATGAAGCCGGCCACCAGCAGCAGGCCCAGCAGGGAGGCATTAATGCCCTGGTCGATGTTCTGTTGCCCGGCGGAGGGGCCGATGGTGCGTTCTTCAATGATGTAAACCGGCGCCACCAGCGAACCGGCCCGCAGGGTAGCCGCCAGCTTATCCGCCCGTTCCATGGGATTAATGCCGGTAATCTGGAAGTCGGAACCAAAGACCCCCTGAATGGTAGCGGCGTTGGCCACCATTTCCTTTTTCTCCACGCTGGTGCTTTCCTGGCCGTTGGCGTCAATCTTCGTTACCGGAATGTATTCCACGTAGAGGGTAGCCATCTGCTTGCCCACGTTGGCGTGGGTAATCTGCGACATCTGGCTGCCGCCGGCGCTGTCCAACTTCACGCTAACTTCCGGGCCGGTGCGGCCGAGGCCGGAGCTGGCGTCAATGATGTGTTCGCCGGACAGCAGCATCTTACTTTTCAAGAGAATGGGGCGGCCGTCCTCAAAGTAGGACAATTTCTGGCCCAGCTTGCCGCGGCCCAGCTTCACTGCCTCGGCCACGTCGCCGTCCTCGTCCACCATGTAGAACTCCAGCGTCGCAGTGGAACCGAGCAGCTCCTTGGCCTGGGCCACGTCCTGAATGCCCGGCAGCTGCACGAGAATGCGGTCGTTGCCCACTACTTGAATGGAGGGCTCGGCCACCCCCAGGCTGTTCACCCGGCCGGACATGCGAATGCGGTTCTGCTCGGCGGTCTTGCGCTGCATCTCGACGATGTCCTTTTCCGTGTAGCGTAGTTCCAGGGCGTACTTGCCGTCGCCGTCGCTGTTGTGCTGCTCCAGCCCCCGGGCCACGTTATTTTTACGTAGGGCCTCTTCGCCCCGGCTGCGGGTCGCATCATCTTTAAAGAAGATGGCCACGCCGCCCCGGTCGATGGCGCTTATGGTGCTGCTTTCCACCTGTTCCTTTTTAAGGGCCTCATTGACCTGGTCGGTCAGCTCGCTGCTCTTCCGCTTAAACAATTCCTTGCTGTCCACCTGGAGCAGGAAGGAAATGCCGCCGCGCAGGTCCAGGCCCAGGTTCATGGGCTTCAGGCCGATGCTTTCCAGCCAGCCGGGGCCGTTGGAAATGAGATTGACGGTGGCCTTGGCCTCGCTGAAGCGCTTCGCCAGGTAATCCTTGGCCTGAATCTGCTGGTCCGTGTTGGGATAAAAGATATTGACCTGGCCCCGGTCGTGGTACTGCACGCGGCTGGGCTTGGGCAAGTTAAGGCCGGCCCAATCCAGGCTCCCGATGGCGCTTTCCGCGGCGGCCCGGTCGGCGAACTGCATTTGCACCGCCGGGCTCTTGCCGAAGATATTCGGCAGGGCCAGCAGCAGGCCGAGCAGCAGCACCGCGGCCACGGCCCGGAACTTCCACTTGGTGAATTGGTTCATCAGTCCTTTTTCTCCAGCTCGCCTTTGGCTTCTTCTTTTTTGGTTTCTTCTTTCTTAGCTTCTTCCTTCAGCTGCTGCTTCAGCGTGCCCTTGGGCAGCACGGCCACCACGTAGCCCCGCTGCATGCGCACGATGACCTTGTCGGCGATTTCCAAATCCACCGCGTGCTGGTCCAGGGCGGTGATGCGACCCATGAGGCCGGCGTTGGTGATGACTTCGTCGCCCTTCTTCAGGGCGTCCACCAGGGCGCGGTGTTCCTTGGCCCGCTTCTGCTGGGGGCGAATCATGAGGAAGTACATCACGACGATGAGAATGATGAGGGGAAGAATGCCAAAGAGGCCGCCTCCCTGGGGAGCGGGGGCCTGTTGGGCGAGGGCATCGGATATGAAAAACATGGGATTAGTCCTTAATTGAAGTAAAGGCGCTGATTATACCGCCGGGCCGGCGGCGGCATTGGGGGGCTTTTAAATACAACGGGGCGCTTCCCCTGTTTGTAAATATCGCTATTTTTACAAACAGGGGAAGCGCCCCTCCGTCGGTAAATTCGCTAGTCGCTGCTCCAGTCCTCGCCGGCCTTGGGTTTTAAACCCCTAAGCAGGCCGAACAGCATGAGGGCGGTAATGGCCACCGCCGCCGCCGCCGACAGGCCGTAATCCAGGCCGAAGCCCAATTTGCCGTCCCAGAACAGGTTCATCAACACCACCTGGCTCATCAGCAGCGCCGGCACCGTGCACACCCAGTGGAATTTACGGTGGCGGTACAGGTAGGCGCTGGCAATCCACAGCATGATGGTGGCCGTGGTCTGGTTCGCCCAGTTGAAGTAGCGCCACAGCACGGTGAAATCAATGGTAGTCAGCCAGCCGCCGATGGCGAAGAGCGGCACGGCGATGATTAAACGGTTCACCATGGGCCGCTGGTCGAGGCGTAGGAATTCCGACAGCTGCAGCCGCGCGGCGCGGAAGGCCGTGTCGCCGGAGGTGATGGGCAGCACCACCACGCCGAGCACCGCGAGCACGCCGCCGAAGGTGCCGAGCATGGTCGTGGCCGCGTCGTAGACCACCTTGGACGGGGTGCCGGCCTTAATGGCCGCCTGGAGCGCCTGCACGTCGTCGTAGAAGGACAGGCCCACCATGCACCAGATGAGGGCGATGATGCCCTCCGTAATCATGGCGCCATAGAAGATGAAGCGGCCTTCGCGCTCGTTGTCGGAGCAGCGGGCCATCAGCGGAGTCTGGGTGGCGTGGAAGCCGGACAGGGCACCGCAGCTGATGGTGATGAAAATCAGCGGCCAGATGGGCATATTGGGATTCGGATTAAAGTTTCTGAAGAAGTCGCCAATGCTCAGGCCGTCGGCCAGGCCCACGGAGCGGAACAGCGGCCGCGCGTCACCCTCCAGCAGCAGCGCGCCCATGATGCCGAAGGTCATGAACATGAGTAGAGCGCCGAAGATGGGGTAAATCTTGCCGATGATTTTATCGATGGGCAGCAGCGTCGCCACCACGTAATAGGCGAAGATGATTACCGCCCAGACCGTGGTAATTTGCGCGGTGCCGGCCACGCCCTTGCCGATGACTGTCTCGGTGATTTGCGCCATCAGCCCCGCCGGCGAGGTTACAAATACGGCGCCCACCAGCACCAGCAGGAGTAGGGCGAAGATTTCGATGACCAGGCGAATGGGTTTGCCGATGTAGCGGCTGGCCATTTGGGGAATGGAGGCGCCGCCGTTCCTGATGGAAATCATGCCGCAGAAATAGTCGTGGACGGCGCCGGCGAAGATGCAGCCGATGACTATCCACAGCATGGCCACCGGGCCGTAGAGGGCGCCGAGAATGGGGCCGAAGATGGGCCCGGTGCCGGCGATGTTCAGCAGCTGGATTAGCCAAATTTTCCACTTCGGCAATACCATGTAATCGACGCCGTCGGCCAGGGTGTGGGCCGGCGTGGGCCGATTGGGCTTAATGCCGAAGATGCGTTCCACCACCACCCCGTAGGTGAAGTAGGCGCCGATGAGCAGCGCCACACAGCAGATAAATAGAGTCATGTCAGTACCTTTATTGTTAGAAAGCGTTTTTACAAACGGGAGAAGCCGAAGGCCTGAGCGCCAGCGAAGAAGCCGAAGGCCTGAGACCGTCAGGTCAAAGACCCCGCCCGTTTGTAGCTTAATAAGTGTTAATCCACGGCTAATCTTAACGGTGATTGGGCAACCGTGGTGGATATTTATGATGTTTAATAACTCTATTTACATACAGGGGGAGCGCCCGTCTGTATTTATTCCGGCGCTTTGTCCGCCGGCTTTTCCGGCCGTGCCAATTTATGTTCTTTAATTTGCGGCACGCAGCGGGAACAGCTGGTTTGGTCCAGGCCCCAGCGTTGCAGCCAGCCCTCATAGCGCCGCCAGAGATTCTTTATAAATGTCTTAAATTTACCCATGGCTACTCCTAAAACGGTTAGAAAAAAACGACCCCGGAGGGCCGCCAAAAATATAGAGGTTTACTTTTTGAAATCTATTGCACGTCGCTGACCACGCTGGGCAATTCCCAGGGATTTTTGCTAAAGCCCCGGCACAGCCCCTTGTGCAGCACCTTGGTTTCTTCAAATTTATAGCCGTCCCAGCTGAGTTCACGGACAGCGGTGCAATCTTCGCGGCCGCCGGGCTTTTCCACACCGCGGATAACGCCCTTGCTGTAGGCCTTATCGTCACTCTCGCCGAAGGAGCTGATGAGGTAGACCTTATCAATCTTGTGCTTCTCACCGCCGCTGGCCACGGCAAAGACCGAAGTCATGTTGTAGGTGCCGTATTCGCAGGGGCTTTGCAATAACACCTTATCATTGGTCAGCTTGAAGACCGTGAACTTGGCAAACTCGTTCACCGCCTCCTCGTTATTGATGAGCGGGTGGCACTTAATGCCCATATTTTTCAGTGCCTTAGCTATATCAGTGTTGAACTGGGCGAAGCCGGCGTCTTCCCGTGACCAGCTGGTTGGACTATCGGCCGGCGGCACCACCAGCTTAAGCACCGGCTTTTTCTTGGCCGCCAGCATGGGTGTGGTGCTGTCACCGGGGCTGGTGAAGGAACCGGGGCGATTAATGCGCTTCTGCTTTTCTTCCAGCTCGATGAAGCGGCGGCGGGCACCGTTGGGCGATAGGCGCCAGACCCGCTCGCCGGCGGTGAAATTAATGGTGGGTATGGTGTTTTTACCGATGGATTTGCCCAGGGCCTGCACCTGCACCGCGTTGAATAGGCCGCGGCCCTCCTTATTCAGCGGCACTTCCCCCAGGTCTTCACCGTCGATGGTCAGCTTTACCTGGGCCGGCAGCGGCTGGTCCTTGGCCTCCAGCGCCAGATAGACGCTCATGGGCACGTCGCCGGCCTCGCGGGTGATGAGTACGGACACCGGGTGGTCGTCGCTCTCCATCTGGTAGCCGGCCAGGCGGCAGGTGTTCGTGTTATCGCAGACCAGCACCCAGTCTTCACTGCCCTGGCCGTCATTGCTTTGGCCGAAGACGGCGCCGCTGAGCATTAGCAGTAGGGATAATTTTTTCATCAAAGATTCCGTTCCTTGAAAATTTATTCACCAATAATGGGGGCTTATTCTAAATTATTTAAAAATATTTCGGAATAAATTATTAGTGCCGCAGGAAAATAATAATTAATTGTTGCGCCGCTACAACACGCATGGTTACTGGCTTTTAATTCAAGCAATAATGCCATTAATTAATGGTTAATTGGCAATTAAAGGGGCTAATTATTTAATTGGGACAATAATCCATTAGCTAAATACTTTAATTAACGGCAGGGAAAAGCATTCGCTGGCACAATAGGCCTTTTTAAGGACTATCTATGGATTGGCGTTCCCAGGTCATCAACGTGCCCGATTATCCAAAGCCGGGCGTTATTTTTAAGGACATCACCCCGCTGCTGGCCAACGGCCCGGCCTTTCACGCGGCCATTGAGGAAATGGCCCAGTTCTGCGCGGCCCAGGGCCTAAAGCCGGACGTGCTCGCCTGTCCTGAGGCCCGCGGCTTCATCTTCGCCTCGGCCCTGGCCCACCGCCTCGGCATCGGTTTCATTCCCCTGCGCAAGCCTCACAAGCTGCCCCGGCCGGTAGCCCGCCTGCATTTCCAGCTGGAGTACGGCGAGGACGTGCTCGAAGTGCACCGGGACGATGTGAAAAAAGGCATGAAAATCCTGATGGTTGATGACGTGCTGGCCACCGGTGGCACTATGTCCGCCTGCATTCAGCTGCTGGAGGAACTGGGGGCCACGGTGATTGGCGCCTTGTTTTTATTGGAAATTTCCCCTTTAAAAGGGCGGGAAAAGCTGCCACAATTCCCGGTGGGCGCTTTAATTAATCATTAATGGCCCCATTTATCATTTTTTCTTCTAGGAGTTAATTTTATGAATTCAACCATGAACAACCAGATTGTTCTCGACAAGGACACCCTAATTGTCCGCAATAAGGTGCTGCGGCAAACCTACCAACTGCTAAGCGCCACCCTGCTTTTCAGCAGCCTCTGCGCCTACGCGGGCATGGTGATGAACATCGGCCGCATCAATCCGTGGATTCACCTCATCGTCTTCATGGCCCTAATCTTTGGCATTCAGGCCAAGCGCAACAGCGGCATGGGCGTAGTTCTACTGTTCGCCCTAACTGGCTTTATGGGCTTTGCCCTGTCCAGCACCATGAACATGCTGGTGTCCATGAACGCTGGCGGTGTGGTGGTTAAGGCGCTGCTCGGCACGGCCATAATCTTCGCCGGCCTGTCCGCCTACGTGTTGAAAACCGGCACGAACTTTAAGTTCCTCGGCGGCTACCTGTTCTGCGCCCTAATCGTGGGCATTCTTGCCTCCCTGGGCATGGCGCTCTTCGGCATGACCGGTGGCCAGGTGGCCATGTCCGCCTTCTTCCTGCTCGTGTTCAGCGGCTACGTGCTCTACGACACCAGTGCCATTATCCACGGCGACCAGGACAACTACATTCTGGCCACCCTGGACCTGTTCCTGGATATATACAACATCTTCGTTCAGCTATTGAACATCTTTGCTTCCCGGGACTAATCCCGCGGGACTGGCAATGGGCGCTTCTCCGGAAGCGCCTTTTTTATGGCCGGGATTTACAAACGGGGCAAGCTAAAGGTCTTGGCGTTGCGCGTACCCTCCAACAAGCTTAAACGCCACAAAAGCGCCATTTACCGACGGACGGGCGCTTCCCCTGTATGTAATTAGGCCGTTAATTACATACAGGGGAAGCGCCCGAGCGTCAGCGATGGGTGCGTGAGGCGCAAGCTGAACAACCGCCCCCTTGTATTTATATTTACGCTAATAGTCGCAGGGATAGTCCTTCTTCATGGCCAGCGCCTTATCCAGCACCGCCTGGCGCTGATTCTCCTGGAATACCAGCAGCTGCTTCGCCAAAGTCGCATCGCTCAACGCCAACATGCGCAGGGCCAGCAGCGCCGCATTCTTCGCCCCGTCCAGGGCCACCGTGGCCACCGGCACCCCCGCCGGCATTTGCAAAATGGACAAAATGCTGTCCCAGCCGTCGATGGAATTGCGCGACAAAATGGGCACGCCGATGACCGGCAGCGGGGTAACGGCGGCCAGCATGCCCGGCAGGTGCGCCGCGCCGCCGGCCCCGGCGATGATGACCTTCAAACCCCGCTCCGCCGCCCGCTTGCCGTAGTCCAGCAGTCGCTCCGGCGTACGGTGGGCGGAGACGATGCTCACCTCATGGGCCACCTCAAACTGCCGGCAGATTTCCACCGCCTCACCCATGACCGTTAAATCGCTGTCGCTGCCCATCACAATGGCAATCATAGTAACTCCTTAATTTCTTTGACCTTAGCCCGCAGTTTAGTCAAATCCGGCGCCAGGAGGGTGAGATGGCCCATTTTCCGCCCCGGCCGCGCCTCGCTTTTGCCGTACCAGTGCAGATAGAGCTGCTCCACCGCCAACAGCGCGGATAAATTCAGCTGGTCGGCCGGCTCGCCCACCAGATTGAGCATGGTGGCACAGTGCTGGCGGGTTACGGCGCCCAGCGGCAGGCCGGCCAGCAGCCGATACATCTGGTCGAACTGGGAACTGGCGCAGGCTTCGATGGTCAGATGGCCGGAGTTGTGCACCCGGCAGGCGGTTTCATTAACCCAGAGTTCGTCGTTCTCGGTGAGGAACATTTCCACGGCGTAGATGCCCGGGGCAGCAAAGGCCTTGGCGGTGGCCAGAGCCAGCGCCTGGGCCTGGCGGTTAATTTTTGCGGGAATATCCGCCGGCATTTGCACCGAATCCACCAGATTCAGCCGCTCATCGAAGAGCATTTCCACGGTTTCGTAGCAGCGGCAATCCGCCTCGTTCTGCACGACGATTACCGCCAGCTCCTTCTTAATGGGACAGAGCTCTTCCAGCACCGACGGCACCGGCCACAGGTCTTTCACCTTGCGCACCAGCTGCACGCCCTTGCCGTCGTAACCGCCGGTGCGGGTTTTCTGGATAAGGGGAAATTTGGGCCGCTGCTCCGGCAGCTCTGCCCCGTCGAAGAGGACGAAGGGGGCGCTGGCAATGCCTTGATTTAGATAGAATTTTTTCTGTAATCCCTTGTCCTGAATGGTTTTTAGCACCGCCGGGCTGGGAATTACCTTCTTGCCCTGGCGCTCCAAATCCGCCAGTGCGTTCCCATTAACGTGCTCAATCTCGATGCCGATAACGTCCAGATTACGACCGAAATTCATCACCGTAAAATAGTCCTGCAGATTGCCCTGGAAGAAGTTACGCACCAGCCCCCGGCAGGGCGCAGCGCTGTCCGGGTCAAGGATGGAAATTTCATTGGGATAGTTATTGGCCGCCTGGAGAAACATGCGCCCCAGCTGGCCACCGCCCAAAATGCCTATTTTCATGGTGATTCCTCGTTTATTAAATTTATGTAATAAATTATAGCGAGTTTAAATACAGCTAAAGCGCCCGCCTGTCTGTAATTTCCGTGCACCCCGGGGCAATGGCATTAAATACATACATAAGAAGCGCCCGTCCGTATGTTAATGGTTTTATACAAACATACGGGCGCTTCCCTTGTATGTAAATTAATGCAGTTAATTACTGTTTTTCACCGCTGTAGGTGCCGAGGCCCTTGGTGTTGTAGAAGGTGCCGCCGAGGGCTTCCGCCTGGTCGCCGTAGAAGTAGCCACTGGTGCGGGACTCGTTGTTCTGGGCCGGGCCGATTTGCAGGCCGTCGTAGCTCATGCCGGCGCTGAACCTATTGCCGTTGATGGCCATATCGTTGAAGTTCTCATTGACCTGGGCATCGGGAACGCTGATGTTCAGGTTCATTTTCTTCTGGCTGAAGTCCACCTGGGCGCTGGAACGGCCGTTCTTAATGGTGGTGTCGTCGTAGCCGCTATAGCTGGCTGAACCCTGGTAATTGGCCGTGCCGCTGACCGGCATGTTTTCGCTCCTTTCACCCACCACATAGGCGCCATTGACCGGCACGGTGCCGAAAAGACCGCCCACATTGCTGCTGCCAGTGAAATGCACCGCCTTACCGCGGTCGCTGATGGCATTGACCTGGCTGTTAATTTTCACTTGGCCCGTCGTTCCCATAATTTCGATGGTGCCGGCGTCGTGGTTCGTCAAATTACGGTCCGTAGGAATTTGCAGCTCGCCGACCGCTTCACCATTAATCCAAAACATCCGCACCTGATCCTTAAATTTAATGGTATCCGGTGAAGATGACGGCGTGATGGGGCCGCTGAATTGGCCGTAGGCCTTGCTGGCGCTGGAGGAGGTGGCCAGCTGATAGCCCAGGGCCTTGGTGCCGATAACGCCGCTACCCTCGCCATCGGTGGGTGCCGGTCGAGCAGTGGCGGTGGGTGCTGCGGTGGCCGTTGGTGCAGCTGTTATGGTCGGCGCGGCGGTCGCCGTGGCTGAAGGGGCAGCCGTAGTGCTTGGTGCTACAGTCGCCGTTGGTGAAGGCGCTACGGTTGCCGACGCGGTCGGAGTAGCAGCAGCGGTGGACGAAGGGGCAGTTGTGGCAGTCGGGCTCGGTGTCGCCGTCGCGGTTGGGATTGCTGAACTGCTTGGCGATGGAACAGCGGTGGCGGTAGGCGAAGGCCCGGTTGTGGCCGTTGGACTTGGCGCCACCGTTACGGTTGGTGAAGGAGCTGCCGTAACTGATACGGTTGGCGAAGGAACGACCGTGGGCGTTGCTGGGCCACTGGGTGAGGGAACAGCTGTAGCTGTTGGACTCGGCGCGGCCGTTGCGGTTGATGAAGGTGCTACGGTTGGAGTGGCTGAGGCGCTCGGCGATGGGGCAGCGGTAGTAGTTGGTGAAGGAGCAACGGTTGCGGTCGGGGTTACGGGAGCACTCGGCAATGGGGCAGCCGTGGCCGTTGGGCTTGGTGCCGCCGTCGCAGTAGGTGAAGGCGTCCCCGTTGTGGTTGGTGAGGGAACTGCAGTAACGGTGGCCGTTGGCATTGCCGTCGTAGTTGGCACCAAGGTTGTGGTTGGGACGGCCGTCGGCATGGGGATAAAGCCGGCGCCACCGCCGGAACCATTGCTGCCACCGGCGTTGCTGCTGCCGCCGTTGTTGCTGGAATTATTGCTGCCGGAATTGCTAGCACCGGAATTGCCGCTGCCACCCGTATTGCCGTTGCTACCAGCATTGTTATTACCACCAGAGTTTGCATTGCCCACATTATTACCACTGTTATTGGGAGTAACGCTGGGAATCGCGCTCGGATTGGGATTATTAGCATTTGGGCTGGTTTTTGGGGCAACGTTGTAGCCCTCGGGAACAAAAACCGATAGGCCGGCGGGGGTTTCTGAACCGCCGCCGCAGGCGGTGAGTAGGGCCAGGCTTAGGCTGGCTAGAGTGAATTTTTTCATATTACTCCATTAATAATAATAAAAGGCTCCCTTGCGGGAGCCTTGGACTAAAGCAGTTTAGTTATCCTGCTTGGTATTTAGATAGGTTCCGGAACCATCGTTGCCGTAGTAAGTGCCACCGATGGCGTCACCATACTGACCGTAGAAGAAACCGCCAGTCTGTGGTGAAGTTACGTTAGGAGCATTGGTTGCACTACCCAGGTTAAAGTTATTGGTTCCCTGGCCAGTGCTCTGGAAGTGATTGCCGTTGATGGCCAAGTCATTCCAGGTGTAATCAACAACTGGTGCACCGCTGGCCGGGTCAGGAATATTCACATTAAGGTTTTTAATCACCTTATTGCCAAAGTCCACTTCCGCCCTTGAAGTACCACTCAAAATATCAGTGCTATTGAACTTGCCATAGGTGGCCTCACCGGCGTATTTAGCCAATGCGGTCGGTATGGGGTTAGTTCTAGGCATATTTACTTCGTTGGTTACATCACCGTGTACGTTCACCAAACTATAGTTCATATTTGGCGTGGCCAATGGTACTGGTAGACCAGTTACCAATGGTTTAGCAACGCCAGCTATGTGAATGCTCTGGGCATACTTCGTCTTGTTGCTATCGTCAGCAACTAGAGTCTTAACCTTAGAGTTATATTGCGAAACGTCAACCGGCACATTAATTGGTGTGGGCGCAACACCTTTAATATTTAGAGAAGTCCGGCCATCTTGATTCTTACTACCTAGATAGCTGATTTGCTCTCTAGCAGTTCCACTGCCCTCAACGTGGATTTCCAAACCGTCGTCGCCTATGGCCACATTAGCAGTGTTGTTATTACTACCGTCAGAGAAGGTCATGCCCCCCTCGACAACCATGGCGGCATATGGACTTGGATCGCCAATATTTCCATAGCTAATGGTATTGCCAAACTGATCTTTAGTGCTGGACACACCCATGTAGGATTGTTCACCGGAAATACCACTTTGACCTTGGTAAACCAGGGTGCCGTTATGGCCACCGGAAATTGGTGATGCCGTTGGTGCTGGGGTTCCGGTCGGTGCCCCAGTTGGTAATGTGGTGGGCGTACTTGTGGGCGCTGGAGTTCCCGTTGGCGCGGTAGTCGGACTTGGGCCAGTGGTTGGAGCCGTTGTTGGAGCCGTTGTTGGAGCCGTTGTTGGAGCCGTTGTTGGAGCCGTTGTTGGAG